>JAEEMF010000041.1 GCA_016283075.1 Bacilli bacterium | reverse complement strand
GGAAGAACAATTGTCTTAGAAGTAATGTATTCTTCAAGAACAGTAGATGCTACTGTAGTAACTTTATCATCTGAAACAATTTTTCCACCATGTGGAACAGGAATTAATTCAACATCTAAGTAACTAGCTTTTCTAAGTAATAAATGATATTTATCTTTTAAACCAAATATTAAATAAGCTGGTTCTCTAGAATCTTCTGTATTTTCAAATACATCATTACCACTAGAATCTTTAACTGAGATAACAAGTACATCTGATAATAATTTACCAAACATTACTTTACCTTCTTCATCAGCCGCCTTCATATAGATGTCAATTTTACTTCCTGGGTAAATTGAGTTTCCATATGTAGATTCAAGAGTAACATTAAACATATAAGGAATTTCATCTTCCGATATGTCGAAGAATGCTGAATCAGGAAGCTCACTCTTACTAACTAGAGCTTCTCTATAGAACATACTTCCTTTTGGAATAATAGTATTTACATTAGAATACATGTTAATAATTGCATTCTTACTAGTATATACATTATCCACAACAGCTATACTAGGTACGCTCATATCAGATACCATATCAGCTGTAATTTGTGTTCTAGGTTGTATAGTTTCAGCAGCTACTGGTACTGTAACAGGGCTAACTGATGTATTAACTTGAGAACTATATCCCCAGTATAATAATCCAAGAATTAAAATAACCCCTACTATTGTTACAGTATTCTTATTCTTTGCAATTCTTTTAATTTTTGCTAGTAAATCATTCATTAACCATCATCCTTTCTATTAATATGGTGTTTCAAGTATTGCATCAATAGTATTACTTATTGTGTATTTTATTGATTGAGTTTCTCCAAAAGTAAATACTGATCCTTCTTCTTGAGTAGAAACCTTTATACTTACCTTTGGAGGTATCTCATTTACATCATAAATTTTAATTTTATAAGTTCTAGCTAGAGAAGCATTTTGAGCGAATCTTCTAAGGAAGTTTTCTACAAACTTTTCTCTATCTATTCTTATATTACCACTTTCCCTATATGCCGGAAAGTCAATTGCATCATACATTGCGGCTTTTGTAGTCTCATCTAGAAGGTTCATTAACTGTTGATCTGAATTAGTTAAAGTTTGAAATAGAAATATAAATGTTATTGCAACTACGCCAAGTACAAGTACTGCGTATCCCCAAATCGACTCTTTCATTAACTATTCATCCTCCATGCTACTGTTGTACCACATTTTGTTGCTGTTTTACCTTCACCAATACCGCATCCTTTAACTCCCCAACTTCTTATAACTTGACTTGTGCACTGCTTATAATTACCAGCGTTTGAGTCAACCTTACATTTTAAAGTAAAATCTGAAAAACCTTGAATAGAAGTTTTTCCGTATACAGTTTTTTGCTTCATATTTCTTTCTGAATTATATTTTTTAATTGTTTTCATAAGAGCTGGTGTTAAATCTATTTCATACATAGGGTCTAGTTTATATACATCGTAAGCAGTGTTAGTTGCACCTTTTGTACCAGCGGTAGTATTAACACCTCTATTATATGTAATATATTTTTCAACCTTTGTCTTATTTACATCAATTTGGTCAATTCCATACCAGTTTGTACCAGGATTTCTACCGGCACCACTTTCTCCAGGGAAAGGATTTGTTAAAGAAATAGTTCTATATTCAATAAACTTTTTCTTAGTTATTGGACAATCAATACATGGAGGATCAATTATATATGAACAATCATATCTATATTGTGAACCGATATAATATTTTTTTCCATCAAATGATTGATTACCAAATAAATATTTATTCAAATTATCATTTGTACCAAATCCGCTTACCTCTAAGTAATATCCATATTTGCCTTCTGGAGTAGAAAAGTGAATTGGTAAATTAGAAAATGCTACATAAGTATAGTTGTTATAATCATTTCCACTTGTTGGAGATGTAGGTTTATTAGATTGTGATTTTCCATCTGGTTTAACTATATATTGATACAAACTACTTTGTAATCCATATGTATAAGTTACTGTTGTAGTTGAAACATATGTGTTATTGCGAGGATAAGTCATTCCCGTAACATCAAGAGTAGCTCTTCTGTCATTTTCAGGTGCTTCTCCATACCAAGACGTATAATTTGATGTCTCTCCTCTATTACTATGTTTTTCCTCGTTAGACAAATTGTTTGCATAAGTTCCATTATTATATGTTGTACTTGAGTTAACATATGGAGTAGCTTCTAAACTATATGTTCCATGATATTGAACATCATTATAAGAAATCTTAACTTCAGGTTTAAAATCACCATTTACGTTTGCATAATTGTTACATTCTTGTATTTGTTCAAGAAGACTCTTTCGTTTTTTTATAGCATTTTGGTAATTAGCCCATGCACCAGTATCTATGGATACGGTATGACGATCTTCATGATTTTGAGTACCACATCTACCAAAAGTATAAGTATCTGAAATAGTTTGTTTTTTATAATAAATGCCGCCTTCATAGACTCTTGACGCAGAAGTTTCATAAATCGTATATGATTCATGACCGTCATGTTCAAAATTACCATCGCCACACTCGTTAGCTGGTTTTGGAACTGTATTATAACCTCCTGTACACTCGAAATGGCATTCTTTAGGTTTAGCTGCACCATGACCATTTGGTCCACATGCCCATCCATCGTCTACGTTTTGATGTGTGTAAGGCCCAAATCGTTGCCCATTTGATTGAATTCCCCATGCAACTCCTGACTTACAAGTCGTATTATTAGTTAAACTGCACGTATGATGACCTTTTCCTACCTCTCTACGATTACCATTATTCATGTTTCTAGTAGTTTCATTATAAACGTCTTGTTGTAATAGTGATATTTGATAACGTTCCCAAGCTTCTTCCACATTTTTATTTGCTGTATTCATATCTCTTTCCCAAGCTGTATAATCAATTTGTGGAGCAGTTCCTGCTTTGTTTGTAAGCGCACATTCTTTAGTACTGCTAAACGTAACAGGCCCTATAGTATATAGTGAAGAAGTACTACCAACTATTAAATATCTACCAGGTCGCGATGTTGTAGTACCACTTGGTAAACTATAGCTTACTTTTTCCATACAGTAAGCAGAACAATAATTATTTATATCTTTGCGATATTCCGTTTTAACATTTGAATCAGTTGAACTAGTGCTTTTAAATACACATTCCCAAGTATTATAATCATCGACTGTACCGCTAGTTACTTTTGTGGATGAACATACTTTAGGTAAACTAGTCTTACTATTATCATTGTCATTGTCAAAATGAATTTCATATGTACAAGTTGGTGGGGGATTATCTTTTCTATCCTTTACTTTACAACTTGTAGGGAATGCACTATATCCCTTATTTTTTATATATTTAACAATTTCATCATACTGTCCTTTACTTGCAGCACTTTTGATTGCTGTCATAGCAACAGTACAAGTACAACAACCTTTTTTAAAATATTTTGAAGTTTTATCACATAATTGAATAGGTGTTGCGTTACAGTCAGTACTATCTGGTGTATCAGGAGTATTAGTGAATAATTCATTAAGAGCCCATACATCTGTAGATAGACCGTACGATTTAGTTCCTACACGTGAATCTTTTCTTAAAATGTATTCAAAGAATGGACTCGAATAACTTAATATAGCATCGTTCCATTTTTTGTTATAGAAATCACCTCTACAATAATCTTGCCAATCAGTACCTTCATATTTAAAGTAAGAATAGCCGGCACCTCCTGCAGGGTCTGTTAAAACATGCGAATTAAACAATCTACATAAAAAAGTTTTATTTTGCCCTTTAGGCATTGGAGATGTAACATCAGGTCCACTTGTACCATCTTTACCACCGGCCCAGTATAATAATTCTGTAGCTGTACCAATAACACATTTTTTCGTGCCATTATTGTTACACATTCCAGCCATTGGTTCAGCAACTAGAAAATATTCCTTACCATCTTTCTTTCTTACAATACGATCATATAGTTCATCACCTAAACCTATTAAACCGGTTTTATCACCATAATTATTTAATAAAATAACTATATCATCAATCGATCTCTTACCACTTTCATTTTTGGCATCATGGAAGTAATACATTGTTTTAGTACTTGTACTACCAACTTCTCTTAAATCCCATTCTTTAATTAAAATAGAATCAAAGTTTTGTTCTTGACCGGCCATTATATTACTAAAATTAAATACTCCAAACTTTATCAAATTAGATGGAATTGAGTGACCAGAACTTGCTGATCCGGTTATTTTTCGTGTAGTAGCATTTCCACCACCTGATAAATATGTAAATGAAGAATCATTTTTATTCATTAAGTTTGTAATAAGTGTTGAAGCACCATGTGACACAACAGTTCCTTTTTCGTCAGCTATATAAACTCTATATCCATATGGATAATATGAGCTTGATACTACTCCATCCCAATCTGGAGAACCAGTTGTTGAATTATAACTTTGGCTTCGATCCTCAGCGGCTGTTCCATCATCATATGGACCACAAAATGTAGCTGGCATTATAATTGCTACACCGAAAATAATGTAATATATAAGTAATTTTTTAAAGTTAATTTTCTTCTTCATATAATCACCAACTTAGAATTTCATTTTTTCTTTTTTTCTCTTATTTAGAATGATTATTAAAAGTAAACTTATAACAATAACAGGTATTGTTACATAGTATACATAATCATTTGCAATAATAAGATACTCTATTACTTTATCTTTGAAAGAAGGATTCTTTTTTTCTTCTTCTTTTGGTTCTTCCTTCTTATCTTCATTATTAATATAGTTTGTTAATTCTTTTGTAAATTGTTCTTCAGTAATACTAAGATTAGCCCATCTATTGCAGTAAGAATGATCAAGAGCTTTCTTGCAAAGCTCTGAGCTATAGTATTTGTTATAACTTGGAGTTGATACATAGAATGTATAAAGTCTTTCGTTTGTACAAGTACTTCCGGAAGCATAAACTTCAAAACGATGGCTTTTTCCTGCTGCTACGTTTTGAAGTGTAGTAACTCCATTTATTTTATTTAAATCAATTTTACCTTTTGTTACTACTTCACCTGTACTTGTATAATTTGGAACATACTTTACAATCATTTCGTCAGTAACATTATATAAATAAATGTTAAATGATATAGAACCATATGAATTTTTATCAAATGATTCTTTGTAGTCATATTTATATGTAATGTTACTAGCAAATGTTTGTAATCTAGTTTTTTCACTAGATGTACAAGAAGCATATGCTTTTTGGGGTATTATTAGAAATATAGTTAATATTAGTAAATATAAGTATTTTTTCATCACATACCCTCCATTATTAGATTATAACATATTTTTGGCTTCTTATATAGTGTTTTACTTAATTTTATATCTATATACACTATCTCTTACATATAGGTATAAATATGCTTCTTCAGCATTAATTATTTTTTTATTTATTGAAATATAATAATCATTTCCAGTAGATACTCTATTAGCTTTTATATTTCTAAAATCTTTACTTACTCTATATGTTTCTCCGTTTATTTTATATTCAATTAATCCATATAGATTTACTAAATCATATGGAGTATTAATTGTAGAAACATTTATATATTCATCTTTATTAAGCTCAGCATTTACTTTTAGTACGGCTAAATCATAATTAGAATTAGGTACTGGTCTTAAATATTCATAAGAAGTAATACATTCTTCTTTATAACAAAAATTATAAGATAAACCATATTCTTCTTTCATTTCAAATGAATTAATCTTTAAAGTAGTTTTCCCTAAATTATTTTCATTAAGTACTGTATCTACTCCTAGTTCTACATCTACTGCTTCTTTAACTTCATCAATATAGATTGGAGATATATTTACATGTATATACTTAGGATTAAATTTATCTTCATCTGTTTCAACATTATTTAAATATTTAAACTCTATTTTACTTTTAATACTATTTTTAGGTATTTCATATACAAGTAATACTTTTGTAAAAGTATCAAGTGGTAACTCTTCATTATAGTAAGTTTTTCCTAAATCAAATGTATAGTCTTTGTATCTAGTTGTATTAGGATAGTAGTTTACTCCGTCAACTTCTAGTATAGTTTTACCAGTATTTAGAATTCTATCATATCCAGTAATCATTACACTTACTTCAGCAAGTGCTAAATACTTATCATCACTTGTTATAACTTTACCATCAAAACTTTTATTAGTCATGTATACTTTATTTACACCTAGTTCATATCCGGATACATAGAACATACTACCTTCATCATATGTAATATTGTATACTGTAGAATTTAAGTAAATAAGTAAGAATATTACTGAGAAAAATAAAAGTATACTTGCATTTATTAGTAGTTTATTTTCTAAATATACATACTTAATATATCTTTTTCTTTTATTTAGTTCTCTTTTTATAGCATTAGAGTCAACTGTAATATTAACTTCTACTTCTTCATTATCTTCATCATTTGTTTCAAGTTCCATAAGATCTTTACCAAACTCAAACTGTTTCATATCAAATCCTAAAGATCTTATTAAAGAAATAAAAAATGATACTCCCTGTCCTATTAGAAGCATTAATGCTAAATCATGGATTAATTGAACTTGTTTAATTTCCATGATATTTGTTTCAATATAATTTAACTGATTAAATAAATATCCATATAAAATAACTGTCGCAATATAAATAAAGATATTTACTACATAAAAAAGAAATGGTTTCTTTTTTCTTATCATTACCACAAGTAGAATGGCAATTAGTATTATTATTAATCCAGGTAAATAAAACATCCTAGAAACAAATAAACTTGAAGTTATATCTTCATTTACTGCTAGCATAGAAGTAGCCATATAACTTTTAATATAGTCATAAATAAGATAACTTCTATATAAAAGATAACCCATGCAAATAGTCATGATAGCATGGATAAGTCTGAAATGTTTAATTAGAAATGCATATGGTTTTCTTATTATCATTCTACCAGCCCCTTATTATATATTTATTATACAATAAAACGAGTCAAAAAAAAAGAAAATGTTATTAAAAACACTTTCTTTATTCTTCTAATTCTTCCTCTTCAACGATAGTTAAATCATCGATATCATCTTCATCGTCATCAAGGTCTAAATCATCATCTTCAAGAGGTTCTTCTACATCGATTTCTTCTTCATCGATAGTATCTTCTTCAGTTTCCTCTTCTTCTTCATCTAGACTAATATCTTCATCGTCATCATCAGCATCAATGCTAATTTTAACAGCGTGATTATCTCTTAAATCCCATTCTGCTGAATCTAACATTACAAATCTTTTATCATTTGTAAGTGATGTATAAAATTCACCAATTTTATTAGCATATTCATCTTCTGAATAATTTAATAAATCACATATTTTTTTAAATAAGTTTGGTGTATTAATTGATTTTTTATTTTCTTTTATAAGCATAAATGCTATATCTCCATATGATAGTAATTCTAAGTCTGTTATAGTCATATCTTTTAATTTCATAAAATCCTCCTATAATTACATGCCAGTAGTAATTTTAACATAAACTATGTATATGTCAATACCCCTTTTTACTATTACATCACTGAAGGTATATCAATACCAAGTAGATATAACATTTCTTTAGTAATATTATTAGCTATTTCAAGTACAAATAACCAGTCATATTTATTTTGCATATCATCAAGTGTAGATATATGATTTGTTTGATAGAAAACATTACATAATGTACATAAGTTATATACATACTCTGCTACATAATGTGGTTTTCTTTCGTCAAATGCTAATTTAACCATATCTACATAATCTAGCATTTTAATACGTAAATCTCTATCTGCTTTATTATAAATTTTATTAGAAAAAGCAGGAGATGATCCTTCATCTTTAAGTATTTTATTAATTCTTAAATATGTGTAAAGAATATATGGTCCAGTTTTACCTGATACTTCAGAAAACTTATTTAAATCAAATATATAATCTTTTTCACGAGAATTCTGTAAATCAGCAAACTTTAATATAGAATTAATAATTTTATCTACATCTTCACTAGACATATCTTTATTTGATTCTTTTTTAGAAATAAATATTTCTTTTGCACTGTCAAATAAACCCTCAAGTTTAGGATTATCTCCGTTTCTTGTTTTATAAGGTTTACCATCTTCACCATTAACAGTTCCATATGCTAAGTGTTCTAACTTATCATATGGCATAATACCTGATAAATCACATGTTCTAAATACTTGTTCAAAGTGTAATCCTTGACGTAAATCTACAACGTATAATATATGATCAGGATTAAAATCTTTCTTTCTTTGAAGAATTGTTGCTAAGTCAGTAGATGCATAAAGAAATGCACCATTACTTTTCTTAAATAGTAAAGGTGGAACTTCTTTCTTGTCATCATCTTTAGATACATTTACGACAAGTGCTCCTTCACTTTCTGTAAGAAGATTTTTATCTCTTAAAATAGATTCAAGTTCATCTAAATATTTATAAGAATCACTTTCACCATACCAATAATTAAAGTGAGCACCTAAATAATCATAATTCTTCTTTATATCTTTTACAGATACTTCAAGTATTTTCTTCCAGTACTTAGTATATAATTCATCTCCATCTTGAAGTTTCTTTGTAATAGTTGCACACTCTTCTTTTACACTTTCATCTTCTTTACAAAGTTTACTCATTTCTGGATATATTTTATCTAAATACTTAATGTCTATATCATTAATATCAATATTATCTCTTAACACTCCATAAATAACTTGTCCTATTTGTAAACCATAATCACCTAAATGAACATCAGTTATTGTTTTATGTCCAAAGAATCTAATAATACGAGCAACAGATTCTCCAACTAAAATAGTTCTCATATGTCCAACATGTAAAGGTTTAGCAACATTAGCACCACCAAAATCTAAGACAAATGTTTCTTTCTTATCTGGAATATTTACTATTTTTTTAATATCAGAACCCATCATTTTAATAAATGTATTTATGAAAGTATCACTTACTGTCATATTAATAAAACCAGGACGAACAAATTCAACTTTTGTAAAGTATTCATCAAAGTTTTCCACAGCATTAATTTTTTCTACTATAGCTTCACCTATCTCAATAGGATTCTTATGGTATTCTTTAGCAAGCTTAAATACATCATCACATTGATAATCACATAAGTCAGGTCTATTTGATTTAATAACTCTAACTTCATTTACATTATATCCACATTCATTAAAAACTTCTTTTAATAAATTTTCTAATTTATCAATTATCATATTTATTCTCCTTCTATGAAATCAATAATAAATTCAAATTCAGATTTACTTGTATTATCAAGTATCATTAAATATTCTATTTTTAACTTATTATTATCTCTTTCAATATTATTAGTTTTTACTTTTAAATCAAGAGTTCCTAACTCTTTAACATTATATGCACCTATCAAAGTTGAATCTTTTTTAAAAGGTAATGTAATATCATATTCTTTAGACTTTCTATTAATAATAATATCATCATCATTTATCTCAATAATAACCATTACATCATCATCTAAATACTTGATTTTATTATTATCAATTATAGCATTTGTTTCACAAGAATAGAACTTATTTTCTGTTTTATTATTTAGCATACTTTTAACACTAATTTTAGACATTATATCACCTTTTTTTCTTGTCGTAAGTGATTATAACATATCTTTTTATAAAATGCACTTTTTTTTACATAATAGTTAAAAATATATTCTTTTTTTGATAAAATAATATTGGAGGTAAAGATATGAAATATATTGATACACTAATAGAAAAAGCTAAATTAAATAGAAAAACTATTGTTCTTCCAGAAGCAAATGATATTAGAACTTTAAAAGCTGCAGAGATAATTTATAACAAAGACTTTGCAGATATTATCCTTATAGGTAATGAAGAAAAGATTCTAAATCTTGCTAAAAGTAATAATATTATTATTAATAGTAGAATAATAGATCCAGATAAATTTGAAGATACAAATAAGTTAATAGAATATTTTTATGAACTTAGAAAAGAAAAAGGAATGACTAAAGATGAAGCTAAAAGTATAATTACTACAAATTATTTATACTTTGGTTGTATGCTTGTTAAAATGGGATATGCAGATGGACAAGTAAGTGGTGCGACTCATTCTACATCTGATACTTTAAGACCAGCACTTCAAATACTTAAAACTGATAAAGAATCTCCTATAGCATCATCATTCTTCCTTATGGATACCCATGATACGTCTATTGGAGAAAACGGATTATTTATTTACTCAGACTGCGGTATGATACAAAATCCCACTAAAGAAGAACTAGTAGAAATAGCTAAATCATCTGAAAAGACATTTAGACTACTTATAAACGATAATCCTAGAATAGCTTTTTTATCACACTCTACACTAGGATCATCTAAATGTGATGATGCATATAAAGTAGTAGATGCCGTAAAACTTACTAAAGAAAAATATCCAGAACTACTAGTAGACGGAGAACTTCAATTTGATGCAGCAGTAATACCAAGTGTTGCTAAATCTAAAGCTCCTAACTCAAAAGTAGCAGGAAAAGCTAATATATTAATATTCCCTGATTTAGATGCTGGAAATATTGCTTATAAAATAACTGAAAGAATAGGACATGCAGATGCATATGGTCCTGTAATGCAAGGTCTTGCTAAACCTGTTAATGATTTATCAAGAGGATGCAAAGCTGAAGATATAGTTGGTGTAGTTGCAATAACTTCTTTACAAGCTAAATAGTACTTTGTTATAATTATTATGGTGATAAGATATGGAAATAATCATTATTGTTAATCTAGTAGTAATACTAATTTGTGTATTATTAATATGGTATATAACTACATATAATAACTATCAAAGTTATATAATTAGAATAAATGAAGCAGAAGCAAACATAGATTCCATATTAAGAAAAAGATATGATCTACTTGTTAAATCTATCAATATTATTAAAGCTAATACAGATCAAAAGAAGGTACTTGAAGAACTAAAAGCAATTAAATCAAAAAAAATATCTAACTTTGAGTTAGATAGAAAAATATATGAAGCTATAAATGAATTTAATTCATATAAAGAAGAATTTAGAGATTTAAAAAAATGCGAAGGCTTTATGAAAATAGAACTTGGTATTAATGAAACAGAAGCTGAAATAGAAGCATTAAGAAAATATTATAATGATATTATAAGTGATTATAATAAACTTATTAAATCATTTCCATCTAATATAGTAGGTCTATTTAGTCATTTTAAATCTAAGAGTTACTTTGATGGAAAGAATCTTCAAAAAGAAGATAACTTAAAACTATAAAACGAAGAAATAATTATTTCTTCGTTTTTTCTTTTTTATTCTTATTATAAATAAATATTAACAATCCTAAGAATGAAATACCTATTGATATACCACCAATAATATAATAAACTTTTATGTTTTCAGTAATAGATTCAATCTTTTCAGATGTAGATTCATCTATTTTTATTACATATTCTCCGTCTTTTGTATAGTAGTATTTTTCTCTTGCGTATTTAGCAATATAATTAGGATCTTTTAATCTATTTATTTCTACACTTAATTCTTCTTCAGATAGTTTAAGTTCTTTTAACTGTTCTTCAAGTTTTCTTTCTTCATTTTTAAGATTTCTTATTTGATATACATAAGAAAGTGATGTCACAATAAGTACTATAAATACTATAAAGAAAAATATACCTAAAATAGTTGCTCTTCTTTTAACTGTTTTTTTAATTCTTCCTTTATTCACATCATCACCTCTTCTATTCTCTTAAAGTATAACATTTTTCTGATAAAAAATCTCGTATTTCTACGAGATTTTTTTAGTCTTCTTTAGCGTAAGCTTCTAAAACCGCATCTTCAAAAACTTTTCTAGTTTCTGGATTGATTGGATGAACTATATCACGATATCCACCAGTAGCAGTTTTTCTACTTGGCATTGCAATAAATAAACCGTTGTCACCTTCAATAATTCTAATATCATGAATTGCAAAGCAATCATCAAGTAATACTGAAGCAATTCCTTTCATTCTAGAGTCGTCTTTTTCAACCTTGCGTACATTAACAGATGTTATTTTCATGTTAAACTCTCCTCTCGCTATTTTGTTAACTTAATTGTATAACATTATAAATAAAATTGCAATATTTAATTTTTTTAGCTATTTTGAAGATAAATATCCGCCTTCACCTACAAAGGCTTTAGATTTGTTTACACTAGCACTATTATAATTTGGTAAATTAGTAGCACCTTTAAACATATCATCAGATACATCAACACTTGTAACATCCCAGTTAGGACCTACATAAATATTTGATGAAGTAATACTATCAAACATTCCTTTTGTATTTGTTAAACTAACAGTAGACCATCCTGTTAAATCAATACTACTAAATTTAGTATTTTGGAACATATAACTCATATTAGTTACTTTAGTTACATCCCATGAACTTGGATTTATAGTAAATGAGTTAGCCATAGCTCCAAATCCTGTGAACATGTAACTCATATTAGTTACTTTTGATGTATTCCATCCTGATATATCAAGATTGATAGATGAAGCATTAGATGCTGCATTTTGGAATAACATTGTCATATTAGTTACATTAGATGTATTCCAGCTTGATATACCTGATAAATCAATAGATGGAGCAAGGAACGCAAATGAATAGAATGTTCCTGTCATATTTAAAACATTATTTGTTCTAAATCCATCTAAACCAATTATACGTACATCATTAGATTTTAAACCTACTCCTGAGAAAGTAAATGTCATATCTCTTACTCTCGCTGTATCCCAGCTAGATAGATTTAAAGTAAATGAGGATACATCATTAAATCCTAAGTTGACAAATGTACCATATAAATTATTTACTTTAGATGTATTAAATGAAGATAAATCTAAATATTCAATAGATGTATTATCTTTAAACATATAAGACATATCAGTTACTTTATCAGTATAAAAGTTTGTAAAATCATATGATTCAACACTAGTTAAATCGGCAAACCATAAGATACTCTTTTCAGGAGCATATATTTTTCCACTTGAAGTAATATTAAGTGTGTAATAAGAAGTATTACCACTAACTTCTTCAAGCCATCCTATAATAGAGTTATCTCCATCTTTAGATAAATCCCATGATGCTACTGGACTATCTGGAACAGTAGCGCCTCTTAAAAAATTAACATACATTATTTTACTTTCATAAGCACTATTATGGAAATCACTTGTTACCTTATAAGAACTATAATCACTTGTATTAGGTAAACTTGATAAATAAGTTTTTAAAGTATGAGTCTCTTCAACCGCATTAACATTTACAACTCTATTTGCTGTATATTTAACACCACTATTATCTTCTACTTCATAAGTAATAATATTATTTCCTACTTTAGAAGTATCAATAGAAGTTATTATTTGATTATTTTTTCTAATAGTATAAGTAACTCTATCTATTAGGTTTTCTCCACCTGATCCTTCAATATCAATTCCGGTTAATATATCGCTTTGAGTATATGTATCACCTACATTTATATTAACAACTTGTGGTGATACATTTAGTATAAGAGAACCTGTTTTAGTAATTACTACTGTTCTTGTTTTAGTAGATGTATTTCCTGACGAATCAGTAGCAGTATATAAAATAGAGTATGTTCCTTCTTGACCTAGTTTTAAATCAGTCTTAGCATTAACTCTTATATTTTCTCCGCTATTATCAGTAGCACTTACTCCTGATTTAACATCATAAGAAGTAACTGATGTAGAAAAGATTACTTTATCTTGACCACTTATATTTATAACAGGAGCTTCTCTATCAAGAACTTTTACTATTCTTTCAGCAGTAAGAGAAGTAGATGAATCAATCTTATATTTATAAGTAATAGTATATGTATCTATTACTGTTTCATTTATACAGTATCTTTCCTCTGTACAAGGAGTAGTATCATCATGTTTTAAAGATGTTGCATTTATTTGTAAATTAGGAATACTACTATAATCTTCTAAAGAAAATGATAACTGAGTTGGAGTATCACTTCCTTCTTCATATAGGAATAATCCTTTTTCTTCATAAGTACGATTTTGACCATCTGGTTGTTGATTTATTATTACAGTATTACTTCCAGCTAGTTTTAAATTAGAATTAACTTTTACTTCTTCACATTCATTAGTTAATTTGTATTCAGGCGAACTACTACTATCATATGTTACGAGTACAGTATTAAATTTATCAGTAAGTGTTAGTATTTGATTATCAGTTAAATAACCATAATCTATTAACTGACTAAATGTAATACAATACTTGTTACTTTGCATAGGTGGATACATATTTGCTTTAACTTTTAAGAATGAATTAGTTGCATCAAAAACAACTTTTTCTTCTGCTTTATATATTGCTCCTTTTCCATCATCAAGCATTCCAGAAGCAGACATAAAGACAATAGAAAAAATTACAACTAATATTATTAAAACAGCTAATAATTCGATTAATGTAAATCCTTTATTATTTTTCATAGTCTCACCTAGTATAATTATATCAAAAAAAAGAGTTTTTATTAACTCTTTTTTTATTTTATTATGTATGGATCATTAATTAATCCATATCCTTCTACATATAATGACTCTCTAGAAAGTTCTTTCACTTCATTACCAATCATACTTTTTACAAGGAAAGTACCGTCTGAAATACTATTATTATAGTCTTCAAGAGTAAGATAAGAAGTACTACCAATACTAGTTAAACTAACTATTTTTATAGAAGTATTATCTATTTTAAGAATATACCAAAGACTATTATCATATAAAAGTAAATTACTTACTCCTTTACCCTTATATATGTAGTAATCATCTTCTTTATAAAGACCATTACCACTACTTACAATCTTTTCTTTTATTCCATTAAACATTCTATAACTAGGACAAATACCATCTTGAATCATTATATTATCAGAATTATCTAATTTCATAACACACATGTTACTTCTACTTAACATAAAGGATATAGTTTTATCTATAAAGATTACTCCTTCACCCTTTACATTATAAGTCTTATTATTCATTTCATATTTATTATTAATAACTATTTCTTCTAAAGAAACATTATTATTTTTAACATATGTACTTACATTATCTAGTAGTTTTTTACCATCATTTATTAAGTTATATTTAGGTCTATTAATTAGTTCATTTACTAATATAGGAAGGACTATTAACAATATAACAAATATGATATATTTCTTCTTCATTAGATCTTTAAGTGTTTTCTTACAGCAGCCCAGCTACCAAACATACCTACTACCATACCTATAAGTACAAGAGTTAAACTTGTAATATAAATAAATGGTGTTGGTTTAATTAGTTCAATAAATGAAGAGAACACTTTTCCATCAAAGTTTTTATATAGTGATGAATAACCAAATATTGTAATAATAATTGGTATTATTGAACCTAAGAAACCAAGTATTAATCCTTCAAATACAAATGGTATTTTAATATTAATATTACTTGCTCCTACAAGTCTCATAATATCGATTTCTTTTCTACGAGAGAAAATTGTAATTTTAATAGTATTAGTAATTAAGAATGCAGTAACAACTATTAAAGCAATTACTATACCAATACATATTTTTCTTACTAAATCAAATACTGATACTAATTGTTCAACCATTCCTTCACCATATTTAACACTATCTACTAAATCAATTTTTTCAATCTTTTTAGCAATATCACCAATATCATCAATATTCTTTACTTTGATTTGGAATGTTGGTTGTAAAGGACTTGTTTCTTCATTCCATCCAGACATGATGTTTTTAAATACTTCAGATGATTCCATCCATTCTTTTCCAACATCCATCTTAGATTTATATACATAAGATTCTATTCCATCAATATTTTGTATCTTTTCAAGAACATCATCTGTTTGTTCTTTAGTAATATCTACATTTAAGAACGCTACTATAGTTACATCTTGTTCTACGTTTTGAGCAAAGTTATCCACATTATAAGAAAGTGTCATTGCTATTGCTACAACGATTAGAGTAATTGTTATACAGGAAATTGAAGCTAGAGATAAAGAAAAATTTCTAAATACTCCTTTAAAAGAGTCTCTAATATTTCTTCCAATTATTCTAAGCGACTTCACGTGTATAAGTTCCTTCCGGATAATCTTTTAATATTCTTCCTGTATCTAGCAAAATTACTCTCTTCTTTAACTTATCTACGATATCAACATCATGTGTAACCATAATAATTGTTGTTCCCATTTTATTAATTTCTTCAAGAACCTTCATAATTTCCATACTCATACCTTCGTCTAAGTTTCCAGTAGGTTCGTCACATATTAATAACTTAGGTCCATTTACAATTGCTCTAGCAATTGCAACTCTTTGTTGTTCTCCACCTGATAACTCAGTTGGATAGTTTCTGGCTTTACCTTTTAAACCTACTAAATCAAGAACTTTAACTACTTTTTCATGTATTTCTTCTTTTGGCATACCAAATATTTCTAGAGCAAATGCTACATTTTCATATACAGTAAGCTTTGGAAGTAATTTGAAGTCTTGAAATACAACTCCTATTTTTCTTCTTAATTTATATATTTTACCATTACGTAATTTAGTAACTTCTATTCCACCAACATTAATACTTCCACTATCTGGTTTTTCTTCTCTATATAGTGTTTTTACTAGTGTTGATTTCCCACATCCAGTTCGTCCTATTACAAAGACAAATTCACCTTTTTGAATGTTAAGTGTTAAATCATATAAAGCAGTAGTACCATTTTTATATGTCTTTTTAACATTTTTCATTCTTATTAAGTCCATATAATCACCCTATCTTTTTATCTATAACTTTTTTTGATACCTCATATGCATCAGTTACTATATAAAATGCATCAGGATCAATTTTAAATAAACCTTCTTTAAGTAAGAAATATTCTTTAGTAGGAACAGTACACATAATCATTTTATTGAAATCTCCTGTGTATCCCCCTCTACTATCTATAACTGTTACACCATGATTTAAATCATCAAGTAAGAACTTTTTAACTGCTGTTTCATGATCAGTTATTATAAAGAAAGTCTTAGACTGACTAATACCAAGTATTACTTTATCAGTCATATAACTAATTAAACAAATATTTACAACTGAGTATAAGAATTTAGGAATACCAAATACAAATAATGCTGCTAGAATTATAATTCCATCAGTAAAGAACATGGCATTTCCCATAGACATCTTAAAATATTTTGCAACTATTTGATTTAAGATATCAGTTCCACCTGTTGTATACCCAGATTTAAATATTAAACCAAGTCCAAAACCAGTAACAACAGCACCAAGTGCAACTACTAGTATTGTATCTACTCCTTTTATATCAACATATGGTACAACAAACTCTGTTGCTTTAACCATAATTGGATATAGTATAGAACCAGCTATTGTTTTAGAAGTTTTTTGTCTTCCCATAAACATAAAGCTAAGAACTAATAGAAGTAGTGATGCAATAAGCATTATTGTTGAAATATCCCACTCTGTATATTTATTAATTATCAAAGCAAGTCCACCTACACCATAAACTATTTGCATAGGTTTTAAGAAACAATTAAAAGCAAGAGCGCTAATAATAATACCAAGTATAAATAAAGAAGCTCTCTTTAATCTTCCTTCTTTATAAATTAATTTTAAAATATTATCTTCTTCTTTTTTATGAAATAAATGCATAATTATCGACCTTTCATTAAGTATTCTGTTATAAAGTAATCTAAATCACCATCTAGTACTTTATCTACATTAGGTGTTTCTGCGTTTGTACGATGATCTTTAACAAGTGTATATGGACACATAATATAACTTCTTATTTGTGATCCAAAGTTAATATCATCTATATTCCCTTTTAATTCTAATTTCTCTTCTTCTCTTTTTTGAAGTTCTATTTCATATAATTTATTTTTAAGAACTTGCATAGCTTTTTCTTTATTTTGAATTTGACTTCTCTCATTTTGACAAGTTACTACTATTTTAGAAGGAATATGAGTTATTCTTACTGCTGAATCAGTAGTATTTACTCCTTGTCCTCCTTTACCACTAGATCTATAGACATCTATTCTTATATCTTTAGGATCTATTTCAATATCAATATCACTTTCTTCTAAGAAAGGTGATACCGATACAGAAGCAAATGAAGTATGTCTTCTAGAGTTAGAATCAAATGGAGATATTCTTACTAATCTATGAACACCATTTTCAGCCTTTAAGTATCCATAAGCATATAATCCTTTAACTAGAATTACTACTGTTTTAATACCTGCTTCTTCTCCTGGTTGTTCATCAATTATTTCGTATTTATAACCTTTTTTATCAAAATACCTTAAATACATTCTTTCAAGCATTTCAGCCCAGTCACAAGATTCTGTTCCTCCTGCTCCAGGATGTATTTCCAGGATTGCATTTTCCATATCATTAGGATTATTTAAGAAAATTCTTACCTTTTGTTCTTTAATTTTCTCATTTATTTGGTTTACACTTTTTTCTAAGCTATTTTTTATATCTTCATCATATTCTTCTTTAATAAGATTAATCATTTCAATAGAACTATCTATTTCACTAAGTAAACTCTTTAAAAAATCAATACTTTTTTGAAGATTGTTAAGTTCATTTATTACTTTTTCACTTTCTCTTTTATCATTCCAAAAATCTGGAGCACTCATTATATCTTGAAGCTCTTTTATACGTTTTTCTTTTGCTTCAGGTTCAAAGTGACCTCCATAAATCTTTAGCTTGAGTTAGATAAGAGTTAAAAATATTTGATAATTCACTTATTTCCATACCCTAACCTCCATACTATATAATTATATCATTTTTTCTTTCTATTTAAAATAAACAAATAAAAAAATGTGATTATTTAGTATAATCACATTCACTACATTTTATAGTACCTTTTTTATTTGTAAGCATCTTACCACATTCTGGACAAAACTCCCCAGTCGGTTCATCCCAGTATGCTACATTACATTTTGGATAATTGTTACATCCATAGAAAGTTTTGCCTCTCTTAGATTTCTTTTCAACTATATTTCCATCACAACTTGGACACTTACATATTACATGAATCTCTTTTGGTTCATTTTTTATATATTTACATTTTGGATAATTTGAACATGCTACAAACTCTCCAAATCTACCTTTTCTTATAACAAGGGGACTACCACAGTTAGGGCAAGATTCTCCTGTTTCTTCAGCAGCCTTCTTTTCAAGTGTTTTAAAAGCATTATCTACTGTTGGCGCAAACTCTTTATAGAATTCATCTAGAACCTTATACCAAATTTCTTTTCCTTCAGCAATCTTATCTAGATCATTTTCCATATTAGCTGTATATTCAACATTTATTATATTACTAAATGCTTCTTGTAATTTATCACTTACCTCAATACCAACTTCTGTAGGTACAAATTTTTTATCTACAACATTAACATATCCTCTATCTTTAATAGTAGTCATAGTTTGTGCATATGTACTAGGTCTACCAATACCAAGTTCTTCCATTTCTTTAATTAACTTAGCTTCAGTATATCTAGCAGGTGGATTTGTAAAATGTTGTTCTTTTGTAATTTCTTTTGATATTAAAATCTTTGAATTATATGTATCAAGTGGTGGAAGTTCATCTTCTTTAGTATCTTCATAATCACTATATACTTTTAAGTAACCATCAAAAAGTATAACTTGACCAGTTGCTTTAAATTGATAATTATTATTATTTAAAATAACTGTAGTATTTTCAGTCTTAGCATCTTTCATTAAAGATGCAAGTGCTCTATAGTAAATTAATTTATATAGTTTATATTCATCTGGTGATAAATAAGTCTTAATAGATTCAGGTGTTCTATTAATATCAGTAGGTCTAATACCTTCATGAGCATCCTGAACATTATCACTTTTCTTAGCTTGTTTTACGTATCCCACGTAATCTTCACCATATTTACCTTTAATAAATCCATAAGCATTCTTAACAAATTCATCAGATATTCTAATAGAATCAGTACGCATATAAGTGATTAAACCGACAGTTTCTGTTCTTAAATCAATACCTTCATATAGTTTTTGTGCAACACTCATAGTTTTCTTAGCATTAAAGTTTAATTTATTAGATGCATCTTGTTGCATAGTACTAGTTGTATATACAGGTTTAGATTTTTTACTCTTTTCTTTCTTATCTACACTTTCTATTTCAAAAGAGTTAGATAATTTATTAAGTATTTCATTAGCTTCATATTCAGAAGTAATCTTTATATCTTTATGATTATAGTTAAATAACTCAGCGTTAAATTTAACAAAATCAGCACTTATAGTCCAGTATTCTTCACTTACGAAACTATTAATTTCTCTTTCACGATCTACTACCAATTTTAAAGCTACACTTTGTACTCTACCAGCACTAGCTCCGCTAGTTTTAGCTTGTACAATATTACTTAATCTAAAACCAATAATTTTATCTAATATTAATCTAGTTTTTTGACTATCAACTAAGTTTTCATCTATCTTACGAGTATTATTAAATGCTTCTTTAACAGCATTCTTTGTAATTTCATTAAATACTACACGATCATAATCTTTATCTTTTAATCCTAGTACATCATATAAATGCCAAGATATAGCCTCTCCTTCACGGTCAGGGTCGGTTGCAAGATATACATGTTTAGCATCTTTGACTTCTTTTTTAATATTATCAATAACTCTTTTTTTACCTTTAATTACAACATAATCAGGTTTAAAGTTATTGTTAATATCTACTCCAAAACCATATTTACCTTTTGTAGATAAATCTCTAATATGTCCTACTGATGCTACTACTTTATAATCACTACCTAAGTAATTACCTATTGGTCCAGTCTTATGTGGTGATTCGACGATTACTAAATTCTTTGACATAGTCCACTTCCTTTGCTATTTATTTATACACTATATTTTTTTGTATGTCAATTATAATATACAACGAAAGTATATCAAAATCCTTTTTATTATTAATATTTTTTGATATAATTATATAGTACTAAAAGGAGAGGAAAAAATGGAAATAAGAGAAATTAGTGAAAACGAGTACTCTGATTTTATTAAAAGTTTTCAATATAGTTCTATTTACCAAACAGTTGAATACGCATCTGTTATGAAAAAGCAAAACTATAATTACTTATTTCTAGCAGCTTACGAAGGAAATACTGTTGTAGGTGCATCCTTACTACTTATTAGAATTAATAAAGGATTCCAATATGCATATGCTCCAAGAGGATTCTATATAGATTATTCTAATAAAACACTTTTAATGAATTTTACAAAAGAGTTAAAAAGATTTTTAAATTCTAAAGGTATAGTAGCAATAAAAATATCACCTTTAATAATAAGAAATATACTAAATAAAGAAGGTAAAGTAATAGGAACTAATCCAAGTTATGATATGATATTTAATAATTTAAAAGAATGTGGTTACTATCATTTAGGATATAATAAAGGTTTTGAAGCATATAAACCACGTTTTGAAGCTGTTCTAGATATATCTAAAGACTATAGATTATTATTTAAAAATATAAAAAAAGAATATAAAACTAAAATTAGATCTGCTGAAAAGCAAGGTATAAGAATATATAGAGCTAATTCTAATGAACTTTCTTATCTATATGATTTAATAAAAGATAAGTATCCAAGAAAGTTAGATTACTTAGAAGATTCTTTAAAATATTACGGTAAATCAGATAAAATGGATTACTATTATGCGAAACTAGATACAAAATATTATATTCAGTTAATTCAAAAAGAATATACATCTAAAGAAGAAGAATGTAATAGATTAAATAGTTTAATACTAGGTAATAAAGAAAATAGTAGTTTAATAGGTAGAAAAATGGACGCTGATAAACAGTTATCTATCTATAGAAATAAACTTGTAGAAGCAACTGAACTTCTTAAAAATCATCCAGAAGGACTTGTTCTAGCATCAGTACTTATTGCTAAAGAGCGTGATGAGATTCAGTTATATATGGATGGATATAATCCACATTATAAATCATTTAATGCTAAACATATCTTACTTTGGAAGATAATTGAAAAGTATTCTAAATTAAGATTTAGAAGATTTAATCTAGGTGGAATAGCTGATATTACTAACGATAAGTATAAAGGATTATTCCAGTTTAAAACAAACTTCGGTGCAAACATTGTAGAATACATTGGAGACCTAGAATTAGTAATAAACACTTTAAAATATGCTATGTATAAACATAAATAGACATTAGTAAAAACTAATGTCTATTTTATTTGAAAGTAATATTTTTGAAAGATAAACACATTTATGTAAAGAAAAAAGGATATATATTAATATATCCTTTATTTTTATTAAATTAATTATTTAATAATTTCTGAAATGTTACCAGAACCAACTGTTCTACCACCTTCACGAATAGAGAACTTAGTTCCGTTTTCGATAGCGATTGGGGCAATTAATTCAACTGTCATTTCAACATTATCTCCAGGCATTACCATTTCAACACCAGCAGGTAACTCGATAACACCAGTTACGTCTGTAGTTCTGAAATAGAATTGTGGACGATAGTTTGTGAAGAATGGAGTATGACGTCCACCTTCTTCTTTGCTTAATACGTAAACTTGAGCGTTGAATTTAGTATGTGGAGTAACTGTTCCTGGTATAGCAAGAACTTGACCTCTTTCAACATCAGTTCTTTGAATTCCTCTTAATAATGCTCCAGCATTATCTCCAGCTTCTTCTGAATCTAATGATTTTCTGAACATTTCAATACCAGTAACTACTGATTTTTGAGTGTCTCTAATACCAACGATTTCAACTTCAT
>JAEEMF010000006.1 GCA_016283075.1 Bacilli bacterium | reverse complement strand
TTTACTGTGGAAATCATTAGTTCTTTTTATTGATATAGGTTTAATATTTGTTTTTTGTTTAATTATTTCTTTTATATAGGATATTGCTAGTAAGTCATTAGGATTTTCCACAGTATAACCTAAAATATCTTTAATAGAGTTAGATAAAGCAGTAGGGTAGTTATTACCTTTTTCCATATTTTCTTTTACTTTATTATCAAAGCCTTTATTATTAATTTGTACTTTAGCTATACTTTCTAATTTTTCTATATCGTTAGTTTCACTTCCAAATACTAAGCAATCTATATTCATATTCTTGAGTATTTCGATTGCGCCTTTAGCAAAGATATCTGCTCCTTGACTAGAAAAGACAAATGGAAGTTCTATTACTACATCTACACCATATTTAAGTGCTATATCAGTCTTCTCCCATTTACCTATAATACTTACATCTCCTCTTTGCATAAATAGAGAACTCATTACTAGTACTATAGTGCTATTTGGGTACATTTCTTTAATTTTTTCTATGTGATATAAGTGTCCGTTATGGAAAGGACTATACTCACAAATTATACCTATATTCATGATTTCCACCTCACCCTTATAATATCATACTTTACATAGAAATACTTGCATTTTTATGCATTTTTTTGTATAATCATTAGGTATATCGGTGGTGGTAAAAATGTTAATAGATATTTCAAAACTATTAAATGGAAATGAACTTAATTTAGAAGTAAATGAAAAAGTAGAAATTACTGAAGAACAGTTAAAAGGTACTGATATTATCTCTTTAAAAGATACTTATGTTAAAGGGTATATTACTATGGATGATGATCGTAATTTTTATCTTGATTTAGTACTTTCTGGAACTATGGTTTTACCTTGTTCTATAACTTTAAAACCTACTGATTATAAGTTCGAAACTGAAATTAATGGTGAATACCAAGAAATGCTTTTAGAAATTGAAAATTCTACCATAAAAATCGATAAAACACTTGATATTTTTCCTATTATATGGGAAAATATCTTAATGGAAATTCCTATAAAAGTTACTTGTCCAGATGCTACTGATTTGAAGCTATCTGGTGATGGTTGGAAATTAGTAACTGATGGGGAAGAAACAACAAACTCAGCTTTTGATAAGCTAAAGGATTTATTATAGGGAAAGAGGTGTAACAATGTTATTAAATATTCAATTATTTGCTGTTCCATTTAGAAAAGTAAGTAAAACTCGTGGAAGAATGAGAAGAACTCATTATAAAATTGATGCTAACGCAACAACTAAATGTCCAAAATGTGGTGCTGATGTAAGACCTCATAGAGTATGTGCTGCTTGTGGAACATATAAAGGTAAAGAAGTAATTAAAAAAGAAGAAACAGCTAAATAGTTGTTTTTTTTTGTCTTCTTTTGTATAATTATCTTAGTATAAAATAGGAGATTATGAGTATGGATGAAGAACAGTTAGAAGCACAAAAAAGAATGGAAGAAGAAGCTCGTAGAAGAGCTGAAGAAGAAGCTCGTGCTCATGAAGAAGAAAAAAGAAGAGCAGAGGAAGAAGAAAGACAAAGAAAACTTAATGAAGAACATAGCTGTGCTTACTGTCTTCATTTAAAAGCTGAACAAAAAAAAGAAGGTCAGTATTACTGTGAGGTTCTTGGTAAATATATTCTAGCTAATAAATCTAATAAAGATTATGGATGTGGTAGCTATGAAGATTCACCAAGAAATACTAATGAAAGCATTGTAATATATGAAGACTCAGAAACACTAGAAAAACATCAAGAAGGAATTATATCTGGAAGATACTGCTCTGACTGTATATTCTTTAATGATGAAGATAAAAAAGGTGAAGGATGTTATATGTGTACAAAACGTAATGAACCAATGTATGCAAATACTCCTGAGTGTTATATGTTTGAACCTGGGACAAGAGGACAGGTTGAAAGTGAAAAACTTTATGATGAAGCTAAAGAAGCTAAGAAAAAAAGTGAAAACTCTAAAACAGGAGATGTTGGAGGTTTACTTGTTCTTGCAATTATATTACTTATAGGAGCAGTAATTGTTAACGTATTCTTAAAGTAAGAGAGGTTATGTTATGAATAAGAAGGGATTTACATTAGTAGAATTAGTTGGTGTTATTGTTATAATTGGACTACTTCTAGTACTAGTAGCAACACCTATAATAGGTCAAATTAGAAACCAACAAGGTAGACTATCTAGTTCTGCTAAAGAAATAATACTTAATGCAGTAGAGGTATACTTAGATGATCATCCTACTATTTATCCAAAGAAAGATGGTAATACATATTATCTATCTGTAAGTAGATTAGTAGAAGGTGGATATCTTGCTGAAGAATTTATTACTGATGAAAATATAAATGCAGTAACTGAAAGTACAATTATTAAAATAAAAGCTGAATATAATGGATACAATACATCTGTTATTACTGAAGAAAAAGATAATATCGGTAAAATATATGATAGTTTAAAAAATGATAGTATGTATTCATATATGGGTGGTAAATACTTTAAAGGTGTTCTATCTAATAACTATGTATTATTTAGCGGTAATATTTGGAGAATCATGGGAGAAAATAAAGATGGTTCTATTAAATTAGTTTCATCTGGACCAATAAGTGCTTTAAGATATGGTCCTTCCGTTATATCTTCATTTAAAAATACATATATGTATGAATGGTTAAATAATTATTATTTAAGTCGTATATCTAATTATGATGTTTTAGTAAAAGAGCCAATATGTGTTACTAAAGCAGCAAGTTCTAATACAAGTACTTCTAGTTGTAGTAATGAAGAACTTCTTCAAAAAGCTAAAGTATCACTTTTATCTTTAGAAGAATATAACTTATCTATAGAACCAGGATCTAGTTATTTAGAAAGTACTACTCCATTTGTTACAATTACTCAAAGTGATGATGAAAATTATTATGTATTATCAAGTGGTACTAATTATCAAGTAGGTTCTCCTGAAACTATATTTTATGTAAGACCAGTAATTAGTGTCGATAGAAATACTATTATTACTTCAGGAGAAGGAACGAGTACTAGTCCTTTTGTACTAGATAAAGAGTTATTTACAGGAACACATACTAATAAAACAGTTGATAGTATGTATATAATACCTGGTGATTATTTGAGTTTAAATAATATAATATATAGAGTAGTAGAAGTAGATTCATCAGGAGTAAGAATACTTCGTAACTCATTTAATACAAGTACTAACTTTGATGGAGTTAAGTTCGCAGAAGACTCAAATAATTTTAGTATAGATAGTGGAATAGGATCAGTACTTAATAATACAATTTTCTATAACTTATATTCACCATACGCTAATAACATTAGAACAGCAGTATGGTATCAAGGTTCAGCAGGAAGTGATTCTTATAAACTTACTAACTTAGCTAAAACTAATTTAATATATAGTATTAAGTTAGGAATTCCTAAATTAGCAGAATTATTTACAGTACCAATTGGTTCAAGTGAATACTGGACTATGAGTAAAG
>JAEEMF010000040.1 GCA_016283075.1 Bacilli bacterium | reverse complement strand
TAAGATAATCTTACATGTTTTATTTGTGCATTAATATACTTATAAAAGTATCAAAATCAAATTTTGTTAAATATAGGATAATTGCTCCCATAGATAGAAGTGGTCCAAAAGGAATAATATTAGTCTTCTTAAGTTTAAGTATTATTATTGAAATAGGAAGACCTATAAGAGCCCCTAAGAATATTGAAAGTAGTCCTACTTTCCATCCTAGAACAACACCTATAACAAACATTAGCTTTATATCTCCTCCACCCATGGATTCTTTTTTAAATATAGCATCCCCCATAAGTTTTATTAAGTACATTATAATAAAGCAAATAACACCACTTAAAAGAGAATATAAGAAGCTTTCTAAACCATATATAAAGAATATTTCTATAAGAAGAAGTATTCCAAATACTACTATTATTTCATCTAAAATAATGAAGTAATTTAAATCACTTACAAGCTGTATTGAAAGCATAGATATAAATGTAAGAGCAATTAGTAAGTCCCAAGAAAAACCAAATGCAACGTAACAAAGTAAGAATAATAATCCTACGAATAATTCATATAATGGATGAAATATAGGTATCTTAGCCTTACAGTTTTTACATTTACCTAGCTGAAATACATATGATAGTACTGGTATTAACTCAAGTGGAGTTAATATATGACCACATACTGGGCAGTGAGATCTAGGTTTTATAATTGATTTTTTATTTGGTAATCTATCTCCTACTACATTGTAAAAGGAACCAAATATGGTTCCATATACAAATATTAGTATCATGTATAGTGGATTTAGATTCATTAAATCGCCTCCTCTATGTTAATTGGTTGTACATATCAAACATTGGAATAATAATTGAAAGAACAATTACACCTACTACACCAACTAGGAATAGTATTAAGAATGGTTCAATAAATGATTTTATACGACCAACGGCATTTCTATGAAGTTCTTGGTAATATTCAGATACTTTTTGCATCATTTCTGGAAGTTGTCCTGTTCTTTCACCAGTTACGATCATTTCGTACGCTGGAATAGGAACAGCCCATTGTCCTTTAAATGCTAGAGATATTTTTTCACCTTTAGAAAGGTTTGCAATACAATCAAGTATTAATACCTTCCAAACTTCATTATTTGAAATCTTATTTAAAATATCCATTGTATCTGTAATAAATACGTTATGTTTAAGTAGAGAAGCAAATGTTTTAGTAAACATAGTTACTTCGTTATAAATGATAACACTACCAATTACTGGAACATGCATCATTGTATATTGCATAAAGTATCTAATAACTTTAACATTTTTATATAAGTAAATAAATATAATAATTACACCAGCAATTACACCAAGTAGAAGTGGCCACTTCTTAACTAAGAAATCTGATATTGCTAGTATGATTTGTGTAATAGCTGGAAGCTGTGCATTATCCATACCTGCATAAATTGTAACAAATTTAGGTACGATATAAATCATGATGAATGCAGATGCAGCAATTGCAAGTACAAATACGATTGTAGGATAAGTAAGAGCTGTAATCATTTGTTTTCTTGTCTTATCTGTTTCATCAAAGTATTTTTGCATGTCATCAAGTATTTCTGGAAGTTCACCTGTCATTTCTGAAGTCTTAATCATATTTGATAAGATTTTTGGGAAAGCATTACCCTGCTTTTCCATAGCAGTTGAGAAGTTATCTCCCATTGTTAAGTCATATATCATTGCTCTAAATATCTTTTGATATCCTTTTTGAGCAAATTGTTTACTTAAAATTCTAAGTGATTCTACAAGAGGAATACCAGCTTTAATATAAGTTGATAATTGTGTTAAGAAGAATAGTAAATCCTTCATCTTAAACTTAACACCTTTAACTTCTTGTGAACCATGGATAAATCTAATCCATCCATTAGTCTTTATACTATAAACTTCATAACCTTCACTAAGAAGGAATGAGTGTACTTCAACTTTACTGAATGCATCAAAGTATCCTGTTACTACATCTCCATCTGGATTCTTAGCAACATATTCATAAACTTGTTTCTTTTCACTCTTAACAGCATCTTTTCCTGTTAAGTCAAGAAGTATAGCTTCACGTTGTAATTCTTGTTTATTAATCTTATGTTTAGCAATACCACTATCTTTAGATCTAGCAGTCTTAGTGATAAGTCCTTCAAGGAAGTCGTTAATAGCTTCACCAATACTTTTCTTTCTACGAACAACTTTACCATGAGATTTCTTATCAGATTCTTTCATATTTGAAACAATCTCTTGTCTGTTCTTATTCATTAAATCCATATTTTGTTCTTGAATAAGAGCATTACGTTTACGTCTAGCTTCAGCAGCTTCGTTTAATTTATCTAAATTCTTATTTGCTTTTCTAAGTTTAGCTTCTTCTTTAGCTTTCTTTATCTTTCTCTTAGCTTCTAATCTTTCTTTTCTTGCTTGTTCCTTAGCTTTCTTCTTAGCTAATTTCTTAGCAAGACGTGGATTAGTCTTAGATAATTCAGCAATATCTGCTTCAATAAAGTTAGATTTCTTTTTCTTAGAAGGTTTTACTACAACAGTAGCGGTCTTTTTACTACTTGGTTTATTATCACCCTTAATAGATCTTCCTGCCACAACAAATGGAAATGAAAATCCAAATGCTAAGTACTTAAGGAATTTCCACCATGCAAAGGAAATAAATGCAACAGTAGTTAATACTCCCATAAAGAAGTAATATACCAGCATTACAGGGATTTTAAATATAAGCATCACTAATCTATAGACACCAATAAATGGCCATAAATATATTGGCTTATCTTTCATAGACACACCTTCTACTCTACTTTACGATATATAAATTATATCATAAAAAATGTCAACTTTAAAGAAAATAAAAGAAAGTTACAAAATAACTGTAACTTTACACTTTATTAATAAACATTTTATATGGTTTTAAATACTTATTATCTTTATCATATACTTCATATAAAGCAAGAGCATCTCCCTTATAAGTAAATAAAATTTTATCATTATTATATCTGTTTTCAAGTAGTTTTCCATTAGATATATCACTTTTTAAATTATCATCTACTTCAAAGTGATAATAATCATTTAATGATTCACTAATACTTATTAACTTAGTATCTTTAGTAAGACTATCTATTTTAAGAGCATCTTCTATACTATACTTACCCTGCCTAGTTCTTCTTAAGTCAGTCATTATAGCATAAGTACCAAGTTTCTTTGCTATATCATATCCTAAACTTCTAATATATGTTCCTTTAGAAACATTACATTTAATTTTAGCATATGTATATCCATCTTCTTTATAGTAATCCATAAGTTCTAAAGAACTAATAGTTACCTTATGTTTAGGTAGTTCTACATCAAGTCCTTTACGCGCATATTCGTATAGTTTCATACCATTAACTTTAACTGCGGAATATATAGGTACTTCTTGATCATAAGTTCCTACTAAACTATTACATGCATTTATAATATCTTCTTTAGAAATAGAAACTTTTTCATCTTTAATAGTAGTACCTTCTATATCTAAAGCATCAGTAAGTACTCCAAACTTAAAGGTAGCAATATACTCTTTATCATAACTAGTAATAAGTTCAACTAATTTAGTAGCTTTACCTACGCATACTACAAGTACTCCTGTTGCAAGTGGATCAAGAGTACCAGTATGTCCTACTTTCTTAGTACCAAGTACTTTTCCAACTTTATTAACAATATCTCTACTAGTAAAACCTTTTTCTTTATCAATAATAATTATTCCGTCCATACTATTTTCCTATTTCGTAAGTAGTACCTTCTCTAGAATCTTTTAAAATAATACCTTTAGAAAGTAATTCTTCTCTAATAGAATCAGCAAGTGCAAAATCTTTATTAGCTTTTGCATTTTTTCTTTCTTCTATTTTTTCTAAAATATATTTTTCTAAGTCAGAATCAATTTCTTTTTTATCTTCTTTAGTTAAATCTAAAGATAATACTTTATCAAAATCTTCTACTAAATATAATTTAGAAGCATCATTTAAATCATCAGCTTTTAATACATCATAAAGTACTGTAAGCATAGATGCAGTATTTAAATCATTATCAATAGCTTTTTTAAATTCTTCTTGATATTTAGAAGTATTAGATACTTCTCCATCTTTTTTAAGATTTAATACTTTATTTTTAAGTTTATTATATGTGTTTTCTGCTGAATCCATATCTTCATAACTAAATAGTAATACCTTACGATAATGACTACCAAGTAAGAATAAACGGTATGCTAAAGGATTATATCCTTTATTTTCAAGTACACTAAGTGTTAAGAATTCACCAGTACTCTTACTCATCTTTCCAGTTTTATTATTTAAGTGTTCTACATGGAACCAATAATTACACCATTTGTGACCAGTATAAGACTCAGTTTGAGCTATTTCATTAGTATGATGAGGGAATATATTATCTACACCACCACAGTGAATATCAAGGTATTCTCCTAGATATTTAAGTGCTATATTAGAGCATTCAATATGCCATCCAGGATATCCTACTCCCCAAGGAGAATCCCATTTAAGTTGTTGCTCCTCAAATTTAGATTTAGTAAACCAAAGAACAAAGTCATTCTTATTCTTTTTATTTTCATCTACTTCTACATCTTCTCTTACTGCTTCTTTTAAATCATCTACTGTATGATTAGTAAGTTTATAATATTCATCAAGTTTAGATGTATCAAAATATACATTTCCACCTGCTATATAAGCATACCCTTTTTCAAGAAGTACAGTTATCATATGTATATATTCTGGTATTAAAGAAGTTGCTGGTACTACTGTTTCTGGTTTCTTAATATTTAACTTTTTAAAATCTTCAAAGAAACAATCAGTATAATACTTAGCTATTTCTAAAACAGTTTTACCTTCTCTTTTAGCTCCTTTAACCATTTTATCTTCACCAGCATCAGCATCACTAGTTAAATGCCCTACATCAGTAATATTCATTACTCTATCTACTTTATATCCTAAGTACATTAAACTCTTTTCAAGTACATCTTCCATAACATAACTTCTTAAGTTACCTATATGTGCATAATGATATACAGTAGGACCACATGTATACATTTTTACAATACCTTCACTGTTTGATTTAAATTCATCTATATTTCTAGTTAATGTATTATATATTTTCATATAATCACGTCCTTTTCTTTCTATAAATTATATCATTTTTTTAATAATTTTTTATATAAAATATCAATATCTTTCTTTATTTCATAATTATTTTCTAGATATAATCTCTTATTTATTTCAATCATAATAGATTCAAGTCTTTTTTCTTCTTTATAAAAGTACTTATTAGGAATAATAGTACCACTATAAGGATAATTTATTTTAACTGAGTAACCTTTATCTATAAAGAAGTTTGTAACCATATCAGCAAGTTCTTTACTAGTATATTTAGGATCTACTCCTATACATATATCAGGAGTATCCTTATACCCAAATAACTTTTCCATAGCAATATCACTAAAACTATGTAAATCTATTATTAAACACTTATTATATTTTTTTAAAGTAGTAGATACTACTTTATTAAGTTTATCATGATATTTATCATAATATGATTTTATTATGTTACTTTTATATTTCTTACTAGGATTAAAGATATCTCTATCTAAATCCTTAGTATATATTACTCCCATTCCTTTTTTACTCATTATTTCTTTAGAATCATCTTTAAACTTTTCCACATCACAAAAGATTCTAGAATATTTAAAGATTAACTTATTACATTTACTAGGTATTAGTTTATCTACATCTAAATCTGCAAGCACTCTTTTAGTCTCATCAATATAGCTTCTACAGACTAAACTATACTTATAATACCTACTAGGAACTCTAAGTGATGAGTGCGGAATATGAAATAATATATAACTCATAAAATCACCATGTTTATTATAGCAAATTTGACAAATATAATAAATATAATATAATATTACCCAACTTCAAAAAAGGGGCGATATTATGGATAAAAAGGTATTAAAAAACAATTTATTAGATATGCTTGATGTTAAAAAAGGACATCAAACAGTAAATGGATATAGTATCTTACATCAAAATATATATAAATTTGATAAAACTAAATTATATGCTGGAATTGAAAAAGTTATTGAACCTTTAATGGAATCAGAACTTCATAAATTAAATGAAGGTGAAAGAGTTACTCTTCCAGAAATAGTATCATTTAAAGGTAATCCATGGCTTAAAATAGAAAGTCAAGATGACTTTGATACAGTAGATATGCTATTTGCTGCCGCAAATGCATATGGTTTTATTAAATGTAATGAAGAAATACTTGATGAAGAAGAAAATAAACTTGTAAGAGAAAATAAAGTAATGAATAAACAGACAATTCACTATATGGCTACTCCAGAAAGTAGAAAAGTAGCAAGTGAAAAATGGTTAACTTATGTAAGAGATGCACTTGCTAAAAAATATACATTTGAAGTTAATTCAACACTCATTTATCAAGTACATGCTAGATTACAAGGAAGTCATTCTTTATTATATAATCCAAATACAAATGAGATTACATATAGAGGCAAAACAAAATGGTTCAAATAATGAACCATTTTTTATTTTACTCATATTTAATTGCATATAATACTGAAGTATTTGTTGGCCTAAGAGAAAATGACATACTTGTATTTGAGGAAGTATTACCATAATCATGATAAATATTAGAATAATAACCAGAACCAACATTTCGATAATCGAAATTATCTCCCACATACGTTACTGAAGGTCCATAAATATAAACACTAGATGAATATACAGCATAATAAGGTAATACCGTTGCATCTTGATGTGTTCCAACAATAGAGCCACTACCCTGTTTAGTATGACTATTAGTACCCCTACCTCTTAAAAACTCTCCTCTTAAATCAGGTACAGCAAAGGTTGTCGTACCATTTCCTCCAAATTTATTATAAGAACCAAATTCACTTTTAATTTGCTCAGCAAGGTATGGGTAATCTTTTATATTGTAAACTTTTCCATCACATTCAAGGAAAGATTCAGGAGCACTTTCTCCCATATAAGAAATAATTGTCCCAACCGGACTTCTTCTACTAAAACCATATGATGTCCCTGACATTAAACTCCTATTATTATAGACATATGATTCTTTCTTTTTACCTACAACATAGTTAAAGGCATACGTTGTAAAAAAAGAAAGAATGATTATTAAAAATGTATTAATAACTATTTTCTTAAAGTTCTTCACAGTATCCCCCTATTCATACCTTATTGCATATAATATAGATGTATTTGTAGGTCTTGTTGTAAAAGTTAGAGATATATTTGAATATGGTCCACCACTATCTTGATAAAAATTAGAATAATAACCACTACCAACCTTTACTACATCTGGATCTGTTATATATGTAGTTGATGTAGGTCCATCAAATTGAACACCATATAAAGAATTGTCATAAAATTTATAATAATATGGAAGTAGTGTTGCATCTTGATGAATACCTACATTTGCGCCACTACCTTGATTAGCATGACTATTTGTTCCTCGACCACGAAGAAACTCTCCTCTTAAATCAGGAACAGCAAATGTTGTTGTACCATTTCCACCAAACTTACTATAAGAGCCAAATTCTCTTTTAATTTGTTCCGCTAGATATGGATACTCACTTATATTATAAACAGTACCATCACACTCTAAAAAATACTCTGGAGCATTAGTACCCATATATGCAATTATTTCCCCAATAGGGCTTTTACCTTTAATACTATAATACAAACTATCAGTAGCATCTTTAACATTATCTACATTCCAATTAACATCACTAGGAGTGTATCCAACATCCCTAGCGTCATAACTAAATGCAAGAGTTGTAATAGAAGTCAAAAATATTACAGATATAATAAAAAGATATTCTTTTTTGAAATATTTCTTCATTCTACACACTCCTACTCTATAAAATATATTATATATTTTTGTCAATTAAAAAGCAAGGATTCATCCTTGCTATTCATATCTAATTGCATATAGTACTGAAGTATTAGTTGGTCTAACTTCAGCGTCATCTTGATAAACAGAACTTGATCTAGATGCATCAAAAAGTGCATCTGAATCAGCAACATTTGTTGCACCACTTATACTAGATATTCTAGAGTGCTCCCATGAACTACCACTAAGTAAAAATGCACCATGCCCTGAAGCAAATAAAGGAGAAGTATTAGTAGCATGTAAACTAGTTACAAATTTACCTTTTAAATTAGGTAAAGATGCTGTTTGATGAGTTCCTACACTAGAACCATTTCCTTGCCCAGTGTGAGAGTTAGTTCCAGTACCACGAAGAAACTCTCCTCTAAGATCTGGTACTGCAAATGTAGTAGTACCATTTCCTCCAAAGAAGTTTTTACTTCCAAACTCCGTTTCAATGTGATTTGCTAAAAGCGGATAATCAACTATATTATATGTAGTACCATCACAAGCTAAATAATAATTAGGAGTATGTGTTCCCATATAAGTTATTATCTCTCCTACTGGATATTTTTTAGTAACTGAAGCTAAAGAACCATCTGTAAGTTTACTATTTTCAATCATTAAAAATGTTTTTTTAGAAGAAAAGGAAGGATTACTTGCTATATATATAGACATAGTAAATATAAAGACAAATGAAAAAATGATTCCTATAAAGAAACCTAAGAAATTATTCTTTAAAAAGTTTTTCATTTGCATCACCCAATTTCTACCTTATACACTAATTATATAAATATACCAAATAAAAAGCAAGGATACTCCTTGCTATTCATATCTAATAATATATAAAACTGAGGTATTAGCAGGTTTTGCCTCTGCTCCATCTTGATAAGTAGAATTTGATCTAGATGCATCAAACGTAATATCTGAGTTTGCTACATCATACGAACCATTTATATTAGTGGTACGAGAGTGTTCCCAGGAACTACCACTCATTGTAAAAACACCATTTCCTGATCCAATCAAACCTACAGCAGTAGTAGCGTGCAAGTTAGGAACTAATTTACCTTTTATATTAGGTAAGCTTGCATCTTGATGAGTTCCTGCGCTTACGGTGCTAGTTGCTCCTCTTAGAAACTCACCACTTAAATTAGGTACCGCAAATGTAGTAGTACCATTTCCGCCAAAAAAGTTGTAATCACCAAAATTAGTTTTTATTTGCTCAGCAAGAAGTGGATAATCATTTATATTATAAACAGTACCATCACAAGCAAGAAAGTATTCAGGAGCATTTACTCCCATAAAACTTATTATTTCTCCAACAGGGTAATTTTCTATAGCTTTATAATACAAGCTATCAGTAGCTTCTTTAACATTATCTACGTTCCAAGAGCTATCTATAGAAGTAAATCCTACAGCACTTGCTATATAACTAGAAGCGTATACTATAAAAACTGATGAAAAAATGATTCCGATAAAAAAACCAAAATAATTTTTCTTTAAAAAGTTTTTCATTTTTTCATCACCTTCTATCTTATACATTAATTATATAAATATACAAAATAAAAAGCAAGGAAGAATCCTTGCTACTTATATCTAATAACATATAAAACTGAAGTATTAGTAGGACGCGCTTCTGCACCATTTTGATAAACAGAGCTATATCTAGATGCATCAAAAACAAGATCAGAATTTGCTACATTATATGACCCATTTATAGCAGATACATAAGCGTGTTTACCTGAGCTACCACTTATGGTAATAGCTCCGCCACCTCCTCCAAGAATTCTTATTGTAGAAGTAGCATTTAAGTTAGGAACTAATCTTCCTTTAATATTAGGTAAGCTTGCATCTTGATGAGTTCCTGGACTTACAGTACTAGTGGATCCTCTTAAAAACTCTCCTCTTAAATCAGGAAGAGCAAATGTCATAGATCCATCTCCGCCAAAATAATTACTACTACCAAATTCATCTTCAAAGTGCTCTGCTAAATGAGGATAATCACTTATATTTAAAATAGAACCATCACACTCTAAAAAATTATCTGGAACTACTGTTCCCATATATCCTACTATTTGTCCTATAGAAGGTCTTCTTTTAAAATCGTAATATAAACTATCAGTTGATTCTTGAATATTTGAAGTAGACCATTTAGAACCACTTAAATTATAACTTATTTCTGAAGCAAGTGTACTATAAGCAAATACAACTGATATAGTAGAAATAATAAGTAATATGATAAAACTAACCTTCTTCATATTGCACCTACTCATACCTAATTGCATACATTACACCTGTGTTAGTAGGTCTTACGGTAAAATAAGAACTACTTGCTGTTGTTGATTTATTAGAAAGAACATTTACAGTTTGATTATTGAATTGTGAATCAATATCAGTTGTATAAATAGCCCATCCCCAGTCAACACTTTGTCTTATTCCTGTTGCATCTTGATGTACCCCTACCGAAGGACCATTACCTTGGTTTAAATGAGAGTTTGTTCCAGTACCACGAAGGAATTCTCCTCTTAAATCTGGCACTGCAAAGGTAGTAGTACCATTTCCACCAAAATTATTGTAACTTCCAAAATTAGTTTTTATTTGTTCAGCAAGATATGGATAATCACTAATATTATAAACAGTACCATCACATGCTAAAAAATATTCTGGGACTATTGTTCCCATATATGCAATTATTTCCCCAATAGGATTTTTTCTTGTTACACTTAAGTATAAACTATCAGTTGCTTGTTGAACATTAGTAACTGACCAAGTAGAATCACTAGGAGTATACCCTACTTCTGAGGCAATTATACTAGATGCAAATGCTACAGATGCTGATAATAAAGAAACCCAAAGTACTAAAAATAGTGTTTTATTTTTATTTAAAAAGATCTTCATTATCTATCACCTCGTATTCTACCTTATATCAAAATTATATATTTATTACATATAATTAGTCAATATATGATAAAATGGTGGTGGTGATTATATGAATAACATAATTAAAATTGATAAAGTTAGTAAAAGTTATGGTAGTTTAAAAGCTGTTAATAATCTAAGTTTTCTTGTTAAAGAAGGAGAATTTTTTTCTTTCCTAGGTATTAATGGTGCTGGTAAATCTACTACTATTAATATGATATGTGGGGAGCTTTCTAAAGACTTTGGAAGTATCGAAGTATGTGGTGAAGAAGTAGATGGAAATAATACTTCTCTTAAAGAAAAGATTGGTGTAGTATTCCAAGATTCTCTTTTAGATAAATCTCTTAGTGTTTATGATAATTTAAAAATAAAAGCTTCTTTATATAATATTACTGGTAAAGATTTTTTAGATAGATATGAAGAATTATCTAAACTATTTAACTTAAAAGAAATAGAAAAACAACCTATTTCTAAATTATCTGGAGGTCAAAGAAGAAGAGTTGATATAGCAAGAGCTATTATTCATAATCCTAGTATTCTTATTCTAGATGAACCTACTACTGGACTAGATCCAGGAACTAGAAAAAGTATTTGGAAGGTTTTAAATAATCTTCGTAAGGAAAAGAACTTAACTATCTTTTTAACTACACATTATATGGAGGAAGCTGCTGATTCTGATTATATAGTTATTCTTGATAAAGGTACTACTATTGCAGAAGGAACACCTCTTGAACTTAAAAATAAATATGCTAGTGATACCGTATATATTTATAACGTAGATGAAGAGAATATTAAAAAACTTGATAAATCTTATAAAAAGGTAAGAGATGGTTTTAAAATAATAGTAAAAGATTTAAAAGAAGCAACTGACTTAATAATAAAGAATAAAGATTTATTTAAAGATTATGAAGTAATTAAAGGTAAAATGGATGATGTATTCTTAAATGCAACTGGATATGAATTGGAGGATGAATAATGAATAAATTAATTAGTCTTACTAAAAGAAATATAAAAGTATATTTCTCAGATAAAAAAATGTTCTTTACTTCACTTATTACTCCAATAATACTTCTTGTTTTATATGTAACATTCTTATCAGGTGTATTTAAAGATAGTTTTATTAATGCATTCCCAGAAGGATTTAAATATACTGATAAACTACTAAACTCTCTTGTAGGAGGACAACTTATTTCTTCCTTACTTGCGGTTAGCTGTATAACAGTAGCCTTTACTTCAAACCTTTTAATGGTACAAGATAAAGCAGAAAAAACTATTAAAGATATAAATATTACTCCAATAAGTAAATTTACTATTGGACTTAGTTATTTTGTTTCTACATTTATCTCAACATTTATTGTTAACTTTACTGTAACAATAGTATGCTTTATATATGCTCATTTCTTTGGTACATATATGAATATTAATGATATGTTAAATATTGTACTTGATTTATTATTACTTACTTTATTTGGTACATCATTATCATCAGTAATTAACTTTAATTTATCAACACAAGGACAAGTATCTGCTGTTGGTACTATAATAAGTGCTGGATATGGTTTTATTTGCGGAGCATATATGCCAATTAGTTCATTTGGTAAAGGTCTTCAAAAAGTAATATCATTCCTTCCAGGAACATATGGTACTTCCCTTTTAAGAAATCATGCACTTTCTTCATCATTTAGAGAAATGAGAAATCAACACTTACCAGAAGAACTAATAGATGGATTTAAAAAAGCTTTCGACTGTAAGATAAAACTACTTAATAATTATGTATCTATTAACTCTATGTACTTAATTGTTACAGGATTTACCCTACTATTTATAGTAATTTTTATATTTATGAATAAACACAAAAAAAGAAGCTAATGCTTCTTTTTTTATGATCCACTACTTTGGTAATGTTTAAGTGAAAAATTAAAGAATAAAATTGATATTAAAGATACTATTAGTACTGCAAATGGAGTAAGTATAAATAAAGGATTACTTTCTTTATTAAACATATATAAAAGTGGATAGTAATTTATACATGCTATTGGAATAAAGAAAGTAAATAGTAATATTACTCTTTTACTAAATATTCCCATAGGATACTCTCCTATTTCTCTAGTACCATAAGTAAATATATTAATGAATTCTATTCCATCTATTGTATAAAATGATACTGCTGCTCCGAATATTAAAATACTTGCATATAATATAACGCAGCATACTAAACATAGAAGTGTTATAAAGTAATTAGCTATATTAGTATATAAACCATTTTTTATAAAAGCATATATTAAAAGTCCAAAACCTGTTAATAATCTTGAAAACTTTGTAGGTTCAAATTCACTACCTAGTATTTGTAAATATAAATTTTCAGGTCTTATTAATAATATATCAAAATTACCTTTTTTAATTATTTTATGGAAAGTATCAAAACCTCTAAAAGTAAATTCGGCGATATAAAATCCTAAATCTATTAGAGATAGTGATAATAAGCACTGATAAATATTGATATTTTTAAGTACTCCAAACTTATTATATAAAGATAAAATTACTACTACAGAAAATATTAAATTAAATAACTGAGATATAGATAATAATATAAATGATACCTTATATTCTATAGAGGATTTAAAATGCATTTTTATATATTTAAACATATTAACCTCCTTGTACTGATACTTTCTTTAAAGCTTTATTCATAATAAGGTATCCTATAACAATAATAATTACTATCCATATTAGTTGGAGTTTAATATCAAATATAGCATCAGGAATATTTATATTACCAGAATAAATTCGATATGATGAATCAGATAGTAGTCTAAATGGCAAATAAAATGTTAGTTTTTGTACAATATTAGGTAGTAGTGGTATAGGAATAACAAATCCAGATAGTAGCATCATTACATTAGTAGAAATACTAAATATACCTTTATGGTTAATAGTAAAGAATGCTATAGAATGAATAATCATAAGTATTCCACATAGAAGTACTGCTCCTAATATTAAAGATATAACAAATAATATAAAACTAGGAAAACTATTTGGTAAAGATAAATTATATGGTTTAGGCATTATAAGTCCTACTAAAATGACTGGCAAAAACTTTAAAAATGCAGCTGAGAATTTATGAGCTAGTATTTTTATATACCACCAGCTAAATAAATTATATGGTCTAGCAAGTTCATATGCTACTGTACCATCAGTAATACTATTAAGTATTTCGCTATCTCTATCATTCATATAAGTAAGTGATAAAAATGCTTGTTTAAGCCATGTATAAGTAATAATAGCTTTAAAACTCATATCAGGTATAGTAGCATTACTATAAAATGCACCATATATACAGCAGAACATTATAGCCCAGAAAAATGCAGTAGCAAGTCCTGCAATAGCAGATACTTTATATTGAAGACCTGCTATTAATCTTACTTTAAAATAAGATAAATAACCTATCATAGATTATATTCCTTGTATAGTTTTAGAATTATATTATCTATATTATCTTCATATATATTTATATCTTTAACTTCACATACTTTAACAAACTTAGCTATTATGTCACTAGAAGAGTTATCTCCTATATTAATAAGAATACTATTATTTGTTTTCTTAATTACATCAATTCCTTCTGGAATCTTATCTAGTTTGTTATATATAATTTCGAGTATTTTGGAATTTCCAAAATCTTTTTTTAGTTTAGATAAAGAACCATCATATAATTTTTTACCTTTACCTATAACTATTACTCTATTAGATAGAGCTTCTATATCACTCATATCATGAGTGGTAAGTATTATTGTTACTTGTTTTCTTTGATTAATATCTTTTATAAATTTTCTAAGTGCTACCTTAGATACAGCATCAAGTCCTATTGTTGGTTCATCTAAGAATAATATAGATGGACTATGAAGAAGTGATGCTACTAGTTCACATTTCATTCTTTGTCCTAAACTTAATTGTCTTACAGGGGTGTTAATAATATTTTCAAGTTTAAGAAGAGAAACTAGTTCATTTAAATTCTTTTCATATTCTTCTTTATCTATTTTATAGATATCTCTAAGTAAGTTAAAAGAATCTATAACAGGAATATCCCACCATAACTGGGATTTTTGACCAAATACTACGCCAATATTCTTAACGTATTTTTTTCGGTCTTTAAATGGATCAATACCTCCTACTCTAACTGATCCACTATCAGGATTTAAAATACCAGTAAGCATTTTAATAGTAGTTGATTTACCTGCTCCGTTAGGACCAATATAACCAACTATTTCTCCTTTTTTAATGGAGAAAGATACATCATCAACAGCTTTTATGTATGTATAATCTCTTTTGATGAACGTTTTAAGAGTTGCCCGAATTCCCCCTTTCCTTTTAAGCACTCTAAATGTCTTACACAGATGTTTGACTTCAATCACGTTTATCCTCCTTCCAACAACGCAAAAAACCACATTTTCATGTAGTTATAAATATAACATTATAAAATATGGTCTTCGCAAAAGTCACCTTCATTATAAACCATGATTTTTCCCCCTGTCAATATATAAAATAAAAAACTGTTAGATAACTAACAGTTTACTCATTTACTTGATTATTATTAGCATCAGTAGTAGCTGGTACTACAGGTACTTCTGGAGCTACTGGTGTAGCAGGTTGTACTGGAGCTGGTGCTACTGGTTCTTGTACTGGTGCAACTGGTACTACTGGTACTTCTGGAACTACCGGTTGAACTGGTTGAACTGGCTCAGCAGGCATAACTGGAGCACTTGTTGCAACAGGTGTTGGCTCAGTAGGAACAGTTTCTGGAGTAACAGGTGTTACCGGAGATACTGGAGTTTCTACTGGAGCAGCTGCTACTTCATTAGTAGTATTTTTATTTTTCTTCTTACTTAAAGTAATAACAAGAACTAAAATTATAACTACAACTAATAATCCTGCTCCTGCACATATAGCTATAAAAGTTAAATCTGGTCCAAAATCAAAAGTCAAATTAATATCTTGTGTTTTTGTTAAATCCCAAATATAAGTTGTTCCTTCTACTGTAGTTGCATTATTAGAAATTGCTTCCTTAGGTAAAGTAACTCTTAATTTAATATCAAACATTACTGATGATGAATACTGACTCATTTGTTCACTTTCTTCATCACTTAATTTAATATTTAAACTATATTTGTTTCCGTCCTTTTTAAAGAACTTACTTGTGTTACTTTCATCTAATTCAACTTTAGCACCATCTTCTGAAACTAAATCATCAATCTTTCCTAAAGTCTTAGTATAAACATATCCTTTATATCCATCTTTTTCATATTTTGTTACAGTATAATCTTTATACTTATCTTTATTATCATCATTTTCTCTTTGACTTTCTAGATATGCCCATCTTTCTGCATCTGTATAAGTTTTTTCGCTTGAATCACTTTCATCTGATTCACTTTCATCTGATTCACTTTCAGACTCATCACTTGATGCCATGTTCATTAATGAATCAAGAAGTTCATCATCTTGAGCACTAATAATTTCAAATTTAACATTTTTGTTTTTCTCTACTACAATTCCGTATTCTGCTTTCATTGTACATCCAGAAAGTAATAATACAGCCATTAAGCAAAGTGTAATAACTTTTAAATATTTCTTCATTCTAATCCTCCTCTATTATAATCATAATACATTATTTGATTATAAACAAGAGTCGAATTTCAAATTTTATTCTTTGTTACACAAGCTTATACTCTCTAACTGCAATTCTTTCATCAGAACAATACTCCATAACAAATTTATTTTCTCTTTTACATATTAATATTCCTATTGTATTATTACAATGTTTTTTTATATTGCAATCAACATAATTCATATATTTTTGTACCTGTGAAATATATTCAACTTTGAATTCAGTTATTTTTAATTCAACAACAACGTAACAGTTATATTCAATATTAAATAATAATATATCAATATAATAGTTTCTATCTCCTATTTTAATTTTATATTCACTACCTATAAAACTAAATGAACTACCTAGTTCTTTCATAAATGGTTCGATTTCTTCCAAAATTAACTGACGTAATGCTTTTTCAGTAACTATTCCTATGTTATTATGATTTCTAATTAAAATAGGATTAGGTATCAAATCCTTAATATCCGTCTTAACATTAGCTATTAATTTATTTCTTGTTTCTATTGATAATCTTTCATATTCATTACTCCTTATTATTTCCCTCAATTCGCGTTTCGATAATCTTTTTTCTAAAGAAACATTAATATAATACATTATTTTATTTTCATCCTTTAACGACAATAATTCCGAATAATGACTCCAAGATAATTTGGTCGCCAGCGGCGCCCACTTTTCATCCTTGAACGTTCTATAATATTGCCTAATACGTCGTAATGTTCTTCCATCATATTTTTTTCCAAACTCAGCAACTAATCTTTTCGAATAATTATCTATTATATTATCACCATATTTTCCACCCGCTTCATCAAGTAACTTCCCAATTTCAAAATATGTTACAACTTTATGTCTTTCTTTTAAATAATCCTTAACCTTAGAATATATTTCATTATCAATTATTTTATTTTTTATCTCATTATAATAATTCATCGTTTTACCTCCTTATTTATATGATACGGTAAAACTTTCTTATATCCTTTTTTTGGCACAAAAAAACGAACCATTGGTTCGTTTAATTCTTAGTGGTGCGAGTGAAGGGACTTGAACCCCCATGTCGTAAGACACTAGATCCTAAGTCTAGCGCGTCTGCCAATTTCGCCACACTCGCACTTATAGAAATGGTGGACCTTGTAGGACTCGAACCTACGACCGCCCGGTTATGAGCCGGATGCTCTAACCAACTGAGCTAAAGGTCCATTTCTAACACTGCTCTTATAATATACCATATAAGAAATTATTATGCAAGAATTTTTTTGCAAAAAATCAGTATTTTTATGGACCTTTATCAGTATTATTACTAAGGTTCCCTACTTAGGTTCTTCATTTCATTTAAGTTCTTCTAATTTAACACTTACAAGTTTAGATACTCCGGATTCTTGCATTGTAATTCCATATAGATTATTTACAAATTCCATAGTCTTTTTCTTGTGTGTAATTAAAATGAATTGTGTCATATTAGATAGTGTTGATAAGTATTTACCAAAACTATTTACATTTACATCATCTAGAGCAGCTTCTACTTCGTCTAGGATGCAGAAAGGTACTGGTCTACTCTTTAATATTGCAAATAGTAAACTAATTGCCGTAAATGTTTTTTCTCCACCTGATAATAAAGATATCTTTGTCATCTTCTTTCCTGGAGGTGATGCAATTATATCAATACCTGTTTCAAGAATATTATCTGGTTCAGTAAGGCTAAGCATTGCTTCTCCTCCACCAAATAAATCTTTAAATGTTTTACTAAAGTTCTCTTTAATAATTTCAAATGTCTTAACAAAGTCTTCTTTCATTACATTGTCCATTTCAGTAATGATTTCTTTTAAAGTTTGTTCTGCTTTAATAAGATCTTCTTTTTGACTTATTAAGAATTCATATCTTGTACTTACTGCATCATATTCTTCTATAGCAGCAAGGTTTACCATACCAATATCTCTTAACTTTCTTCTTAAACTATTTACTTTAGTTCTAGCTTCATCTATTGGTAAAGTAAGTACATAATCTTTAGATGCTTTTTCATATGTCATATTATATGTTTCATTTAAAGTATTAAGCATTGTATCAAGTTTAACATCCATACGATTAGTTTCTATTTCTAAATTATTAAGTTCTTTTGCTTTAGCATTATAAGCACTATTTTCAGTTCTTAAGTTATGTTCAAATTCAGCAAGTTCTTCAGATACTGTGTCTCTTTCACTTGTAATAGATGATACATCATTTGCAACTAAGTCTCTATATTTAACTGCTTCATAATATTCTTTTAAGATATCATCTTCTTCTTTAGATAAAGATCCTCCAAGCATATTATTTATACTTACTTGTTCATGTTTTAAATCATCTAACATACTAATAAGCTCTGTGATAGCATTTTCTTTAGAATTGATTTCATCATTTAGAATATTTCTATTTTTAGTAAATAAATATAATTTGTCTGATTCAGATGCTATTGCGTTATCAGATATATTTATATCATCTTCTATTCTAGATATATTTTCTTCTAAAGTTTTTTCTTCTTTTATTAAGTTTTCTAAATCATATTTTAAAGTAATAGTATTCTTGGTTTGAAGTTTTGCTCCTCCGGTAATAGAACCACCTACATGAATCATATTACCATCAAGTGTTGCTACTCTATATCTATAGTTAATCTTTCTACTAATTAAGTTAGCACTATCTATATCTTTAGCAACTATTACATTACCTAGTTGATTTTCTACTACTCCGTAGTATTTCTTATCATATGATACTAAAGATGAAGCAATAGCAATAAATCCAGGAGTAATTCTTGCTATATTAAGCATTTCTTGTTCTACTCCTTTAGCCTTTATTACATTAAGCGGGAAGAATGTTGCTCTTCCTAAATTATTATTTTTTAAATAATTAATTGCTTCTTTAGCACACATTTCATTATCTACTACGATATTAGATGAAGATGCTCCTAGTATAGTTGAAATAACTAGTGAGTAAGATTCATACATTTCAATTAGATTACCAAGTACATTATGTATTCCTGTAAGTTTAGGATTATTAAGTATCATTTTAACAGAACTTGGAAGTAAACTATTATTTTCTATATTATCTTTAAGTACTTCTATTTTAGATTTAATAATACCTCTATTTTTATACTCACTTGATAATGCACTATCAAGTTTATTTCTAAGTATCTTTTGTTCATTTAATACTTCTTCTTGTTTAAAGCACTTCTTCTTTAACTCTTCTAAATCTTCTTTTTTAGATTTTAAACTATCAGTAGTACTTGCTATATCGGTTTCTAATTTTAAAATCTTTTCTTTATTTTCAATTAAACTGTTATGAAGTTTAGTATTATCTACTTCATATTTTTTTCTTTCTAAAATAATGTTTTTACGTCCATTTATTTTTTCAACATTTGCAGTTGCATCAAGTAGTTCTTTTTGTTTATTTGATAATGAACTATTTAAAACATCTATTTTAGCTTTTAATTCAGTTATTTTAGCTTCACTACCACTACTAGAAGTATTAAGTGATAAAAGCTCAGTATTAAGTTTTTCTATTAAAGCTTTTTTATTTTTATATTCTTCATTAATATTAGTAATATCTGTAGCAAGAAGTGCTACTTCTATTTGTTCTAAGTTTTCTTTAACATCTAAATATTCTAAAGCTTTTTCTTTTTGCTCTTTTAAAGGTGTTACTTGTTTTTCAAGTTCTCCTATTATATCTTCTACACGATCCATATTATCGTGTGTTTTATCTAGTTTTCTTAAAGCTTCTTCTTTTCTCTTTTTATATTTTAAAACTCCTGCTGCTTCTTCAAATACTACTCTTCTATCTTGTGGTTTATTAGAAAGTATTTCATCTATCTTACCTTGAGATATGATATTAAAACTTTCTTTAGCTATACCAGTATCTAGTAGTAAATCAGTTACGTCTTTTAATCTACATTTCTCATTATTAATAAAATATTCATTAGTACCATCACGATATACCCTTCTTTTAATAGATACTTCATTAAAATCTAGAGGTAAATAGTGATCACTATTATCAAATACTAGGGCTACTGAAGCAACATTTAAAGGATTTCTTGATTTAGATCCAGAGAATATTACATCACTCATGTTATCACTACCACGAAGTGATTTTATAGATTGTTCACCAAGTACCCATCTAACAGCGTCTACTACATTACTTTTACCAGATCCATTAGGCCCTACGATACCTGTAATCCCCTTATCTAAGTCAATTTCTATTTTATCAGCAAATGATTTAAAACCGTGTGTTATTATCTCTTTTAAATACATATCATCACCCTAAACTAACTATTAATTATTTTATCAAATTTACTATTAAAAAACAATATAAAAGACCATTTGCATGGTCTTATTTAAATAAATCAAATAATCTTTCAAAGAAATTTTCTTTCTTTTTAGATACTTCAACTTTCTTAGTTTGTTTAGGTATAGATTTACCTTCTGATACTAAAATAATCTTTGTACTTGATTTAGTATTATTATCTTTTAAAGAAAAACTTTGATAATTATTACTTAACTCTTCTAGTTTTCTTAACTTACTAGTTAAATCTTTAGTTTGATTTTTAATATTTATTATAGGAGTAATTCCTTTTATATTAAATTCATTTAATCCATTATTAAATGAATCCATACCACCAGTTATTTTTAAAGATGCATCACTAAGTTCACTCATCTTGCTATTTAATATAGATACTCCTTCTTTAAGTTTTAAAGTTCCTTCACTTAATGTATCAGCTCCACCTTTTAATACTGGTAAATAAGTGTTTAATGTATTTAAAGCATTACTTACTTTTGAAAATGCAGATATCATTTCTTCAAAAGCATTATTATTTAAAGATAGTACATTTATTAAACTATTTTCATTTCCTAAATTAAAACTATCATATGTAAATTTTAATGTATTTAACTGAAGTTTTTGCTCTTCATTTAAATATTCATATGGTATTGAAGATAATTTTTCATAACTTGTTTTAATGGTATTTAAACCATTTATATACTGAGAGTTGGCTTCTTCTATTTTTTTAATATCTTCTAATTTTGAACTTATTTTATCAAAATCTTCTTTAGAACTTTCTAAACCAGATACTACTTTAGTAAGACCTTCATCTAAAGATAATACTCCATTACTAATCTTATCTAAGTTATCTAGTACTATAGTTAAACTTTCAAATATTTTAGAAGAACCATCACTTACTTTATTTAAGTTTTCTAGAATTGTTTCAGATCCTTCTTTTAATTCTTTCATAGCACTACCAAGTTTATCTATATCAGAGTATGCTGAATCTAATTTATTAAAAATATCTAAATCTTCTCTATCAATTACTTTAGGAGTTGCAACTGAATATATTGTAGGTAGTTCAAAGCTTTTAGTATCCATAGTAATTTTTACTTCATCTAAACCTTTTAGTTCTTTTAAATTTAAACTTTCATATAAACCTGGAGTAGAAAGTGCTACTATAGTATACCCTATTCCGTTATCTATAACTCTACCATTTGTTATATTTAAATTACTATTATTATCACCTTTAAAACTTGTTACTGTTGATACTACAAAAGGTGTATATAATGTTTCTCCTTTACCATTTATATATGTAAACTTCTTATCATTATTAGTATATTTAATTGTAATTTCAACATTACCACTTTTACCTAGTAAATCATCTAGTTTTATATCTTTACCATTTAATTTATAAGTAATCATTTCACTTATAGGTAACTCTTTATCTGTCTCTCCTTGAATATAGATATCTTCTCCATTAGAGTTCATTACTACTTTATTATTATTTATAGTTACTTTACTATCACTATTTATATTAATGATATTTTTTAAATCAGTTAAATCTTCTAAAGTCCTATCTTTATTTTCATTATAGTAATGTTCATTTACTAAAGTCTTTTTAAAAGAACCATCTGTATTTAATTTACTATAAACAGTTTCCTCTTTAGTTAAAGCATAGCTACTTACCGGAGTACTAAGCATACTTAGTACTAATAAAGAAATTACTCCTTTTTTCATTATATCTTTCTTCATATTAACACTTTCCTTTCTTAAGTATTGTTGTTTTCATTATTAATTTATCAAATAATATTAGTATAGATGGGACTACCATCATTACTACTATCATACTTATAATTGCTCCTCTAGATATTAGTCTGCATAAAGAACCTATCATATCTATTTTAGAAATAATACCTACGCCTATTGTTGCAGCAAAGAAACACATTGCTGAAACAAATATAGATGGTACTGAAGTATTAAGTGATTCTTTTATAGAACTAATTTTATCTTTACCATTTTCTCTTTCTTCTAGGTATTTAGTTGTCATAAGTATTGCATAATCTATTGTTGCTCCTAACTGAATTGTTCCTATTACAATACTTGCTATAAAAGGTATTTCTGTACCAGTTATATAAGGTACTCCCATATTTATAAAGATTGCAAACTCTATAGCAGTAACAAGTAATACCGGAAGTGATATAGATTTTAATACAATAGCCATAAGAATAAAGATTACTATTATTGATGAGTAGTTAACATTTACAAAATCTATTGCTGTTGTATTTACTAAATCTTTTGTAAGAGGTCCTTCTCCAACAAAGATAGAATCTTTATCATATTTTTTAATTATTTTATTTACATCGTCTATTTGACTATTAAGTTCATCTGTTGCAATATCGTAGTCTGAACCTAGTATTATCATTTTATAATTATCGCTTTTATAAATGTTTACTACCATTTCTGGTATCATACTTTCAGTAATACCATATTTAGTTAAACTATCTGGACTAATAATAAAACTTATTCCATCAAGATTATTTATTTCATCAGTCATCTTATTTATTTCATAAGAAGGAACTTTATTACTTATAAGAATCATTTCTTCTGTTACTAATCCGTAGTCGTCTCTTAACTTTTTAGTAGCCATACTATATCCGTAACTTTCTGGAATAGATTCATCTAATTTATAATAAACTGGCGCCTTCTTTTGAGCAAAAAAGGATGGTACTAAAAGAATAATAAAGATTATAAATATTAACTTATAATGTTTTAAAACAAATTTATTTACTTTATTAAATTTAGGAAGTAATTCTTTATGTTTAGTTTTAGTAATATATTTATCAAACGTTAAAAGTAAGGCTGGGAATAATGTTAAAACACATACTACTCCTAGAATAACTCCTTTAGCCATTACTAGACCTATATCCATTCCTAGTGTTAGTTTCATAGTACATAGTGCTAAGAATCCTGCTATAGTAGTAAGACTACTTCCTATTACAGAAGTAAATGTTTCTTTGATAGCTTTACTCATTGCTACTTCTTTAGTCTTTTCAGTTTTCTTTAACGCTTCATACTTATGATATAAGAAGATAGAAAAATCTGTTGTAACACCAAGCTGTAAGATTGCTACTATAGCTTTTGTTATATATGAAATACTTCCTAGTATTATATTTGATCCCATATTAATGAGAATTGCTACTCCTATATTACATATTAATAGTACTGGTACTATATAAGAATCTAAGAATAATTCAAGAACTAATATACAAAAGATTACTGCTATAAATACATATAAAAGCATTTCACTATTAAATAGTTCTTTAGTATCTAATACCATAGCACTCATTCCGCCTACTAAAGCTTCTTCCTTACATAGGTTTCTTATTTCTTCTACAGCGTTTAATGTAGTATCATCACTTGTTGAATTCTTAAAAGTAACAAGTATTAATCTTTCATTTTCTTTAGCAACTCTATCAGTAATTTTACTTGGTAATACTGATACTGGAATACCTATTCCAGTTATATCATCTACACTTATTACTTTTTCTACAGTTTCAATATCTCTAATATTATTTTCAAGTTCTATTAACTTTTCATCTTTCATATTATTAGTTATGATTATTGAAAATGCTCCTGAAGAAAAATCATCGGTAAGTATTTTTTCGCCTTTTAAAGTTTCAATATCTTTTGGTAAATAAGTTAATATATCAAAATTTACTTTTGTAAAAGCATAACCAATTATACTTGGAATAATTAATAGTAATGTAATTATAAGTATTAGTTTTCTTTTACCTACTATAAAATCACCTAATTTTTTCATGTTTATCTTCCTTTCACAGCAATCATTCTAATCTTTTAAAAAAAGAAAATGAACTACATAATAATATATATGCCTAGATAAACAACAATTTTATAAATATGTATGTATAAATAACCAACAAAGTGTTTAATAACTTTACTTTTGTATAGCAAAGTGCTATATTTATATACCGAAAAGAGGAATACTATGGAAAAAGATGATTTAAGAATAGTAAAAACAAAAAAAGCATTATATAATGCTTTAATAAATATGATGAAGGAAAAAACATTTGAAGAAATAAAAGTATCTGATATATGTAACAAGGCTTTAGTAAATAGAACTACTTTCTATGCTCACTTTGAAGATAAGTATAGTTTATTATCTAATTTACTTGATAACCTTAAAAAATCTTTTACTAGTGAACTAGAAAAAAATAAATATAGTACTTCTAAAGAATACTACATTGAACTTATTAAAATATTCTTAACACATATTGAAAAAGAAAGAGATACATATTTAGCAATTGCTATTAATAATAGAAATAGTATCTTAACAGATATGATAAATGATGTTATTGATAATGATGTTATTACTAAGTTAAAAAATGATGAAAACTTAGATGCTACTATACCTAAAGATATTATTTCTAAATTCTTTATCGGAGCAGTAATAAATGTAGGTATGTACTGGCTTTATAATAGTGATAAATATACTAAAGAAGAAGTTATTAATTATTTAATAGAACTTATTCCAAACGAAAAAACAAGCAAATAAAATTGCTTGTTTTTTATCCTATTAATATATTAGCTATATATTCAACTAAATCATATCCTAAATCTCTTATATTATATAAAAGTCCTTTTATAAATGGATACTTATAGTTATTTATTTCTATTTCATATAAGTATTCATTTTTATGATTAGTAACATTTACATTTAATCCAAATCTTTTATATCTTAGTTCTATTTCTTTTGGATCCATATCATCATTATCTAAAAATAAATATACTTTCTTTTTACCTACAAGAATACTATTTTTAATAAAACTTCTAAAGAATGGTTTAATAGTATCAAACTTACATACTAAGTAATCTATATTTATTTTCTTTAGCTCTTTAGCAAGTTTAGTAATACTAATTCTTTTTCTTTTAGGATTAATATTGTTTGATGCTTTTTTTCTTTTACTATTTTTACCAAATAATGTTTCACTTGTATTATTAAGTAAATATACATCAGTTATTCTTTTATTATTTTTGAATGTTCTTGAAAAACTTGATTCTTCATCATAACCAATTATTAAAACAGAACCATCAAGTTTTTTCCCTAGTAAATCGAATTTTTCCATACATCACCTACTATATCATTTATTATATAACTAGCACATAATAATCCAGCAGTTGCTGGTACAAAAGAATTACTTGGAATAGTTGTAATCTTTTCTTTTACTCCAGCTTCTGTACTACAAACAACCATTACCTTTTTATTAATGTGCATATCTTTAACATATTTACGAAGTATTTTTGCTATTGGGTCATAACTAGTCTTTCTTAAATCCATTATTTGTAATTTAGATGGATCAAGTTTATTACCAGTACCCATTGAAGAAATAAGTTTAATACCACTGGTAGTTGCAATTCTTATTAATTCTTTCTTTACTTCCATTGTATCACAAGCATCTACTATATAATCTATTTTGTTATCTTTAAATAAATCATATGTATTATCTTTATTTAAAAATAAATTATATTTAGTAACCTTACAATCAGGATTAATATCTTTAATACGTTTTTCTGCAACATCTACTTTATATTCACCAATATTGGATCTAAGTGATATTATTTGTCGATTAAGATTAGTGATATCTACTTTATCGTTATCAACTATTATGATGTTAGAAATACCTGATCTAACTAGAGCTTCTAAAGCATATCCGCCCACTCCACCAACACCTACTATTAAGATGGTTTTAGTTTTTACATCATTTATTTTATCACCTATTAATAACTCTAATCTTTCTAACATAACATCACCTAAGGGTATTATAACATACTTTGTTTTTAACACAAAAAAAAGACCAAAAAATCGGCGGCATAACGATAAAACCTGATCTCCCAGGTGGGTATCACATTATATACTTTAGGATTCTTAATCGAAGTTAAGCTTTCAACACCATATATAAATTAGATTCCCTATACGTTATTTTAGTAGGTTTTTCAAATAATTCCAACCATATCTTTTAGTCAATTATATTATAACATATGTATATATCTATTCCAAGAGACTTTACAAGTATGAGTGTAAAGAAAAAGAGATACTAGGTATCTCTTAGTGTTCTTCTTTTTCTAAATTATCATCAAAGAAATCAATAACAAGTTCTTTGCTTACTTTATATTCTTCTTTAGTACGATTATTTTTAATTGTTAAAATATTAGATTTAGTTTCTTCTTCACCGATAATAATTACAAACTTAGAATTTAATCTATCAGCTTGTTTAAAGTTTCCGCCTATCTTACGACTCATGTAATCTATATCAGCATTAAATCCTGACATTCTAAGTGTTTGAAGTACATCAAATCCATATGCTTTTTCATTATCACTCATTGGTATTACATAAGCATCTATTTCTTTTTCATATGGTAGTTCAATATTTTCAGCTTCTAAAGCATTAATTAATCTTTCAAAACCAAGAGCAAAACCTACACCATTTGTACTAGGCCCACCTACTTGTTCAACAAGACCATTATATCTTCCTCCACCACAAAGTACATTTTGTGCTCCAAATGATGGAATATCTGCTTCTACTTCAAATACTGTGTGAGTGTAATAATCAAGTCCTCTTACAACTCTTGGATTTACTACATAATCAATGCCAAGTGCTTCTAAGTATTTTTTAACATTTTCAAAATGTGTTCTACTTTCGTCATTTAAGTAATCAATTGTAGTAGGTGCAGTTTTCATTATTTCTTTATCTGCATCTATCTTACAATCTAAGATTCTTAAAGGATTCTTTTTAAATCTTTCTTTACAATCTTCACATAATGTATCGATTACTGGTTCAAAGTGTTTAATTAAAGCTTCTCTATAGTTTTCTCTAGATTCTTTATCTCCTAGTGAATTTATATTTACTTTAATTCCTTTTAAACCAAGTATTTTATATAAATTTACAGGAATACTAATTACTTCTGCATCTACTAAAGCATCTTCTGATCCAAACACTTCAACACCAAATTGTTTGAATTGTCTATATCTACCAGATTGTGGTCTTTCGTATCTAAACATTGGTCCAAAGTACCATACTTTAACAGGCATAGATTCTCTAGCATACATTTTGTTTTCTACAAAACTTCTTACTACACCAGCAGTACCTTCTGGTCTTAAAGTCATGTTTCTTTCTCCACGATCTACAAAGTCATATGTTTCTTTAGTAACGATATCAGTAGTTTCCCCTACACCTCTATGGAATAATTCACTTGCTTCAAAGATAGGAGTATCTACATACTCATAATTATATTTATTCATTAATGTTTCCATTAATCCTCTAATATATAATTCTTTCTTTCCTCTTTCACCAAATACATCATATGTTCCCTTAGGTTTTTGCATAATATTCCTTCTTTCTAAAAACAAAAGTCTATAAACTAAGGTATATAGCCTTACTTCATAGACTAAAGTAATAATTATATAACATAATTTACATATAAATTATAGTTATTTTTTTTAATTAAGTCAACCTAATTTTCAGGTATAAAAGCATAAGTTTTAATTACACTTTCTTTTGGTTTAGCTTCTTTAGCTTTCTTAATTTCATCTTTAAGTTCTCCTACTGTATAGCGATTATTTTCATAATCTATTAATAAAGCATCTCTAGGATTACTTACGCATTCTTTATTAAGTACAGCATATTTAAATCTACTTGGATATTCATCAAGTACATCATTAATAAGACTTGTTATTTGAAATAATCCATTTTTTAAAGATCTTCCACACTGTTTTCTACCAAATGCAGATTCTACAAAAGGATCTATAAATTCTTCTAGTACAGCAAGATTAGCTCCCTTAGCGTTAATACGTTTTTCTTCAAATACTAAAGGACTAACAGTTGAATATAATAAAATATCTTTAAGTGATATTCTATTTTCACCTTGCATAACTATCTTAGTTGGAATTCTATTAATCATTTCAGGTCGCATATGACCATGAACTGCTAAATCCTCGTCTTCAATTTTTTCTGGATATTTTAAATCATATTCATTAATATCTTTTATCTCTTTAGCAGTATCTTTTATAAAACCAATAGTAGTTCTTTTATATGATTCATCATTCTCTTTATTATCCATCATAGCCTTAATCATATCAGCAAATGAACCACCAAATACAAATGTAATAAAACTTGTATCTACTTCAGTATCTCTACCATTATACTCAACAGTACATTTAGTTCCAGACATATATGTTAAAAGTTGATCAATAGTTCTTTTATCAAAATTTGACTCTTTATCAGATGTAGATGCTTTCTTATCAAATTCATCAAAGAATACTACTCCTCTTTCAGCTTTCTTAACATCACCTTTAGCACTTCTTAAAAGTTGTAATGCTAATACATTTTCAAGATCAACACCTTTATATCCAGCAGGTGTTAAAGCTAAAGTATCAATTAATGCAAATGGTTTATCCATTACCTTAGATAATGTTTCTACTAAAAGAGTTTTACCACATCCAGAAGGTCCTATTAAAAGTACTGCATCAATATTATTCTTTTGTTCTATAGTCGAGTTACTTTCAATTACTGAAAGTAATCTTATTTTAGCATCATCATGACCAATAACAGTTTTATCAAGTTCATCAAGTATTTCTTGTCTTGTTTTCTTACTATTTCCTAAAAGAGTATTTATATCTTTATAAGGTTTAACAGTAGCTGTTTCTTTCTTAGGTTCTTTTAATATATAAGATGCAGCTTCTACTGTTTTAACAGCTATATCATCAAATAACGCTCTAAATTCTTTATTTAATTCCATAGCAATTTTTTTATCCTGTTCAAGAACCCCTGTTAAATCACTAGCATATATAATTCTTTTTGCTATATTATCGCAAGCATTTGTATAACTTTCTCTATCTACTGCACTAAGTTCTTTACAACACATAATATAAGTACACATACTATCTAAAATATCTACTAGATAATCATATACTTCAGAAATTTTTTCATCATCTTCACATGCAGAAATTGTATCAAAAGAACATTCCCATGCAGTTTGTAAACGAATTAAAGTTATCTTTTCAGGATCTTGAAGTAACCAGTCAGACTTAAAAGTTGATTCTTCATAATCATCTTCATCATCAAAATAATCTCTTTGTTTACAAATAGTACAGTCTCTATAATCCTCGAAGAATGCATGAAGAAGTTCCGCTTGAAGACCAATGCCACCTGGTGGTATTTTAACATCAGGATATTTTTCGATAAGTTCTTTACGTGTGATAATATTACCTACACACATATCTTGCTCTGCAGAGTGTTTCATAGTTACGTATCTTTCATAAATATGTAAATCTTTATCATACGCAACAAATACATCTACTTCTTTATCAACCCACTCTCCATCTATAAATACATTCCTTACTTCTTTTATAATTTCACCTTCTATAGCATCTACTGGTGTATATCTATAGAATTCATCATCAGCATTTATATCATAAAGGATTGCATATCTTTCTTCTTTTTTTGCCACTACTGGTTCACCTTCCTTTTTATAAATTCTGGTATATCTCTCATAGCTTTTGCTTTAGCCTTCTTTTCTTCCTCTTCTTTTATAATATCTCCAAGTTCTTTTGAAGTACCATCTTCATATATAAATAATATTTTATTATGATCTGTAAGTGCTTCTATTCCTACTACTACTTCTTTGTATCCATTTTCTTTATCTAAAGATAGTATTAATTCGAATTCTGCTGAAAGAAGTACTTCAGATATTTTTTTATTAATAGTTCTTGCACCAAATTCATCTTCTTTATTATCAAAAAGAGAATTTATAAAACCATCAACAAATTCTTCAGTAAAATATACTTTTGTATCATATTTTATATAAAGATTAAATATATCTTTTAAAATACTTCTTTCTGAATAATACATTAATTCTTTAGCATTATCTTTAGTTAATTTACTTAAGTTTACTATTAATACTCTTCCAATAAATTCAGGAGGCATATCACCTTTAGTAGTAATATCTTTATCAGATAAAGATACTTTTACTTCTTCATTTTTTGAATCTATTGATATAAATCCATAATGAGTTTTTTTATTTTCAAGTACTAGTTCTTCTGCTACTTTAGCAAAAGCACCTGTCATAATTATTTTAAGTTTAGAAGTATCAAATTCAACAAGTCTATTTCTATAGACAAGTTGATATTTTCTTCCTTCTATAAATCCTAATAAGCAGTTTAAAACTCCTCTACCAGATACATCATCATTATCTTTTGATCCTTTTTTATCTATTTCATCAAAGATAATAATACCCCTCTGGGCTTTTTCTAAGTCTCCTCCTGCTGCTTCTAAAAGCCTAACTAGTTGCTGATCAACATCTTGTCCTACATAACCAGGAGTAGAAAGTGTTGTTGAATCAACTACTATAGAAGGAATGTCTAAATATTCAGCACATGTTTCTGCTATTAAAGTTTTACCTGATCCAGAAGGACCAACTAGTAATAAGTTGTTTTTATTTATAACATCATTATCACTTTTAAAGATAGATACAAGTACATTTCTTTTAGCATCTTCTTGTCCTATTACAACTTCATTTAATCTTTCATATAAACCTGAATATGTTCTCTTTTCATGACTTCTAATAAATTCTTCTAATTCATCAAAAGCATCTTTTATCTTTTCATAGTTAGAATATCTACAAATATTCTCAATATGCTTATCTATATCTTCTTTATGAGTATCAATACAGTGTTTAATTAATTCTATATAAAGAGCTACTACTTCTTTAGATGTATTATCTTTTATATTTCTAAAAGATGTAAGATAGTTTTCGAAGAATTCATATGTGTTTTTAATATCTTCATCATTTGAAAATGATTTAGTAAGAACTTCTGCTTTATCATGTAGGAAAGAAAGTATTCCTTCAAAATCATGAGTAGTTGCTGTTAACCCAATTAATTCTTTTGAAGCGCAGACATTACTTTCTGCTATATGAAATAACTCTTTAACAAGTTTTACATCTATTTTTTTCTCTTTATTAGTATCTAATTCTTTAAAGATATTATCAAATATACTTCTAGTATTAAAAGAAATAAAACTCATATTACCATCTATAAGTTCGTCTTTTTCTATTTTAAATATTTTTAATTTAGCATTATCTTCAGTAGAACCAAAGTATACTTCATTATCTGTTTCATTTGAATATATATTTAATGCTTCATCTAAATCTACTTCATCACTTGTATCTACAAATTCAGTTATTGGTTTTAAGTTACCTACTACATATTCTTCATCAAACTGATTAGCATTACTAAGTAGTGTATAAGAATAACCATTTGCTGTAAAAAAGTAATATCCATTTTCATCTTCATTAGGGTCATCTGGAATATTAGCATCATCAGTAGAAATAGTCATTAAAAAACCATCTAAAGCACTAACTGGCTTATATACAAATAATGTTTCACTTAATCTAATTCTTTGAAATAAAGTTCCAACATATTCTTCTTCCATGATTACCCTCCTTAAAACGCAAAAAATCTATAGCATAAGGGCGTCCTAGAACGCGGTACCACCTTACTTTATAGATTTTATCTAACTCTATTCTTTAACGCAGAAATACGATTATTTTTTTATGTAGATCCATATACAGCTACCATTAGTTATGTTTACACCAGCCACATTATCTCTATGCCTAATAAATAACTTTTTAAACTACTAAATATTAAATAGTAGTATAAAGTATATAAAAAAATTAGTCAATAATATTTGACTAATTTTATAAATTTTCACTATCAATTGCAATTGTAGTTGGACCATCATTATGGATGGATACCTGCATATCCGCTCCAAATATTCCAGTCTCAACATGCAATCCTAAACTTCTTAATTTATCATTAAAGATATCATATAATTTAGTAGCTTCTTCTCCTCCTAGTGCATTTACATAACTAGGTCTTCTACCTTTTCTAGTATCCGCATATAAAGTAAACTGAGATATAGAAAGTATTTCTCCATTTACATCTAGAAGAGATTTATTCATAACACCATTTTCATCATTAAAGATTCTTAGGTTTATTACTTTATTAATCATTTTATCAATTATTTCTTCATTATCATTAAAAGTAAAACCTACTAAAACTACTAAACCTGAATCTATTTTACCTACTACCTTATCATCTACTGATACACTAGATTTTCTACTTCTTTGAAGTATTACTCTCATTATTTAATAAATCTTTCTACTTCAATAACACTAGGTATCATATGTAGGTCATTCATAAATTTAACAAGTTTTTCTTTAGAATCTACTAAGATAGTTATTTCAAATAAGAAGTCTCCCTTACTATTTAAAGAGTTAATACTTTGAACAGTAATATCTGTATTAGCGGTTTTACTAATAATATCAAGAAGTACATTCTTATTATCTTCAGATCTTACTAATATTGAAGTTGGATATTTCTTATTTAAACTTTCATTCCATTTAACTTCAACTAGTCTTTCATCTAAATCAGATATATTAGGACATACCATTCTATGAACAGTAATACCATTACCTTTTGTAATATATCCGACAATTCTATCTCCTTTAACTGGTTTACAACAAGAAGCAATATTTACTTTAATCTTATCTATTCCTTCTACAATAATATCATTTTTACTTTGTACACTTGAAACACTACTATTAGTAGCTTTCTTTAAGATTAAATCAGCTTTAGATTCATTATCTCCATTTATAAAGTTAATTATTGCTCCAGGAGTATATTTACCATTACCTATACTAATATAGAATTCTTCTATACTAGCAAGTTTAAATTCTTTTAAAATATTATCTAAATTATTACTACTTAAGAATTCATCAAAAGGAATTTTCTTCTTTCTAAGTTCTTCTTTAAGTTTTTCTTCACCCTTCTTTTGATAATCTTCTTTATCTATTTTATTAAAGAATCCTCTTATCTTATTTTTAGCAGATGAAGTAAATGCCATATTAATCCATTCTCTTGAAGGACCAGCACTATTTTTATTAGTATTAATTTTTACAATATCGTTATTTTGAAGTTTATAATCTAGTGGAACAATATTATTATTAACAATTGCTCCTACCATCTTATCTCCTACGCCAGAGTGAACTCTATAAGCAAAATCTATTGGAGTAGATCCATCAGGAAGTTCTATTACATCTCCCTTAGGAGTAAATACATAAATATTTTCATTTAATACTTCTTCTACAGCAGCATTAACGAAATCTTCATCATTAGTTTCTTCAGCTTTTAAATCCATAATATTTCTAAAAAACTGAAGTTTTTGTTCCATAGCATTTTGCATATTAGCTTTAACATTAGAACCTTTTTCTTTATATGACCAGTGAGAAGCAATACCTAGTTCTGCTACTTGGTCCATCTCATAAGTTCTAATTTGTATTTCATAAAGCTGTCCACCTTCACCAAATACAGTCGTATGTAAAGACTGATACATATTTGTTTTAGGCATAGCTATATAATCCTTAAATCTACGAGGAATAGGTTTATATTTAGAATGAATTATACCAAGTGCTTGATAACATTCATTTTCCGTATTAACAAATACTCTCATAGCAAGTAAATCATATATTTCATTAAATTTCTTACCTTTATCAAGTTTTTTATAAATACTATAGATACTTTTAGCTCTACCCTTAATTTCATGTACTATACCATGTTCATTAAGTGTTTCTGATACAGCACTCATCATAGAACTAACAAGTGATTCTCTTTCTGCTTTACTTTGATTTAATTTTTCAACAATTTCAAAATAAATATCAGGTTTATAGTATCTAAGTGATAAATCTTCTAGTTCACTTTTAATACCACCTATACCTAAACGGTGAGCAATTGGTGTAAGTATTTCGAGTGTCTCTTTAGCTTTAAGTTTTTGTTTCTTTTCAGGTAGTACCCAAAGAGTTCTCATATTATGAAGTCTATCAGCTAGTTTAATGATAATAACACGAACATCTTCAGAAAGTCCTACTAAGATCTTACGATGATTTGCTATCATAGCTTCATTATCACCACTAAAGTTTAATCTATTAATCTTAGTAACCCCATCAACAAGAAGAGCTATTTCACTAGAAAACTTCTCTGCTATTTCTTCTTTAGTAACATCACAGTCCTCTATTACATCATGCATAAGTGCAGCACAAATACTAGGAGCATCAGCTTTTATTTCAGTTAAAATATACGCAACGTTTAAAGGATGGATTATATAATCTTCTCCAGTAAGTCTTTTTACACCAAAATGTTTTTCAAACGCAAACATATATGCACTTCTAATAAGGTCAAGTTCTTTTTCATCAGTAATATAAGTAAGAAGTTTTTCTCTTAACTCATCAAAAGTAATATTTGGTTTATCTTTCCTCATGTTATCACCTTCTAAAACATATTTTAATTATATACCTAATAGTAAACTATATCAATAAAAAAGACTTATTCTTTACTGAATAAGTCCAATATTTTATTTACTTTTTTTAACCTTTTTTACTTTTTTAGTATCTTCTTCTTCATACCATTTTTTCTTAATTGGTTTACCGATATTTCTTTTATCAATTAAGAACCAAATTTGGCATGCTATAAAGATAGATGATAAAGTACCCATTACTAAACCAACTAGTAAGGCAATATTAAAGTTAATAATATCATGAGAACCAAGAAGTATTAAACATACAACTGGACATAAAGTAGTAATAGTAGTAACTATTGATCTGCCAAGAGTTTGATTTAAACTTGTATTTACTACTTCTTTTAAATCATCTTCTGATTTAATTTTTTCTTTCTTTAGTAAGTTTTCTCTAATACGATCGAATGAAACAATAGTATCATTAATAGAGTATCCTATAATAGATAGAAGTGCTGCTATAAAGATACTTGTAACTTCAATCTTACAAATACTAAATAGAATAACAATTGCAAATACATCATGTAGAAGCGCTATAATTGCAGATACTGCATAACTAAATCTAAATCTTACTGATACATATAAAATAATACCAATTGCAGCAAAGATTACTGAATAAATAGCATTTCTAACTAAATCTTTTTTAACTAAGTTAGATACTACACCAATTTCAGTTTTAGCATTATATTCTTCTTCAAAAAGTTTTTCAACTTTAAGAACTTCATCTTCACTAAATGATTCTTCTACTTTAATAATAACATTACTTTCATCAATCTTTTCAGTGTCATATACTTTATAACCTAAGTCTTTAATATCTTTTTCAATATCACTTAATTGTAAAGCTTCAGTACTTGTAACACTTATAGATGAACCACCTTTAAAATCAATACCAAGTGTTAATTTATTAGTAAATAATGATGTAACACCTACTATAGTAAGTACTACTAAATAGATAATTGCAATTTTACTAACTTTAACAAAATTAATTTGTTTTTTAACTTTTTTCTTCTTATAACCAATAAATAAATTTAAATGATTATCAAATAATCCAGTTTTAACAAATAATCCTAAAAGTATTCTTGTTAAAAGAACCATAACAAGCATTGTAACAATAGTACTTATAATAAGCATTGTTGCAAATCCTTTAACAGTACTTTCACCAAATGTAAATAGAATTACTGCTACTAAAAGTGTTGTAAAGTTTGAATCAAAGATTGCCATAAATGAATTTTTATTACCATTTTTACAAGCATTTGTAAGTTTAGAACCATTATCTAGTTCATCTCTAACTCTTGCAAATGTAATAATTGTTGAGTCAACAGCCATACCTATACCAATAACTAAAGCTGCGATACCAGGTAAAGTAAGAACTCCACCAAATAACCAGAATGTTAAGAATGTTAAGAATGCATAAATACCAATACCAATACTAGCAACTAGTCCTGAGAAACGGTATAAAACAATCATAACAAGCATAATTAATCCTACACCAACTAATCCTGCTTTAGCAGTAAGTTCAAGTGAGTTTTCACCAAATGATGCAGATACAGTCTTTGATGAAATTTCGTTTAATTTAGTTGGAAGAGAACCAGAGTTAATTAAACTAACAAGTTCAGCAACTTCTTCTTGAGTAAAGTTACCTTGGATAATAACATCACCTGAGAAAGCTTGTCCTACAGTAGCAGCACTTAAACATCCATTTAAGTTATCGCCACCACATTTACCTGCTTCATTACTATACTTTTTACCAGGTTCATAATCTAACCAAATAACGATTAATTTATCTTCAGAATTACTAATACTTTCTGTAACTCTATAGAATGTTTCGTTATCAGCAATTGTTAAAGCAACAGCAGGTCTACCATTATTATCTTGACCTATTTTAGCTCCACCAGCTCTTAATACATCACTACTCATAAGTAGATTATCTGATGAATCTCTAAATGATAAACTTGCAACAGAACTTAATGTTTTACGAGCTGATTTAGCATCAGTTACACCAGCTAATTGAACACGAATTCTATCATTTCCTTCAACAATAATTTCTGGTTCACTAACACCTAAAGCATCTATTCTTTTAGAAATAGTCTTATATGTATTAGTAACCATATCTTTTGTTACTTCACTACCATCTAGACTTTGTACTTGATATAAAATTTCAAATCCACCTTGAAGATCTAGACCAAATTTTAAATCTTTAAGTAGTTTAGGAGTTGATAATCCTACTACTAAACCAATTAGTAGTATAATAATACAACTTCTAATAAGTCCTATAATCCCTTTTTCATTATTCTTGGCAACATCTATTTTTTTATTCATGTTATTCCTCCTCTGATAAATAGACGGTTCTATTACTTGATGTTAATTTACTTTTAAGATAATCATCTACAAGATATTCATTAATATTTAAAACATCATCAACCATTTGATATAAATTTAAATCTGTTGATTTAGTCCATTTGTTTTCCTTTAAATAGTTCCAAATATCTTCTTCTTTAATATATGTAAGACCTATACGTTTAAAATCAGCAAGTTTTGCTTTTAAAGCTGGTTTTATTCTCTCATATAGTTCTTTTAAAGAATTAAACTCAACATCCATAATAGTTCCTCCATGATTAATGCCTAGATATATTATATATTAAATATTAAGGTTTTTAAAGCATTTTTAACAAAAAAGGAAGATTTAATCTTCCTTTTTATCATTTTTTGGTCTTGCTTTTAATTTTACTTTAGAATCAAATGATTCACTTTCTAAAAGTTCATCTAATTTATTTCTTCCTGTTTCTATTGCAACTCTCTTATAAAGTAAGCAAATATTTGTAAAAGTTCTAGCTATATAAATAGGAGAACCATATATTTTTATAGATAAGTTTAATAACTTTTCACTATTACTTTCAATGAAAAAATCAATTTGTGATAAATCTTTTTTAAATGAACCAAAATCTTTTCTTTCCATTAAACCAAACTCAGTTTTAATGCACGAATCTTTTAAATTGTATTCATCTAATTTATTATACATTTCTAAAAGTAAATCAAATAGAAGAGAATCCATTAATTCTTCTGAACCTTGTACTGAAATAGTTTCGTCATCTTTAGTAATAGAATAACTTGATATATCAGTAAAATTTCTTGAGACTAAAATATTCAAACCAGGATTAAATAATTTATATTCTTGTGGTTCAGAATAAATAAACTCAATTTCACCTTTATCACCAAATGATAAACTTTCACCTGGCATATTAAGTGCATAGTTTCTAAATGTTTCTACTTTTTCTTTATCAGATATTTTATTCATTAACCATTTCCCCGTCCATACTCCAGCTTTTTACTGAAGTAATTTTAACATTTACTATTTCACCAATATATTTTTTATCTGCTTTTACGTTAACAAGTTTCATTGTATCAGTATAACCCATTAACATATTTTCATCTTTTTCACTTACTCCCTCAAGAAGTACTGGTACTACTTTATTATCATATTTTAAATTAGCTTCTTTAGAATATTTATTAACAAGTTCATTTAATTTATGAAGTCTATCTTCTTTAACTTTTAAAGGAGTATCATCTTCCATTTTTGCAGCAGGAGTGTTTTCTCTCGGAGAATATATAAATGTGAATGCTCCATCATACTTACAAGTATTTACTACTTCTAAGGTTTCATTAAAGTCTTCTTCAGTTTCACCAGGGAAACCTACAATAATATCAGTAGTAATTGCAACGTTTTTAATAGTATTTTTTATCTTATTAAATAAAGTAATATATTCTTCTTTAGTATATCTTCTACCCATTAATTTAAGTATTCTAGAAGATCCAGATTGAAGTGGTAAATGTATATAAGGCATTATATTATCATATTTAGCAATAGTACTAATCATATCATCTGAAAAATCCCATGGATGACTAGTAACAAATCTAACTCTAGGAATACCTGTTTTTGCTACTTCTTCTAAAAGATTAGCAAAACTTATATCATCTATATCTTTACCATAAGCATTAACATTTTGTCCTAAAAGTGTTACTTCTTTATAACCATTTTTTACTAAACATTCTACTTCTTTAAGTATTTCTTTAGAATGTCTACTTCTTTGTTTACCTCTTGTATATGGAACTATACAGTAAGTACAGAATTTATCACATCCATACTGAATATTAACCCATGCTTTAATATTAGAGTCTCTTTTATACTCTATATTTTCATATACTTCTCCTTCTTTAGAATAAACACGTATATCTTGTTCATCCATCTTATTTAGAAGCATATCTTCTAGTTCAAACATATTATGTGTTCCAAAAACTATATCTACATAAGGATGATGTTTCATAAGCTCATTTACGACTGATTCTTCTTGTGCCATACATCCGCAAATACCTATTATTAAATTTGGATTATTTGCTTCTTTTTCATGTTTACATCTACCTAAGAATCCATATAGTTTATCATGAGCGTTTTCTCTTATTGCGCAAGTATTTAGTATTACTATATCAGCTTCTTCTATAGTTTCAACTTTAATAAATCCTAGATTTTCAAGTCTAGCACTTATTTCCTCACTATCATGAACATTCATCTGACATCCATAAGTTCTTATATAATATTTATTACCTTTATATTTATTAGATTTATTATTAGATAAGAAAATTTCTTTACTAGTTTCGCTAGTTCTTTTTCTTGCATCCTTCATATTTGGTAAATTTTTCATAATATCACCTTTTTTCACTTAATGATAATAACATATATATAAATATAATTCAATAAAAAAAGGAGTTAGATAACTCCTATTACAGTAAGAAACGAACATATTGATAGAATTATACCAATAGTTGCAAATACTCTTCTAATAATACCACTAGATTTACTAAATCCAGATACACTTAGTACAAATCCTACTACTGCTAATATAGGGACTAAATCTCCTATTAACCAGTCTTTTACAAAATAAGAGTATGCACTTACTAAAAATCCAATAAATGCCATAGAAAATATTGTTTTAAAGAATCCTAACACAACAAATAGTATTATTATAATAATTCCAATTCCTATAACACTCCATGATCCACCAAATTGATCTACTAACATATAATCACCTCTATTAATTAGAGTATAACACAAAAAAGAGGTTTTTTAAACCTCTTGAATAACTAGTAAAATCATTGGTTTACATTCAGTTTGGTCATATAAATATTTACCTACTTTATCACGTATACCATTTTTTACTTTACTATAATCTACATAGTTTTCTTTAGTATATTCACTTATAACTTCTAAAGAAATCTTTTCAGCTTCTTTAATAATATCTATATTATCTTTAACATAGATAAAACCTCTTGTAAGAATTTCAGGTCCTGCTAAGACTTTCTTAGTTGCTTTATCAAGTGTTGCTGTTACAACAACAATACCATTATCTGATAAAGCTTCTCTATCTTTAATAACAGCTTCACCTATATCTCCTACTGTTTTACCATCTATTAAGATATCATCTATTTTTATTTTTTCATCTGTTTCTACTAAATTACCATTTTCAAAAGTTACTACTTCACCATTAAGTTTTAATAAAATATTTTCTTCTTTCATTCCAACTTTTTTAGCTACTTCAGCATTATTAACTTGATGACGATATTCTCCTATAACAGGGTAATAATACTTAGGTCTCATTAAGTCAATCATAAGCATTAAGTCTTCTTGTGAAGCATGTAGTGATAAATAGTTTTTAGTAGAAAGTATTTTTATATTACATCCAAGTTTAGCTAAACTATCATAAGTATCTGCAGCAGTTTTTTCCATACCATCATATACTTGAGTAGCAAATACTACTGTATCTTCCTTATTTATTTTAATAAACTTATCTGTACCTCTAATAATTCTTTTAATGTTAGAAAATGGTTTTTCTCTTTCATCTGAAATAATAACTATTACGTTATCTACATTAACATCTCTTATAGTACCAATTTTATTTTTATCAAATTTTAAGTATCCTTTTTCCAAACAAGACTGAATAAGAGTTTCTAAAGTTTTACCCATTATTACAACTCTTCTATCAGTATTTTCTAGAACATCAAATAATTCTTGAATACGATATAGTTGTGATTCAAAGATATTAAATAATATTCTTTTATCAGTTTTACTTATTATTTCACGGAATGCTTCAGTACATCTATGTTGTGGTGAAGTATATCCTTTCTTTTCAGCATATACAGATTCACTAAGTAAACATAGTACTCCTTGTTTTCCTACATAAGCAAGTTTTCCGATATCTGTTTTATAAGGACCCATCATAGTTGGATCAAAAGCAAAGTTTCCAGTATAGAAAATTGCTCCATCATTTGTATATAATACATATCCAACTGCATCTGGTACCGAGTGTGTTAAACTAATTGGGAAAATACTATTTTCTCCAAAATTTACTTTTACATGAGGTTTTAATTCTATTAAGTTATCCGTACTTATTCCCTCAAGTTTTAATTCTTCTTTTAATATATCAAGTGTGAAAGCAGTACCGTAAATTTTTAAATTTGGAATTTCCGATAATATATCAGCAACTGCTCCCATTTGTAATTCATGTCCATGAGTGATAAATATACCTTTAATACGATTAACATTATCTTTTAAATAATCAAAGTTAGGAATAATATAATCAACACCTAACATCTTATCATCTGCGTATTTAAGTCCGGCATCAAATACAAATATGTCTTTATCTACTTCTACGACATACATATTCTTACCAAGGTCATTTAATCCGCCCATAGCAAATATTTTTATTTTACTCATATTTCTCCTTTCTTTTTATTAATTAAAAAAGCCTAGATAATTATAGCACAATATATTTAATAACGCAAAATATATTTTTATAGTGCTATATTATATATTAAGTATAATCTTTTAAATAAATAATAGCAATAATTTGACAAATAATTATTAGTAAAATAAAATACTACTTACGGAGGGAAAATATATGGAATTATATTATAAAAGAAGTGAAATAGAAGATCTTAAAATAATAGGTGCTGGTTGTGAAGCAAAAGTATATTTAGATGATACTAAGAGTAAAGTTAGTAGTGATATTGCTCTTAAAGTATACTACTATCCTTTTAAATATGACCATAATAAAAGAGAAAAAATACGTATTCTTAGTAACTTAGATAATCCATATATAACTAAACCTTTTGATGATATAAATGATGAAGAATACTGCTGCGGATACTATATGGAAAACTTTAAATCTACTGCTTTATCAAAACAAGAATTAACTTCATTTGATAGAAGATTAAGTATACTTCATTCTTTAAAAGAAGGTATAGAAAAACTTCATGAAAAAGATATAGTTGTAGCAGACTTAAGACCTGCTAATATATTAGTAAATGAAAAAGATGAAGTTAAACTATGTGATGTAGATGGTTTTAAAGTAGGTAAATATGATGCCGGATGGCTTAATGTTTATTCTAATATATACTTTGAAAAAAATAGATGTATTGATAATGGTATTGATATATTTAGTTTTAACTTATTAACTCTTTTCTATCTTTTGAATTATAGTAAAGAAGAAAAAGATAAAGCTATATATGCTAATAATATTGATCTTGATTCTTTAGAAGAAAGAGATAGAAGAATTCAAAAAGTATTAAGAAATCCTATTTATTCAAAGAAATATATCATAGATGATAAAGAATTACAAAAAGAGACTAAAATTTTTATTTAGTCTCTTTCTTGTATCTATTAATAAAGTTTTCTCTATATTCTAAAATATTATCTTCTTCTATAGCTTTTCTTAAATCTTCAGTAAGTTTAATTAAGAATCTAATATTATGTATAGATAAAAGTGTTCCACCCAAACTTTCATCACAAGTAATTAGGTGTCTTAAGTATGATTTAGTATAATTCTTACAAGTATAACAATCACACTCAGTACTAATTGGAGTAAAATCTTCTTTAAATTTTAAGTTCTTTAAATTAATTTTTCCATCTAAAGTAAAAGCATTACCATGTCTAGCAAGTCTAGTAGGAAGAACGCAGTCAAACATGTCAATACCACGAATTACACCTTCAATAATATCAATAGGATCTCCTACTCCCATTAGATATCTTGGTTTATCAAGTGGTAAATATCTTATACCATCTTCAATCATTTTATACATAGTAGGTTTATCCTCTCCGACAGAAGTACCTCCTATAGAATAACCATCAAAACCTATTTTAACTGTTTCTTTAGCACTATATTCTCTTAAATCAGTATATTCTCCACCTTGAACTATTCCAAATAAAGATTGTCTTTCATTATTAAATACATCTTTACCTCTTTTAGCCCATCTAAGTGTTCTTTCAGTAGATGCTTTAGCATATTCATAACTAGCTGGATAAGGAATACATTCATCAAAACTCATAGCTATATCACTATCAAGTTTATTTTGTACATTAATTGATATTTCAGGAGTTAGGAATAACTTCTTACCATCTAAATGACTTTTAAAGAATACTCCTTCTTCAGTAATATCTTTTGGTTTTGCTAAAGAGAATACTTGGAATCCTCCTGAGTCAGTAAGTATTGGTCCATCATAATTCATAAATTTATGAAGACCACCTGCTTTATCTACTACATCTTCTCCTGGTCTAAGCCATAAATGATATGTATTAGATAGAATTACCCCACTATTACAAGCTTTAACTTGTTCAGGTGTTAGTGTTTTAACATTAGCAAGCGTTCCGACTGGCATAAACATAGGTGTATCAAAACTGCCATAATTAGTATGGAGTTTACCACGTCTTGCTTTAGTTTTAGTATCATTACATAATAATTCATATTTAATTTTCATGATAGACCTCCCTGTCACGTTAACATTATATACGAAAAATGTTATTTAATCAACAAAAAAAGCAATGAATTAATCCATATACTTATTCATTGCTTTCATCATTTGATTTACTTGTTTTTGACTAGGAGTTCTTCCCATTTGAGTCATCATTGCTTTAATCATTTGTTCATTAATTGGAGGATTCTTTTTCATATATTTTTTCATATATGCTCTTGCTCCAAAGAAACCAGCTAAAGCTCCAACTACAAGTCCAAATAATATATATAATACATCTGATAGCCAGCCTGGCATAATATCATTCCTCTCTAAAACTAATTGTACTAGATTTTGCTTTATTTATCAAGCATTTATGGCATCTTCATCTAATATTTTAAAACTACTTAATATTGCCATCATTTCCATAATTTTCTTATCTTTAAGTAGATTATCTATATCTACTTCATTAACACCACCAACCATAAATGTAAAAATAATACATTTATTATCATAAGTAATAAAGTTTATAGCTTCTACTTTAGAAGTTTTAACATGGTTTACTATAACACTACTTATTTCAAAATTAGTACTGGATAAATCCATAGTAGTTAATTTTTTATATTCTGGATACTCTGATATTTCTTTTATTAATTTATCTACAAATCCTTCTTTATTATCAAGTATTTCAAATGTTAATATATTACCATTTGAATCATTTAGCATAAGTAGCGGATCAGAGTTGCCTAGTAAACAATACCTACTTAAATCATCAGTAGGTATTTTTTCATATTTATTAGGATATTCAAAAGATATATTATTTTTTATATTAGAATAACTCTTATTTATATCAAGTATCTTTGTTAAATCATGAATAATCATATCATAAAATAAATCTAAATCACTATTATCATCATTTTTAAAAAGTACATATTTATTTTTAGATATTTCTACTTGTATCATATTATCTTTTTTAGCACTAGGACTTACTCTTGTAACTAAATCTTTTAGTTTAGATAAGTTCTTATTAACTAATTCTTTTATTTCACTTACTTTAGATAAATCATCTATTTCTTCTTTATTTAAATCTTTAGTAACAGTTATTTTGCCTTCTGTATTTAATTTAACTATAAAAGAGTATTCATCATTATCAAGATTAATGCATAAGAAAGAAAACTTATCTTCATTAGTAGATTCTTTACTAGTTACTTCTACTTTAATAGGTTCTTCAATCTTTTTTTTCTTAAAATTAAATAATCCCATAACGTTTCCTCCTACTGTATTAATTATACCATATTTTAAATAAAGAAAAAAACTATTTAGATTATCTAAATAGTCCCATTATTCTTTCTTTTATTTGTTCAAAAGAGAAATTCATTTCTTTTTCTACTTCATTTTTAGTACCGCTTACTCCGAATCTATCAAGAGTAATTAAGTACTTTTCATTATAGACATATTTATACCAAGAGAATGAAGATCCTGCTTCTATAACAATAGTCTTATATCCTTGAGGTAAAAGCATTGCTTTATATTTTTCATCTTGTTTTTCAAATAGTTCCATACAAGGCATACTTACTACTCTAAGATCAAGTCTATATTCATTATAAAGTTGTTCTGCTATCATAACAGCAGTTTTAACTTCACTACCAGTTGCAATTATAATACCATGTAAGTTTTCTCTTTCTTTTCTTACTGGGTATGCTCCAAATTTAACAAAACCTGGATTAGTTTTGTCAAGAAGCATTCCATCTTGTCTATAAAGTACAAGTGCATTAGGACAAGTACTATTAAGCATCATATTCCAAGATCCAAGTATTTCATTAGCATCCGCAGGTCTAAATACATTTAGATTTGGAGTACTACGAAGAGATACTAACTGTTCTATAGGTTGATGTGTTGGACCATCAGGTCCTATTAAAATAGAATCATGAGTAAATATATAATTTACTGGTAAATTCATAAGTGCAGACATTCTAATAGCTGGTTTCATATAATCAGAGAATGATAAGAATGTAGAACCAAATGGTTTAAATCCTACTAAAGCAAGACCATTTAGGATTGCCCCCATAGCATGTTCTCTTACACCAAACCAAATATTTTTTCCATCAAAATGTTCATCTTTAACATCTTTAGCATTTTTAAGTCTTGTCTTAGTTGATGATGATAAATCAGCACTTCCTCCAACAAAGTTAAATACTTGTTTTTCAATTTCTTGCATGATTTCTTCATTTATATCACGAGCACTTTTCTTTTCTTCTTTATTAAATACCCATCTATCTTTTAATAAATCTATTTGCTCACCTTTTAATAATTTAGTTAAGTTATCACTATTTCTTATATCCAAAGTATTCTTATATTCATTATAAAGTCTAGCCCACATTTCATATTTGCGACCACTTCTATCATTTATCTTTTCTCTAAATGCTTTTACAGCATCCATATCTACATAGAATGGAGTATTAGAAAAGCCTAAACTTTCTTTTAAGGATTTAATATCATCTTTAGATAATGGTGAACCATGAACTTTACTAGTACCAGCATTAACACTACCATTTCCAATAATAGTTTTAACTTCAATAAATGAAGGTCTTCCTGACTTTTTACCATCTGATATAGCTTTATCTATTTCTTCAATATTAGTACCATCCATTACTTTTTTAGTAAACCATCCCATAGCTTTAAATCTATCAAGAACATTTTCAGTAAAAGTATTAGAAGTATCACCATCTAAACTAATATTATTTGAATCATATAATACAATTAAATTATCTAAGTTAAGAGTTCCGGCTAAACTTGCTGCCTCATAACTTATTCCTTCCATTAAATCTCCATCACCAACTAAGCAGTATACATCAAAATTAATAAGTGATTTACCTGCAAGTGATTTACTAGATTCAGGAATAACAAATTTTGATTCAAGCATTTTTTCTCCAATAGCCATACCAACACTAGATGCAAAACCTTGACCAAGAGGGCCAGTTGACATATCTACACCTGGAGTTACTCCGTACTCAGGATGACCTGGAGTTTTATATCCTAATCTTCTAAATTTTTTAATATCTTCTGAACCAATATCATATCCAGCTAAAAATAATGTACTATAAAGAAGTGCTGAACCATGTCCTGCACTAAGCACAAATCTATCTCTAGAAATCCAGTTTGAATCAGTTGTATTTATATTCATGTGTCTTGAATAAATAGTATAAATAATAGGTGCTGAAGAAAGCACAATTCCAGGATGTCCAGATCCTGCTACATCTATCATATCTATACCTAACATTTTTATCATTGACACTAGTTTGTTATCCATAAAATCACCACTTCATTATACTTACATTATATCAAAACTAATAAGTATAATAAAGTAAAAAAATAACTACATCGAAGATAATGTAGTTTCCTTATAACAATTATTATATTCCATATTTCTTGTAAGTAATCCTCCTACAAAAAATAACATTAGTAAGAATATAATTGTAATATAAAAATATTTGTTTTTTAAAGTTTCTACCATACTTATCTCTCCTTCTATTATCATTCTACTACGAACACTTGTTCGTGTCAATATAAAAATCAAACAAATGTTTGACATCTACTGTAAACTATGTTAAAATTATCTTGTAATATAAAAGGAGGATTAAAATGGAAAGTTTAACAAAACGTCAAGATGAAATTCTTACATATGTTAAAGAGTATATTGTTTCTCATGGATATCCACCTACAGTTAGAGAAATCGGTAGAGACTTAGGTGTATCATCCCCTGCTACAATACATACACATTTAAATAAATTAGTTGAAAAAGGATTTATAAAGAAAGATGGTTCTAAAAATAGAGCTATTGAACTTCTTGTAGAAAATGAATTTGAAAATAAAGATCCAGATATTATAGAAGTACCATTACTTGGAAAAATTACTGCTGGATCACCTATTGAAGCTATTGAAATGCCAGATGAATACTTTTCACTTCCAGCATATTTAGTACCTAATAATAAAGATGTATTTACATTAAAAGTAAGTGGTACTAGTATGATAAATGCTGGTATATTAGATGGAGATATTGTTATAGTACAAAGACAAAATGTAGCAAGAAATGGTGAAATAGTAGTAGCAATGACAGATGAAAATGAAGTAACACTTAAAACATTTTATAAAGAAGATGGATATTTTAGATTACAACCAGAAAATGATACAATGGACCCTATTATTTTAGATAATGTAACAATACTAGGTAAAGCAATAGGACTATATAGAAAGTTTTAAAAAAGGTTAGGAATAATTCCTAACCTTTTTTTATGACTTATAAACAATACTATATGATAAAGTCTTATCTGCTTCTTTTGTAATTACTACTTGTACTTTAGTAAGTTCATATCCTGAAGGATTATTAATATTAGGTTTTAAGTAACCTTTTTCTACTAATGTACTAGCAGTAAGTTTTACTGTTCCAGTAGTATTTAATCCTGGAAAATCAGCTATATTTGTTTCTACATATACTTTTGCTGCAGTCTTAACTGACTCTTCAAAAGTTGATAATTCTTTATCATTACTATCTTTTAACATATTAGTTAAACTAGTAAAAGATAAAAGTGATACTATAGCAATTATTATTATAATTGCTATTAATTCTACTAAAGTAAACCCATTTCTATTCATCTAATCATCTACTCTCTAATATAATTATATAATTAAATAAGATACTTAGTCAATAAAAGAAAAAAGGGTTATATTAACCCTTTATTTTAAAATCATCTAAGAAGTCATCAATAGTTAAAATCTTTTCATCTATTGTTTTTAAATTAACTTCTTCTTTAATATCCTCTACTGGTTTTTCATTCTTAGATGAAGATGTTACTACATCTTTATTTAAGAATACTTTATCTATGGTACTCTTAGAAATAACTGTTCCAGTTGAATATCTATCTGTTATAGGCAGTTCAGTTAATTTAACTTGTTTAAAGTCATTTCCTATCTTAATACTAATAACATTTTTAGATGGTACTATAAATGTTCTTAAAATATGATATGGATTTGTCTTAACATCTCTTACCATTAGTACACCTTTTTTAGCTCTACTAATTGTTTCAAATTCAGTAAGTTTAATACGTTTACCTGTTCCTTTATCAGTAATTACTGATAAGTAATCAAGTTCATCAAATATAGATGCACATACTACTTCATCATTTTTAAGAGATATAGCTTTAACACCACTAGCACGAAGTCCTACTTCAGATATTTCATCTACATTATATCTTAGACCATATCCATTTTTTGTAGTAATAAATACTTCTTTACCAGGATCATTTGTTACTGTTACAACTTTATCATCGTCTTTAAGTTTCATGCAAATAATTGGTTTAGAATATCTACTAACTTTAAATTCAGATAAACTTGTACGTTTAACCATACCATCTCTAGTAAACATAGTAATATAACTTCCATCATTAAAGTCATATACCGGAAGACTATCAATAATATTTTCATCTTCACCTATTTTAATAACATTACTTACATGTTTACCCATTTCCTTCCATTTAGCTTCAGGAAGTTCATATACTGGAATATATAAATAGTTACCTAAATCAGTAAATAAAAGTAATGTATCTAGAGTATTCATTTGATATGTTCCAGTTACAAAGTCTCCTTCTTTTACTAAAGGAAGTTCTTCTTTATTATAACTTCTAAGTGAAGTTCTCTTAACATATCCATCACTAGTTACTACTACCATGCAATCTTCTTTTGCAATCATTTCAGTAGTATCTATCTTAATTTCTTCTACTTCATCAACAATTTCTGTTTTACGTGGAGTAGCATACTCTTTCTTAACTGCTTTAAGTTCTTCTTTCATAACATATTTAAGTTTTTCTTCATCAGCAAGTATAGCTTTTAATCCGGCTATTACTCTTTCTAGATTACCAAATTCAGTTTGAAGTTCAATAACATCCATATTTGTTAATCTATATAGTTGTAATACTAAGATTGCTTCTGCTTGTTTTTCAGTAAAACCAAATTTCTTTACTAAGTTTTCTTTAGCATCAGCTTTATTCTTACTTTGTCTAATAGTAAGAATTACATCATCTAATATACTTAAGGCTTTTATTAAACCTTCTACTATATGCATTCTAGCTTCAGCATAATCTAAATCAAACTTAGTACGTTTAGTTACTACTTCTTTTTGATGTGCTATATAAGCATCTAGTATAGGAAGTATACCAAGTGTCATAGGACGGCGATTAACAATTGCTACCATATTATAAGCATATGATATTTGTAGATCAGTATTCTTAAGTAAATAGTTGAGTACTAAATCCTTAGGAGCACCTTGTTTTAAATCAATTGCAATTCTAAGTCCTTCTCTATCAGATTCATCTCTTACTTCAGCAATACCATCTATTTTTTTATCAATACGAATATCATCAATCTTTTTAACAAGCAAAGCTTTGTTAACTTCAAATGGTATTTCTGTAATAATAATTTGTTCTTTATTTTTATCTTTAGCAAATTCTATTTTAGATTTTACTACTACTTTTCCTTTACCAGTTGTAAATGCATCAATAATACCTTGTTTACCACATGCAACACCACCTGTAGGGAAGTCTGGTCCTTTAACTATATCAAGAATAGTATCTAACCTGCAGTTAGGGCTTTCGATTCTTTTAATAGTTGCATCTATTATTTCTCCTAAATTATGTGGAGGAATATTAGTTGCATATCCTGCTGAGATACCAGTTGAACCATTAACTAAAAGGTTCGGAAACTTGGCTGGAAGTACAGTAGGCTCAAGCTCTGTATCATCAAAGTTAGGTGCCCACATTACTGTATTTTTATCTATATCTTTTAATAGCTCATTACTAATTTTAGCAAGTCTTGCTTCAGTATAACGCATTGCGGCAGCGCCATCACCATCCATGGAACCATTATTACCTTGCATATCAACATACATAGTATTTTGTTTCCACCACTGTGACATACGTACCATTGCTTCATATATACTAGAATCACCATGTGGATGGTAATTACCCATTATATACCCTACTGTTTTAGCACTCTTACGGTATGGTTTATCAAATGTATTATGATCTTTATACATACCATATAAAATTCTTCTTTGAACTGGTTTTAAACCATCTCTAACATCTGGGATAGCACGATCTTGAATAATAGCTTTGGCATATCTACCAAATCTATCACCCATTATTTCTTCAAGTGTATATTCTTGAATTCTTTGTAAAGCTTCTTTAGTATCTGTCATAATATACACCTCTATTTCTCTATCTTATAGTTATCTTCAAGTGTGAAGACAACATTTTCTTCTATCCACTCTTTACGAGGTTCTACTTTATCACCCATTAGAACACTAACACGTTTTTCAGCAAGTGCTCCATCAGTAATAGTAACTCTAATAAGCATTCTTGTATCAGGACTCATTGTTGTTTCCCAAAGTTGATCAGCGTTCATTTCACCAAGTCCTTTATATCTTTGAACTCCTGGTTTTCCACCATTATCCTTTTTAATTTGCTCAAGTTCCTCGTCTGTCCATGCATAGAAATGTTTTTTACCATAATCTATTTTATATAAAGGAGGAAGTGCTATATAAAGTTTTCCTGCCTCTATTAAAGGTTTCATATATCTATAGAAGAAAGTAATTAATAGTATTTGAATATGTGCTCCATCATCATCAGCATCGGTCATGATAATTACTTTATCATAGTTAGAATCTTCTACATCAAAATCAGTTCCAACTCCTGCACCAATTGTATGAATCATTGTATTAATTTCTTCATTTTTAAAGATTTCTTCCATACGTGTTTTTTCAGTATTTAAAACTTTACCACGAAGTGGAAGTATTGCTTGGAATTTACGATCTCTACCACCTTTAGCAGAACCACCGGCAGAATCTCCTTCGACTAAGAATAACTCATTCTTTTTAGGATTCTTAGATTGTGCTGGAGCAAGTTTTCCAGATACAGAAGCTTCCTTCTTATCTTTTTTACCAGCTCTTGCTTCATCACGAGCTTTTCTTGCAGCTTCTCTAACCATTCTACTTTTAAGCATTTTATTAACTAGTTCAGTAGCAATAGCTTTATTTTCTTCTAAGTAGAATGATAACTTTTCAGATACAACTGCTTCTACAACATTCTTAGCTATAGGAGTACCAAGTTTACCTTTAGTTTGTCCTTCAAACTGAAGTAAACTTTCAGGTATTTGAAGAGAAATAATTGCTGTTAAACCTTCTCTTGTATCAGGTCCTTCTAAAGTCTTATCTTTATTTTTAATAAATCCATTATTTTTAGCATAATCATTAAATACTCTTGTTATAGCAGTTTTAAGTCCTACTTCATGAGAACCACCATCATTTGTTTTAACATTATTAACAAATGAAATAATGTTTTCGGCATAACTATCAGTATATTGAAATGCTAAATCTACATTTATATCATTTTTAGATCCACTAAAGTTTACTACATTGTGAAGTCCTTTTTTATCATCATTAATATAATCTACAAAAGCAGATAACCCGTCTTCATAATGATAAGTTTCACTTCTTTGTTCTATTTCATCTATTACTTCAATAGTTAAATCTTTTAGAAGGAATGCACTTTCTTGCATTCTTTCAGTAATAGTTGAATAAGAGAATGTAGTTATAGGAAATATAGCTGGATCTGGTAAGAATCTTACTGTTGTTCCAGTCTTACTTGTTTTATCAAGTTTCTTTAAAGGAACTACTGTATGTCCACCATTTTCAAAACGAATATAGTGTTCATATCCATCTTTCTTTATAGTAACTTCCATCCATTTAGATAAAGCGTTTACGACAGATGCACCTACACCATGAAGACCACCAGATACTTTGTATCCACCTGCTTCAAATTTACCACCAGCATGAAGTACTGTATAAACAACTTCTGGTGTTGATTTACCTGATGCATGTTTACCTACTGGTACACCACGTCCTTCATCTTGAACAGAAATCGATCCATCTTTATGAAGTGTTATTTTTATTTTTTTACCAAAACCATTGATAACTTCATCAATTGAGTTATCAACTATCTCCCATACAAGGTGATGCAAACCTCTTTTATCAGTAGACCCAATATACATACCAGGTCTTTTACGAACCGCATCTAAACCTTCTAAGATCTTAATGGAACTTTCATCGTACTTTTCTATTTTGTTTACCATCTTAATCACCTTAATAATTATATCATTTTTTCTTATAAAAAGCAAAGAAAACCTTTTATTTTAAAGGTTTTCTCCCACTTTTTTATTCTTCATTTTTAAGTTCAACTAGAACTTCACGAGGTTTAGAACCATTTTGTGGTCCAACTATTCCTCTTTCCTCTAACTTATCAATTAAGTTAGCGGCTCTATTGTATCCAATTCTAAATCTTCTTTGTACTAAAGATGTACTAGCTTTTTTAGTTTGAACTACAAATTCAACAACCTGATTATATAAAGGATCTTCTCCTGGATCATAATCTTGACCTTCAACCTCTTTTATACCATCAGTTGCTCCCATTTCTTCTTCACTCATTGTAAGTGTTTCATCATAACGTGCTTTTTGTTGTTTAACAGTATAGTTAACAACATTTTTAATTTCATCATCACTAATAAATGTACCTTGAATACGTATTGGTGTATTCTCACCTTGTGGTAAGTAAAGCATATCACCATGACCAAGAAGTTTTTCTGCTCCTATCATATCTAGAATTGTACGAGAATCAATTCCACTTGATACAGCAAATGATATTCTTGATGGAATATTAGCTTTAATTACACCTGTAATTACATTTGTAGATGGTCTTTGTGTTGCTACTATTAAATGCATACCAGCAGCACGAGCCATTTGTGTAATACGCATAATTGAATCTTGAACTTCTTTTGCAGCAACCATCATAAGGTCAGCAAGTTCATCGATTATTATTACGATAAATGGTAATCTATTAAGTTTTTCTCCCTCAGGAAGTTTTTCATTTTTCTTATCAATATAAGCATTATATCCTGCTATATTTTTAGTACCACTCTCTTCAAATAAATCATATCTTCTTTCCATTTCAGATACCATTTTCTTAAGAGCAATATTTGCTTTCTTAGCATCAGATACAACTGGTGCAAGTAAGTGTGGTACACCATTATACATAGAAAACTCTACCTTCTTAGGGTCCACAAGTACTAGTTTAACTTCATCAGGTCTAGTACGCATTAAAATTGAAATAATAATACTATTAATACATACAGATTTACCTGATCCAGTAGAACCAGCTACTAAAAGGTGTGGTGTCTTATTAATTTCACAGAACTGTGGATTACCCATGATATCTCTACCAAGAGTAACAGCAAGTTTATTTTCTTTTAATTTATCTGGCATTCTTTCAAGTACTTCTCTTACAGTAACCATAGTACTTTTCTTATTAGGTATTTCTATACCTACTGTACGTCTACCAGGAATTGGCGCTTGAATTCTTACTTCTTTAGCAGCAAGAGCAAGTGCTATTTCTCTATTAACAGCTAAGATTCTAGCAAGTTTAGTACCGGTTTTAACTTCAAGTTCATACTGAGTAACAGTAGGACCAACATGTGCTGCAACTACTTTACTTTCTATTTCAAATTGTCTTAATACGTCTTCAAGTAGTGGCGCAGTAGCTTTTATTGCTTCATTATTTTCATTACTATTAGTTCTTACTGGTTTATTAAGTAAAGTTGTTGGAGGAAAATAATATACTTTATCAATTTCACTTTCTTCTTTATCTTCTATAGTAATATTTTCTTCTTTAACTTCTTCTTTCTTACTATCATTTTTACCTAATTTAGTAAGTTCATTTACATTAGTAATAACCATCTTATCACTAGTAGTTTCATCTTCATAATCATCTTCTACTTTTGTAATAGCAAGTTTTTCTTCTTTATCACTCTTACGATGTACTACTTTAGAAGCTTTTTCTCTAGCCTTAGTAATTATGTCATAAATAGATACTCCAGTAAATAAACTAAGTCCTAAGGCAATTAATATAGAATCAATTATTACAGTTCCTTTTTTATCAAATAAATAGAATGATACTGAACCAAATAATCCTCCTATAATACCACCATTAGTTTTTTCTATACTAGGGTTCTTTATATAACCTAATACATCATTATATGTATTTATAACGCAGTCTTTCATAGTATACTGACTATAACTTAAATGACTTAATACTAGAATAGATATTACAACTAAACATAGTCCTATAAACTTAGGAGAGAAATATCTAGGTTTTTCTCCTTTAAACAACATATATAATCCTATTAAAGATATTAATCCTAAAAAGAAATTATACCATCTTCCTACTAAGAATATAGATCCATACCCTACGTATTTACCTACTACTCCTAAATTAAATATTCCAATAATTCCTAGAAGTATAAGAATAATACCTATAATTATTTCACTATACTTAGAATTATCTACTGTTTCTTCTTTCTTTTTTCTTCTTTTTTTAGCCATAGTAATTACCTACTTTCACTAAAACAATTATAACATGTATTATCTTTTAATTAAAGGTTATTTACACTTATTAGACTAAAAAAGAAGCATTAAAATGCTTCTAAAATATTTATATTATATTCTCTATCAGAAGTTCTAACTAAGTAGTTACCAGGTTCTGAAATAGTACTATCATCATACACTGAATAATCTATTTTTATTTCTTCATCATGTATTATTTTAAAACTCTTTGTATTAGATAAATAATTATGTATTTCATTACCCTCATAGTCTTCTACATAAATACTAGGAGTTTTATCTATTTCTAAATCAAAACTTAATTTCTTTAAGTGTTTCTTATATTCTATATGATAAGTACCCTCTTTTAATGTAACATTACCACTACTTTTTTTCTTATTAATGTATACCTTATATCCATTAAGATCACTTGCTATTTTTACATCATCTTTATAATATAAAGTTTCTCCTACAAAGAACTTATAAGACTCTCCATTTAAAGTCATACTAAATTTATAATCAGAAAACTTTATAACAAGTAAATATGTAATAGTAATAACCATTACTAAAACTAAAGGGCATACTATATATAATACTTTTTTATTCTTAATTAATTTTTTAAACTTATTCGCCATCTTCAACCTCGCAAGTATCACTATATTCTATATCACCATCAAAATTATATACATAATTATTATTCTTTCTAGTAATAACAATTACTGTATCATTACTAAAACACTTATCATTAACAGGACTCTTTAAATTAACGTCAAGAAGTCCGCTTGTTTTAAGTACAGATATAGTAACAGTAGTAGTATCTCCTTCATCAGCAGGAAGAGACATCATATGTTTAGAACCCCATTCTTTTGCAGCACTTAATATAAGTTCTAACTGTTCATCATGAGCAGACTGTTTACTAGATTTAATAACATTATCTACTACTGGTACTGTTATTAAAGAAAGTACTCCAATAATAATTATAACTGCAAGAAGTTCAACTAAAGTAAAACCATTTCTTTTCATATAATCCTCCTATTATTTAGTACTATTATACCACTCAGCAAGTGGATATTGATTACCAGCTGAATCTCTTCTAATTCTATCTACAATATTCTTTGCAGTTACATCAACTTTTATGTCTCCATCTGCAAGTTTAACGTACCAGTTACTTTCATTTTCAAATTTTATAAAAGTTATACCTGACTGACGAAGTGCTTCTGATTCTATCTTTTTTACTGAAGCAGGAATATATATTCCTTTTAAAGCAGAACATTTTCTAAACTTAGAACTACCTATTTTTTTAACAGTTTGTGGAAGAAGTAAACTTCCTTCTAAATTATTACTTGTTAGTTTATTACATCCTGTAGAAACTCCGCCCGCTTCTATATTAAGACCATATTTATTTACTAAATCATTCCATGATACAAGAAGTCTTTTATTATCATAATCATATAAACCAGGTTCAGCTGAGTAAAGAAAACTTGCTTTAGCTCCTTCACATCTATCTTCTTTATAACATGTTATTCTATATTTAGAATAAAGTAAATCTGATGCAGAAACTATACCATTTAAAATAGTAACAGTTCCTTTAGTAGGAAGTTCTCCTTCAACATCTACTTCTAAATCATTTACTACATATAGACCATCTAATATATCATTACTAGAATCATTATCTAATCTAGAAGCACTTACTGTATTATTTACAGCTTTTAAATAATTAGTGGCGCTTGCTACTTTAGCTTGTTTTCTAGACTCTTCAATTATCTTATTAACCTCTGAAACGGCTATTAAAGCAATAATACTAAGTACTAAAATAACTGCTAATAATTCTATTAAAGTAAAGCCATTCTTCTTCATATTATTCCTCCTATTTAGAAGTGTTATACCACTCTACCATTGGGTAACTATTCTTACTTGTTCTTCTACTAATTTTATCAGCTACATGTTCTGGAGATTTAATTGTTACTAAAGTATCACCAGAAGATAACTTAGCATACCAATTAGATGTATCTTCAAAATATAGTACTTTAAGCGGAGATTTATTAAATGCTTCTGCACCTATTCTCTTAACAGAAGAAGGAATATATGCACCAGTTATATTATTATTATTTCTAAAACATGTACCCCATATTTCTGTTGCAGTTGGTGGAAATTTAACAAATCCAGTTAAACCAGTAGCAGCAAGGGCTTTAGCTCCTCCATATCCTACTGTTAAACTCATTCCATATTTATTAACTAAATCATCCCATGATACTAATAATTTCTCATTTTCTAAATCAATTAAACCAGGTTCAACTGATTCTAAGAATGTAGCTTTCTTAGTAGTACATTCACCTTCAATACAAGTAATCTTGTATTCTCCTATAATAAGTTCCGCTTTAGAAACAGTACCATTAGTTATAACAACATGTCCACTATTAGGAGCTTTACCTTCCATTTTAACTTCTAAAGATGACACTAACTTAGTACCATCTAATATATCATTTTCTGTATCACTATCTAATCTAGAAAGCCCTACTTGATTATTAACAGCATATATATATCCATGTGCTGAAGTTTCAGCAGATTTCTTTCTAGCATATTTAACTGAATTATTAACGGCCGCAAATGCTATTAATCCTATAATACTAAGAACAAGTATTACAGCAAGTAATTCAAGTAATGTAAATCCATTACGTTTTCTTTTATTTATCTTTTTCATATTTATCCTTCCTCAGTCCAGCAATTATTTCGATTATTCATTTTATATCCACAAGTAAAGTTTGTACTTAATTCTCTCATATATATCTCCCCATTATTATCATCATCCGGCACAATACTTATAGAATACTTTTCATTGATACACTTTGTATTACCACTACTTATATAACATATAATTTTATTATCAGACTGGCTTTTATACCATTTTGCACCTGATGGGTTTTCCCTTATCCATGTATGTTCATCATATTCAAATATATCTAATAATTTTTTTGATGTTTTTTCGAATGTATCCATTCCTAAACATATTTCTCCGTTATCATATACACATACAGTTTTTTCTTTGATAGTAGAGCCTTCTACCTTTATTTTAATGTATACCATCTTATCAAGTGGTCTTTCACTTAAAGTACTAGCACCATTTAAAGTATCAGTTATCTCCGGCCATACTTTTATATAATATACATATGATCCTTTTTCTGAAGTACACTTACCATCTGAGTTACATAAAGAAGTATAATCATCAGTAATTAAATCTGCTGAATCTACTCTTCCATTTTTAACAACTACTCTTCCGCTAGTAGGAGCTTTACCAGTTATTTCAATTCCTTCTAAAGTACTAATATCATATACTCCATCTACGATATCATTATCTTTATCAGAATCCATTCTAGAAGAAATTACTTTATTATTTACTGCTCTTATGTAATTATTATTAGATGTTTCAATAGAACCTTTTTTAGACTGCTCTATTACTTTTGAAACTTGAGGTATAGCTATTAAAGCAATAACACCTAGTATTAATATTACTGCTAGTAGTTCTATTAATGTAAAACCTTTATTTTTCATATTTTCACCTACTATCATTATATCATATTACAAAGAAAAAATGTTTAACTAAAGTTAAACATTATCCATTCAGGTTTAAATACTAATAAAATACCTATTAATATCATTAAAATACCACCTACTAAATGTGATAAACGATTATATTTAGTAGTAATACCTGTTACTTTTAAAGAAGTCATTGCTACAATAAATACAACCATATCATCAAGTAAGAAGAATACTATATATAAAAGAATATAAAGTATTTTCATAACGCTTGTTATATTATTAATAGTAAGTATTTCTACAAAGATTGTAGGGAATCCTGCAGAGCAAGCAAGTTCTACTAAATTAACACTCGCAGCAAGTCCTATAACACCTACTAATGCTAAAGCTAAATTAGCTTCACTAGTAAAGGCTTTTATCTTTGTTAAATATTTCTTTCTTTTCTTTTCATCTACTACCTGGCAACCATCTTTAGGAGTATTTATATAACTTCTTAAATTTAAAAGTCCTCCAACTATAGCAACTACAGCAATAAGAAGTCTTATCCAAGGAATCTTATCCATACCAACTACAATTGATATACCAAGCATAGCTAAGAAATATATAAAGGCAGATGTAAATAAGAAAGTAAATCCTAGTATCCACATCTTCTTTCTATCCTTCATATTTAAAAGCATACTAATTAAGAATAAAAGAACCCACATAGCACAAGGATTAAATCCATCTATTAAACCAAGTACTACTGCAACTAGTGGAATACTAATTTTTTTAGCATCTACTTTACCAAACAAAGGAAGTTCAAAAGAATTATCTTTTTCAGTCTCTTTATTCTTGTTATTATCATCATCATTAAAATAGTTTTCATCTATATCAATACCAAGATAATCATAAGTAGTTCTTTTTATCCTAGTTCCTATACCATCACTATATCCTTGATAATAGTGATCTCCTATTACTGTAAAAGGAACTCCTTGTGAAGTAATACCTAATCTTTCTTTTGCTTTTCTTAAGTATTCAGAATTAGTACTACTAGAAGTAACTTCATATCTTTTTATAACAATATCTTTTCTTTCTTCTTCAAGAGTATCTAAGAATTGGTTTTCTTTCTTACAGTGCGGACAAGCACTACTATAGAAGAAATATACTGTAACAACATCACTTTTCTTTTCTCCTACAATATCATAAATTTTATCATCATACTCTTCAAAAGCTAAAGCACCTACTGGAATAAATAAAATAGTTAAAAGTGTTAGAAATAATAACTTAATCTTTAATTTCATTTATAACACTCTCAATCTCTTCATAAGTACTCTCTCCAGTAAGTCTTTTATATTCTTCTCCATCTTTATAAAAAATTAATACAGGAAGAACATCACCAACATTATATGCTTTAACTTCTTCTTCATCAAAATCTAAATCTAATTCTTTTATTTCTATATCACTATAGTTTTCTTTAATCTTATCAATAGATTTACGAATCACAAGACATCCAGGACACCATAAAGCCCCTATCTTTATAATTTTCATATTATCACCTATTTTAATTTTAATTCTTTATAACATTTATCAAATATTTTAACAAACTCTTCTAATTCTTCTTTAGTAGTCTTATAAGATAAACTAATTCTTAAACTACTTTTAGCTCTCTTTTCATCTTTAGTTAAATCAAATACACTTTGAGAAATAGTATTTGAAGATGCACATGCTGTTTGAGTAGAAATATATACTTCATACTTTTCAAGCGCATGTAAGAATGTCTCAGGTTTAATAGAAGTAATACTTATATTAAGTACATGAGGAATACATTTATCATTACTATTAATAAATACATCTTCATATTTACTTAGTTCACCCTTCAAATAATCATTTAACTCTTTAACATATTTATATTTCTTATCTAAATCAGTAGTTGCAAGTCTAAGAGCTTTAGATATTGAAACTATTAAAGGATGAGCTGGAGTTCCACTTCTAAATATTGTGGTACTCTTTCCACCATGAATAATAGGTTCAAGATTAATTTTACCTTTTTTAACAAGTACTCCTATTCCTTTAAGTCCAAAGAACTTATGAGCAGAAAAACTTGCTAAATCAATATTAGTTAAATCTACATCTACTTTACTTATCATTTGAGTTAAATCAACATGTAAGAAAGCATTACTATTTTCATGAACAACTTTACCTATTTCTTCAACAGGTTGTCTTATACCTATTTCACTATTAATAGCATTAATAATAACAAGTATAGTATCATCTCTAAGAAGTTTTTTAAGACTATCTAAAGATACTACCCCATTTTCATCTGATTCTACAAAATCAACTTCATATCCATGTTTTTGTAAATATCCAATAGGTCCATATACAGATGAATGGTCATAATGAGTAGTAATAATATGTTTACCACGATTAGAATATTTATCACAAATACCCTTAATAGCTAAGTTATTTGATTCACTAGAACCACTAGTATAAATTATTTCAGAAGGGTCCACTTTTAAGATATCAGCAATTTGCTTAGTAGCACTTTCAACAAGTTTATTTGCTCTTACTCCAAGAGTATGAAGTGAATTAGCATTTCCTGGAAATTCTAAGCAAGCTTTATTAAAACTATCTAACACCTCTTCATTAACAGGTGTAGTAGCAGAATAATCTAAATATATCATATAAATCACCTAGTACAATTATAGCATCAAATATCAATATATTGTATGAAATATATGTGAAAAATAAAAAATAGGTAAATAATTACCTATTTAATATTACATGTTCCAGCAATACCTGTACCATTTAAGTTAAAGAACTGTAGTACAAATGTAATTAAAGCTGGTGCTAAGAATAATAATGCTACAGCAATAATTCTTACAGATAAGTGCTTATTAGCTTTTACCATTGAATCATCACCACTACCAAATATTACCTTAATATAATCAAGAACTTGGAATATTACCGCAAGAGCAATACCAATAATTCTGATATAGTTTAATATTGTTTGTAATAAGTTATTTAAACTTGCAATTGCCTCACATCCAGTTTTATAACCACCAGAGAAATCAAACATAGCTGATTCAGGATCAAGAAGTGAAATATATCCTTCCCTCAATTTATAAGATATATTGTTAATTTTTTCAAGTGATTCATCAGCTTCTGCACCTAACTGATCAGATTTTTCTTTTACATCTTTGAATCCTTTTTCTCCTGCAATTCTGCTTATTTCACTAGTTGCTTTTTTAACAAATTCAATATAAACTTGTAAATCTTCAACTTTTTTGCTATATCCATTTGTTTCATCATATTTTTGAACTTCAGAGCCAATACTGCTGCAATAACTACCATCTTTATTTTCAGCATATAATTTCAATAATCTAATATATTCAAGTGAATCCTTTTCAAATTTGTCATCAACTATTGTATTAGTTTTTAGTAAATCAAGTTTATTGTTAAGTACTTCTTTTGTATCCAAAGTAAAGTCTTTAACACCAACAACTCTATTACCATCAAATTCAAAAATATCTTTTAATTTATTCTTTTTAGTTGAGTATAATTGCCATCTTTGCCAAATAGTATCTGTAAAACTACTTAATTGTGCTTTGACATCGCTAAACTGTTCACATAAATAGTTTTTCTCAAACGATAAACTCTCATAGAAAAGATTATTAGTTTTGCTTGAAACACAACCCTGACCAACAACATAATTTGCGCAACTATTTGTATCTGGTTTGTCTCCACCTAGTTGAACATCATTTCCATTAATAACTGCTATTCTTTTTACATAATTACTTGAAACTAATGATTTTAAATGTTCCTGTGGCGAATCAGTTGTAAGAACTTTTAGAGCAGTAACATCTTTACAATCACCTGATGTACCTCTTCCACCACCACCTGAAACTCGGGTTTTGAAAGGATTTGCATTTCCAGTACAAATTGAAGATCTCAAATGACCATTTTCATCTAATCTAATATAAATTTTATTATTATCAACGGTAGATGCTCTCCAATAAAACTCATTAATAGGTAAAGAAACAATATCGCCTTTACCACTAACTTTTGCTATTAAAGCACAATTTTCTGAGTCACACTTTTTATCGCTATTGGAAAATTCAGAGTACATCTTTCCACCACTATTAACAAATAACAAATAATTAGGACATGCACCATTATTTGTATTTAAAGCATTATATAAAGATTTTGCTAAGTCTTCACCAGTATTACCAAAATTTTTTCCAGAAAATTGATTTTTTCCTTTTTCACTAACTATATCCCACGTATTTGAATTAAATGTAGACCCAACAAATAAAGATCTAGCATATCCATTACGTAAAAGTGATTCTGAAAAAACAAACGTAAAATCATAATTATCAAATTCAATAATATTATTATCAACATATGTTTCATAAACTGATTTACCATTTGACTTTTCTTTGCCAAATTCTACATCATATGAACATTGTCCATATGCAACAACATTTTTGGCAAAAGCAATTTTTGGAACAAATGCTAAAACCAGTACGGCAAAAAGCATATTAAAATACTTTTTCATTAATTATTCCCCCCATCAGTAGTTATATCTTCGCAACTAAGATTTACCTTAACATCATAATCAGTTGATGAATATTCAGCTTTTGGATAAAACTTAATAGTTGTTCCAACAAAACTACAACTATATTTATCATTGTTATACATGTCCATATTTACGTCTTCAACAGTAGATACTAGTTGTCTTAAAGTGATTTCTATTCCATCTTCCGAATGACTTTTTAAATAAACGTCATAATCAGATACTTCCTTTTCTAAATAAGGATAAAGCGCTTTTTCATAATATTGTTTAGCAAGCTGAATAGTTGCTTCTTCTAAATCAACTTTCTTTACTTCATTATTACTACTACTCTTATTTGTATTAGTAAACATTCCTATTACAATCGATAGAATTATACATACTAATAGAAATATTAGTTTTCCTTTATTTTCACTAATTGTTTCTCTAATATTACTTCCAATACTACTATCTTCCATAAATACTCTCCTAATCTTTTTCACTAACAAAATTATAACATACAAAGTGTAAAATATAAAGAATAATTAACCTAATAAAAATGTAAAGTTTTTAAAAATTACTATTTTTATATAGTGCTTGCATGCTATAATGAGCATGCGAGGTAAAATATGAACAAGATGAATAATTATGAAAAATTCTGTTCATTAGTTGAAGACATTTTAAGTAATGAACATTTTAATAAATTAGATTTAATAGAACATCATGGTACTACTAGAAAAGAACACTGTATAAAGGTAGCATATAATTCTTTCTTAGTAGGTAAAAAGTTAAGACTAGATACTAAAGAAATTGCAAGAGCAGGACTACTACATGACTTCTTTATGAGTTATGAAAACTTTTCTGGTAAAGAAAGATTTTTATCATTCTTTACTCATCCTAAATATGCTGCTATAAATGCTAAAAGAGAATTTACTTTAAGTGATAAAGAAATAAATATTATAGAAGCTCACATGTTTCCAGTATATCCTTGTCTTCCTAAATATGCAGAAAGCTGGGTAATATGTATAGTAGATAAAGTAGTTGCAGCAAAAGAGTTTATTGATTCATATAGCTATATATTAAAACATGCTGTTAATTATTTATATATATTTTTACTTATCAATTTAATTAGAACAATATAAAAGAGATATAAGTTATAAAATGTAACCTATAAAGTGGACTCTTAAAAAAGAGTGACCTACTTTATAGGTTTTTATTATGTGTTGCTGTATAATATAAGAAAGTTGGTGGTAATAATGTCTAAAATACTATTTACAGATATTCAAGTAAAAAAATT
>JAEEMF010000039.1 GCA_016283075.1 Bacilli bacterium | reverse complement strand
TCATTTATTATATTAAGTTTCTTTATATTTTCATATAAAGGATTTATTATTAAATTATTATTTATATTTTGATAAATAATAGTTTCTTTCATAAAGATATATAAATCTTTATTATATTTATTATTTATATCAATATTATCAAAAATAAGACCCTGTAAGTACTTAAAACTATTATTTAGTATAAACACTAATGCTTTATTATAATCTCTTGATTTAAGGGCATTAAATGACCTTAAATCAATTATATTATCTTTAATAGAATCTATTTTATTATAAGTACTTAATTTATTAAGTTTTAACTTATAATTAATAGGAGATGTTACCTTAATATCAGGACTTATATTATATTTAATAAGTTCTTTTTTAATAATATATTTTATATACCACTTTTGATATATATATTTATTTAATTTATGTTTTAAAATATATCTACTAAATATTTTAGATAATTCATATTCTATTTCATTATTTAAATCTAAATAATCTATATACTCTAAAGAATATTTAATAATACTATCAAGATTTTTATTATCATTTAAATATACTTTAGTTTTAATAAAGTATTCATTATAAGAAGTATTTAGTATTTTTTCTAAATACTTATCATATAAAGATTTAAACTTAGATATCTTTATAATAAGAGGATCTAAGTTATTAACACTTTCTTTCTTAGTTATATCATTTAAATATCTATCAAGTAATTCTTTATTTACTTTATTATCTATTTCACTTATATCACAGTTTAAAGATGAAAGTAAGCTTTCTTTAAATTGTGTTTTATTTTTATCATTTATAAGTAGTTCCACTTATTTCACCTCTTTATAATTATAACAAACTCTTATAGAAGTAAAAAAGGAATTAGTAAATTCCTTTAATAATTCCTTTGTCAATTGACATTTTTTCATAAGCAGGTTTTTTAGATAAACCAGGCATAGTCATTATATCTCCTAAATAGATAATAATGAATCCTGCTCCTGTTTGAAGCTTTATTTTATCTACTGTTATAGAGTATTTTCTAGGATATCCAAGTACATCTTTATTATCAGTTAAAGAATACTGAGTCTTAGCTATACAAATAGGTAAGTAGGAGTATCCAAGTGATTCTATATCATCTATAGTATCTTTAGCTTTCTTAGTAAAGATAACTTTATCTGCTCCGTATATTTCAGTACATATTTTAGATATCTTATCTTCTATAGAATCTTTTAAGTCATATAAGTATTTAAAGTCTACTTTATTATTTGATACTTCTATAACTTTTTTAGCTAAATCTAAAGATCCAGTAGATCCATTTTTAAATGAATCACATATAGCAAATTCTACACCTAAATCTTTAATAAAGTTTTCTACAAATTCTATTTCCTCTTTAGTATCAGTATCAAACTTATTTAAACATACTACTATGTTATTAGTATATTTTTGAACATTCTTAATATGTATTTGAAGGTTAATAATTCCTTCTCTAATGTATTTAATACTAGGAGCAGTAATAATTTCTTTAGTTGCTCCTCCGTTATGTTTTAAAGCTTTTAAAGTAAAGTTTATAACAACGCAGTTAGGTTTGATATTGTTTCTGCAAACTATATCAAAGAATTTTTCAGCACCTAGATCTGCTCCAAAACCAGCTTCTGTTACAACGTAATCGGATAGGGTAAGACCAAGTTTAGTTGCAACAAGGGAGTTACAACCATGTGCAATATTAGCAAATGGACCACCATGAATAATAACTGGATTACCTTCTAGAGACTGAACTAAATTTGGTTTAAAAGCATCTTTTAAAAGAATTGCCATTGCATCAGCACATTTTAAATCACTTACATAAATAGGTTTTTCTTTAGAGTTATATCCGATAATAATGTTATTAATTCTTCTTTTTAAATCATCAAAGTCTTTAGCAAGACAAAATAATGTCATTATTTCGCTTGCTGCAGTAATATTAAAGTTTTCTTTTCTTCCCGGAATAGATATTTCTCTTAAAGCTCTATCATTCATATCTAGACATCTATTAAATGTAATAGTATCTGGATTAATATCAAGACTATTACCTTGGTAGATATGATTATCTATTACTGCACATAAAAGGTTATTAGCACTTGTTATAGCATGCATATCACCAGTAAAGTGTAGATTAATATCAACACTTGGCATAACCTGAGCATAACCTCCACCTGTTGCACCACCTTTAGTACCAAATACTGGTCCAAGTGAAGGTTCTCTTAAACATGCTACTGAGTTAACTTTTAGTTTTCTTAGTGCATCATTAAGACCAATTGCAACAGTAGTTTTACCTTCTCCAAATGGAGTAGGATTAATACTTGTTACTAAAACAAGTTTTCCTTTAGGATTATAATTAGTAATATCTATTTTAGCTTTATAGTTACCATACATTTCTAAGTTTTCTTCTTTAATATCTAGTTTTTTAGCAACTTTCTTTATATCTAACATTTTATAATTATTTGCAATTTCTAAATCAGTCATGGTAATCACCTCTAAATAATTATAACATAAATAATTCTTAATTAATATGATATAATTACCTTGGTGATAACATGATTATTTATACAGATGAAATAATAGATAATGAATTAATACATTATTTAGATGCAGAAAATGTATCTAAATTTACTACGATGAAAAATGATTCTATTATCCTTGATACTGAGTATAATGAAGAAATAGTACTTGGATTTATAAATCTATTTAGAGGTAATAAAGATTCCTTTATTACTGGCTTTGATAAGAAAAAAGATAGTTATAATACTTTAGAATATATAGTTGATGATATGTGCTGTGAATATTGTTATAAAGATTTGATGGAGATGCTATTTTTAAATGAAGATATATTTGAGGTAACATCAAACTTTTCCAAAAATTCTACTGCATTTAATATAAAGCTTATTATTAAATATAGTAAAGATTACAATAAAGATGATTTAATAAAATATATTGAAGAATATAAATAGATATTTAGATTTGAATATCTATTTTTTTTATATATTTTTTGTTTTAAAAAAAGGATATGAGAAAGTTTTACCGTATCATATAAGTAAGGAGGTATATTTATGAACGAAATAAAAGAATATACAAAAAAGATATTTGAAGATATAAAACATATTGATAAGGAAGGTAATGAGTACTGGTATGCAAGAGAATTAATGCCATTGTTTGAATATAGTAAGTGAGAAAATTTTGATAATGTAATAAAAAAAGCAATTATTTCATATAAAAATAGTAATAATGATGAATTTTATTGGCTTCCTGAAGTCAGGAAGCCAATAATAACTGGAAAAGGAAAAGAAGAATATATTAAGGATTACAAATTATCAAGATATATCTGTTATTTAATTGTACAAAATGCTAATCCTAAAAAGAAAATGATTGCCTTGGGTCAAACTTACTTTGCAATTCAAACAAGAAGACAAGAACAAAGCGATGAAGAATATAGTCATCTTACTGAAGATAAAAAAAGGTTATACAATAGAAATCAAGTTAAAAAGTTAAACTTCAATTTGAATAAAACTGCGGTAAATAGTGGTGTTAAAGATTTGGCTAGATTCCATAATGCTGGATATAAAGGCTTATATAATGGTGAAACAGCAGATGATATTTTTAAAAGAAAAGGTCTTAGATATAGAGAAGATATTTTAGACAATATGGGTAGTGAAGAACTCGCAGATAATATATTTAGAATTGCTCAAACTGATGCAAAATTAAAAAGAAATAATGTTGATAATGAATATACAGCAAATGCAACTCATTTTGGTGTTGGTAAAGAAGTTAGAAATAGTATTAAAAGATTAGGTGGAACCATGCCAGAAGATTTACCAACACCAAAGAAAAGTTTAAAGGATTTTGACAAAGATCTTATTGAATAAAAAACATAAAACCATTTTATTGACGCCAATAAAATGGTTGACAAAACTTAACAATTTATCAGTGCCGGCAAATTTTTAATAAATGTAAATATAATGCTGATGACCATTTTGTCCTTAAAGACAAAATGGTTAAAATTGGCTTAAATACAATTGGAAGGATTCAAGATGGAAGTATTATGTTTAAGATGAAGAAGAATAAATTTAAAATAGAGACATGTAGTCCGTAGGAAGGAGTAGATATGAATTATTACAACGAGATAAAAAACGAATTAATAAATAATGAGATAAATAGACGAGTTAAGAATTATTCGATTAATAAAAGTGATTTAAATACATATTATAATGTTGGGAAAATGTTAAGTGAAGCAGGTAAACATTATGGTGAAGGAATAATAAAAGAGTATTCTCAAAAATTAAAATTTGATTTAAATAAAAACTATGGTGTTAGATTATTGTATAGAATGTTAAAATACTATAGTTTTGTATCTGAAGAGAAAGTGCCGACACTGTCGGCAAAATTATCAT
>JAEEMF010000038.1 GCA_016283075.1 Bacilli bacterium | reverse complement strand
TAATATATAATTATTCATAGACATAGGTTTATTCCTTTCAGTGTGAGTATAGTCAATTACATTGTATCAAACCTATGTCTTTTTTATAAATAAAAATAGTGTGGTGAATTTACACTCACCAACACTATTTATAATACAACCGAATATATTTGCTAATATATTCTTTTTTTGTTATAATTTATCAAGGTGATTTTTATGACATTTAGTATTTATACACTTGGTTGTAAAGTAAATTCTTATGAAAGTAATGTTATGCATGATTTACTAATTAATGAAGGATATAAAGAAGCTTCAAAAGATTCTAAATCTGATATAGTAATTATTAATACATGTTCAGTAACTAATACAGCTGATTCTAAATCTTTAAAACTAATTAAAAGATGTATCAAAGAAAATGAAGGCGCTATAGTAGTAGTATGTGGATGCTACTCTCAGGCAAATAGCGAAGTATTAGAAAAACTAGATGGTGTATCAGTAATACTAGGAACTCATGATAAATCAAAAGTAGTAGATTATATAAAAGAATTTATAAAAAATAAAAAACTTATTAAAAAAATATATGATATGAATAATGTCGGTTTTGATAAAATGATGCTTAATAATTTTGATAAAACAAGAGCATTTGTAAAGATAGAAGATGGATGTGAAAACTTCTGTTCATTTTGTATTATTCCTTATTTAAGAGGAAAAGTAAGAAGTAAAGATAAAGATAATGTAATAGATGAAATCAAAACCTTAGTAGGAGAAGGACATCACGAAATAGTTCTTACTGGTATACATACAGGTCATTATGGAGCAGATTTAGATAACTATGATTTTTCTGATTTACTAGAAGATATTATTAAAATAGATGGTCTTGAAAGACTTAGAATTTCTTCTATAGAAATAAATGAACTTAATGATAAGTTTATGGAAGTATTAAAGAAAAGTTCTATTATAGTAGATCATATTCATATTCCAATTCAGTCAGGATGCGATAAAACTTTAAAAGATATGAATCGTAAATATGATTTAGATTTCTTTAAAAAGAGAATTGGTGTTATTAGAAGTATTAGACCAGAAATGTCTATCTCAACTGACTTAATAGTAGGTTTCCCAGGTGAAACAGAAGAAGATTTTAATATAACTCTAAGTACATTAGAAGAATTAAAATTTAGTAAAATCCATTGCTTTCCTTTTTCAGTAAGAAAAGGAACTAAAGCTGAAACAATGGATAATCAAGTTAAAGAAGAAATAAAAAAAGAAAGAGTAAGAAAAGTAATAGACTTAAGTACCAAACTTGAAAAAGAATATATGGAAAAGTTTGTAGGAAGAACTATGGAGTTTATTCCTGAAGTATTTAAAGATGGATACTTTATAGGACATACTGGTAATTACTTACAAGTTAAAGTAAAAGCTGAGGGTAATCTTACTCATGAATCATTAAAATGTAGATTAATTGAAGTAAATTATCCATATATAATGGGAAGTTTAATTGACACTCATAAGTAAATATTGTATTATTAATATAGTAGAAATAGGGTGTTAAGATGGTAAATAGTAGAGTTACATATAGAATAATGACTGCAGCAAGCAACTATGAAAAAGCGCAAGCACTTAAAACTCCTTATCATGGTTATGTTGCTCATAAATATGTTAATGGTAAAGTAGAAGTATTTGGAGATAATAATACTCCAGTACCATATAGTGTAGAAGAAGTAAAAGATATTGTAACAAAATATTACGATAAAAAAGAAACTAAAAAAGCTTTTGCAGAACTAAAAGATGGTGGAACAACTAATTATAGTTTTACATTAGAAAAACCAATCACTAAAAAAGATGGTACAGATGATAAACATAGATGTCATTTTAATATTGATGTACCAAGAGCTTTTGCAAAACAAAATCCAGAATATGTTGAGCAGCTTGATAGTTTAACAGATAAAGTTCAAAACTTAAGAGTTAGACAAGGCGCTAAGAAATTATTATATGCTGTAATGCTTGCAGCTGGTTTATCAGCTGGATTTAAAGCACTTGATTATGCAACAGAAAAAGCTGCAATGGCTGATGCTATTGAAACAAGACAAGAACTTAATGAACTTGAAGAAATGAATCATAGTAGAGGAATTTTAATGCCATATGAACAAGATAATTATACTTTAGTAGATGGTAGATTAGTAGATAAAGCTTCTTATGAAGCAGCACAAGCTCAAAGAGAAGCTGAAGAGCAAGCAGAAGCGGATTATATTAACTCAATAAGAGATTCTCATAGAGATAACGAAGGTCCAGAACCTTCACATGGTTATCATCATTAAAAAAATCCTTTATAAAAAAAGGATTTTTTATTTGCTTTATGGTATTATATATAATAGGTGATTAAATGAAAACGTACATAAGAGGAATATTTAAAAAAATTATCTTTAAATCTGATAGAGGATACATAATAGGACTATTTAGAGTTAAAGAAACTAATGATGAAAATTTAAAAGATTATGAAAATAAAACAATTACATTTACTGGATACTTCCATGAACTTACTTTAGAAGAAAAATACGTTTTCTATGGTGAAATAGTTAATCACCCTAAGTATGGATTTCAGTTTAATGTAACCGAATATGAAAGAGAAAAACCTACTGGTAAAGAAGGATTAGTAGAGTTTTTATCAAGTGATCTATTCCCAGGAGTAGGAGAAAAACTAGCTATTTCTATAGTGGATACTCTAGGACTTGATGCATTAGATAAAATAAATAAAGATAAATCAGTACTTAATTTAGTTCCTAAACTAAGTACTAAAAAGATAGATTTAATATATACTAATTTACTTAAATATAATGAAAGTAGTAATACCATTATTTATTTAAGTGAACTAGGTTTCTCTATGAAAGATGCTCTTTCTATATATAACGTTTTTAAAAATAATACTAAAAATATTATAGAAAACAATATCTATATAATAGGAGATTTTATAGAAGATATATCATTCTTAAAATTAGATGAAATAGCTTTAAAACAAGGTATTAAAGAAGATGATAAGAATAGAGTAAAATCTACAATTATATATGTATCTAAAAATACTATCTTTTCAAATGGAGATACTTATTTAGAATATATAGATATTTTAAAAAATGTAGAATTATATTTAAAAACAGAACTAAATAGTGAATATTTTAGTGAGTGTTTAGAAGAACTTCTAGATGAAGGAAAATTAATAAAAGTAGACGAGTGTTACTATTTAACAGATGTTTATACCTCTGAAAAATATGTGGCATATAAACTACTAGGTCTATCGTCTTTAGAAAATAAGAAATATAAAGATATAGAATTATCTATAAAGAAGTTTGAACATGCTTACGGTATTATTTATAATGATAAGCAAAAAGAAGCAATTATAAAGTCTCTTGAATCAAATGTACTAATAATTACAGGAGGACCAGGTACTGGTAAAACTACTATTATTAAAGCTATAGTAGAACTTTATAAAACAATAAATAAACTAAGTAATGAAAGATTATTAGAAGACGTAGCCTTGCTTGCCCCAACAGGAAGAGCTAGTAAAAGAATGAGTGAACAATCAGGACTTCCTGCAAGTACAATTCATAGATTTTTAAAATGGAATAAAGAAACAGATGAATTTGCCGTAAATGAAGATAATCCTGCTAGTAGTAAGTTCATTATAGTAGATGAAGTAAGTATGATAGATATATCACTACTAAGTAGTTTACTAAGAGGACTTAATAATAATATTCATTTAGTCTTAGTAGGAGACTATAATCAGCTTCCATCAGTAGGACCAGGAGAAGTTTTAAAAGATTTAATAGATTCAGATGTAATTAACACAGTTCATTTAGATGCTTTATATAGACAAGATGAAAACTCTTATATAAATATCCTTGCTCAAGAAATAAAAGATAATACTTTATCAGATAGTTTCTTAGAGCAAAAAAGTGATTATACATTCTTGAAATGTTCTTCATCATCAATTAAAGAAAACTTAAAAGTTTTATCAAATAAACTTCTTGAAAAAGGATATGATTATAAAAAAGTACAAATAATGGCTCCTATGTATCACGGAGAAAATGGTATAGATAATTTAAATATTACTCTTCAGGAAATATTCAATCCATTTGATATATCTAAAAATGAACTTACATATGGAGATGTTACTTATAGAGAAAATGATAAAGTACTTCAGCTTGTTAATATGCCGGATGAAAATATCTTTAATGGTGATATAGGTATAATAAAGAAAATAATACCTGCAGCTAAGTCTGAAAGTAAACAAAATGAAATATATATAGATTTTGATGATAATCTAGTTCGTTTTGAACAAAAAGACTTTAATAAGTTTAAACATGGTTATATTATTAGTATTCATAAATCTCAAGGAAGTGAATTTGATACCGTAATAATACCTATTTGTAGTAGTTATAAAAGAATGCTATATCGTAAACTTATTTATACTGCAGTAACAAGAGCTAAAAGAAAACTTATTATTTTAGGTGAAGCTGAAAGCTTTATCTTTGCTGTTCAAAACAATAATGAGTATAAGAGAAAGACCTCTCTTTTAAATAGAATTAATGAGATTTTATATAGTGAAACAAAAAAGTAGAAAAAAATTCTACTTTTTTTGTCTAAAAAAAAGGATATGAGAAAGTTTTGTCGTACCATATAAATAAGGAGGTGAATAACATGAAAGATAAATATCCTTTCACAAAGCAAGATGGTCTTAAAAACTGTGCCTGTGCTTGTATCCAAATGATGGTCAAATATTATAAAGGATTTGTTAGTATGGGAGAGTTAGAGGAAAGATTAAAAACAAATAAACTAGGTACTAATGCTTTTGAAATGAAAGAAGTATTAGAAGAACTAGGTTTTATATGTGAAGGATATAAACTAGATAGTTTAAAAGATAATATGGTATTTCCGCTAATAGCACACGTAACTATTGAAAGTAAATATAATCATTTTATAGTGATATATGGTATTCATAAAAATAAAGTTATAGTAGCAGATCCAGCGGATAAAGTTAAGAAAATGCAGTTAGATGATTTTTATAAAATATGGGATGGAATCATCTTAACTGCTCATCCCATAAAACCAATACCACGTAATGAAGAAGTTAAATTAAGTTCTTATATAAAAGATAGTTTATTTAACTATAAAAAAGAACTAATTATAATGATGATGTTATCAGTAATATATATGATATTTACAGTACTAGTATCATTTAATATAAAAATATTCTTTGACATGATATCGGAAAATAAAGACGTTTTATTCATAATATTTAGTTTATTCTTAAACATAAATGTTTTTAAGATATTATCTAATTTCTTTAGAACTAGGTTACTCATTTTTATGAACCAGAAAATAGATATAAGTATGAATATGGATATTTATAAAAAAGTTATTAATCTCCCATATCAGTATTTTAGAAATAGAACATCAGGAGAAATCATTTCAAAAATAGTAGATTTAAGTAATATAAGAGAACTTATAAATAATCTAATTTTTATAGCACTTTTTGATTTACCACTAACTATTATTTCTGGAGTAATATTATTTCATTTTAGCAGTAAACTCTTTATATATTCATTATTTATTTTATTCATATACCTAACGATTTATAAGTGTTCCCGTTTAATAATAAAGAAAAGAACTAATATATGCTTAAAAGAAAAAGCTGATGTATCATCATACTTATTTGAAAGTATAAGTGGTTTTGAATCAGTAAAAAATCTTAATATCGAAAAAAAGACTATAAATAAATATGATAATAAGTATTCATCGTATTTAAAAAGTATAGTTAAATTAGATAAGTTTATGAATATTCAAAATCTATTTAAATCGCTTAATGATGAAATAGGTCAGTTAATAATATTATATTTAGGAATATTACTTGTTAAAGATGGGAAACTACTCTTAAGTAACTATTTAGCATTTAACTCTCTTTCGGTATTTTTCTTCTCCCCGATGAGAAATATCCTGAGTTTAGATTTATCTTTAGAGCAAGCTAGTAGTGCTTTTAAAAAAGCCTTTGAAATTGTAACAAGTAAAGATAGAAAAGGAATAAAAACAAAAAATGTTAATACTATTAAATTTAATAATTTAAGTTTTTCTTATCATTATAATGATATTTTAAGTAATATATCATTATGTATTAATAAAGGAGAAAAAGTTTTAATAACTGGCAAAAGTGGAGCAGGTAAGTCAACGTTATTAAAACTTCTCCTAAAGTACTATGATATAGAAAGAAATATGATTTATTTAAATAATACTGATTTGAATGATATAAAAGATACAAGAAGTATATTTACTTATGTATCTCAAAACGAAACTCTATTTACTGATAGTATTTATAACAATATAAATATTTTTAATAAGGATACTGATAGTTTTTCAGAAGTTGTTAATTTATGTAAGGTAAGTGATGTTATAAAAGATAGTAATTTAGGATTAAATATGATTATAGAAGAAAATGGATTTAATATATCAGGAGGTCAAAAACAAAGAATAGTTCTAGCAAGAGCACTTCTATCAAACTTTGAAATACTTCTAGTAGATGAAGGATTAAGTCAAGTAGATATATCTCTTGAAAGAACAATTATAAAAAATATATTTAATAAGTATAAAGATAAAACAATGATATTTATAAGTCATCGTTTAGAAAATTTAGACTTATATGATAGATTAATTGAAATAAAGGATGGAAAGATATTTAAAGATGTTAAACGTGTTTAATAGGTCTATTCTTATTCTTAATGAAAAGATATCTAAAGTATATTTAGTTTTTATAATATTTGTTTTAACACTTTCTATAGGTATATTAATCACTTTAAAATATTACAACTATGACTCACTCTATATAACCCAGGCTATTAGTAATAATGGCAAAATATCTATAAATATTTATGATGACTATTTAAATAATATTCTATCTAATAATAAAGTAACAATTAATGAAAATGAATATAGTTTTGAAGTAGATAATCTCTCTAGCCCCAGCTTAGACTTAAATAACAAAGTATATTACAACTTAGATATTCATATAAAAGATTATTTCCCTATAAATAACCAAGTAATTAATCTCTCTTTTAAGTATAGAGAAAATAATTTACTTCAGAACTTTCTTAAAATAATAAAGGAGGCTTAAAATGCATACACTTACAAAAAAAGAACTAGAAAACATAAATGGTGGCGGGTACGGACTTTATCTCGTTATTTCAGGAATAATCGTATTCGTAATAGGCGCAGTAGATGGATACCTAAGACCACTAAAATGCAATAGATAAGGAGGAAACAAGATGGTTTTAAACACAAAAGAATTACAAAGTATTAATGGAGGAGCTATTTCTCCAACATTATTAAACTCCCTAGCCAAAGGATTAAGTTTATTATTTGAACTAGGTAGAGCAGTAGGTTCTGGAATTCGTAGAGCAGCATCCGGAAAAACTTGTTCTGTTTAGTATAAGAAAGATAGAATTTATTCTATCTTTTTTCTTTTTATGTTATACTAAATTGGGGTGAAGGTATGAAAAACAAAGAAAAAGTAATAATATTTAGTCATGGTAGTGATATAGATGGAGTAAACTGCGTAGTACTAGCAAATACTACATTTGATAGTGTTACACAAGTACTAGCACCTAATCCAAATAGTTTAGAAGAAAAGTTTAGATCGTATTTAGAAAGTGGTAAGCTTAATAACTATGATTATATATTTGTAACTGATTTAGCGCTTTTTAATCCATCTTTAGATATGGTCGCAAATAGTCCTTTAAAAGATAAAACAGTTGTATTTGATCATCATAAATCATCATTAGAAGATGGTTCAAATAAGTATCCATTTACAACAGTAATTGTAGAAGAAGATGGAGTTAAAACGTGCGGAACTAAATTATTCTATAATTTCCTTGTTAAAAATAATTTTCTTAAGAAAAGTGATATTTTAGATGAATTTGTAGAACTTACAAGATTAGAAGACGTATGGGAATGGAAGAAAGTAAATAATCCAAAAGCACACGATCTTGCAATTCTATTTAATGAAATCACAGTACCTAAGTAT
>JAEEMF010000037.1 GCA_016283075.1 Bacilli bacterium | reverse complement strand
TAATGAAGATGCGTACTTATCATCACTTGTGTCTCTTTTAGAAATGATTAAAACTGGTACTACTACATCAAATGATATGTATTTTAATACAGATGGTACTTTAAAAGCTTTAAAAGAATCTAAAACAAGATGTTTATTTACTAGATGTTTAATGGGTAATAAAGATACTGATAATGGTAGAATAGATGAATTTATTAAATTATATAATGAGAATAAAGATAATGATTTAATTAAGTTTAGTGTAGCACCTCACGCATTATATACATGTGATTTAGAGTATTTAAAAAGATGTAATACTTTAGCAAAAGAGTTAAAGCTATCAGTACATATTCATTACTGTGAAAATAAAGAAGAACTTGATAATATAAGAAAAGCTTATAATATGGAACCTATAGAGGTATTAAAAGAGTCTGGACTTATTAATAATAAATTAATACTTGCTCATGGTACATTCTTAAGTGATGATGATTTAAATAGTTTCAAAGATAAAGATGTAACAGTAGTACATAATCCTTTAAGTAATTTAAATTTAGGATGTGGTATTGCTGATATATCAAAATATAGAAAATATGTAAATGTAGCACTTGGTACAGACGGAGTAGGTAGTGGTAATAATCTAAATATGTTTTACCATATGTCTTTAGTAGATTTACTTCAAAAAGGATTATATGAAGATCCAACTGTAATGTCATCATATGAAGTACTTAAGATGGCTACTATTAACGGAGCAAAAGCTCTAGGTATGGATAATATAATCGGAAGTATTAAAGAGGGTAAAAAAGCAGATATTATTATTCTTGATATGAATGATACTCTTACTAAACCAAGTGTAGATATTATAAATAATGTATGTCATAATGCTTTTAATAGTGTTAGTACTACTATAGTAAATGGAGAAGTATTAATGCTTAATAAAAAAATACTTCTTAATATAGATGAAAAAGAATTAATAAAAAAATGTGAAGAAAGAATAGATTTACTAAACAAAAAGAACTAGGTTTTCCTAGTCCTTTTTACTACTAAGTATTATTTCTTTAGCATTACTATTAATATCTTCTACTGGTGTATATTTGTTTCTTATTTCATATAGTTCATTTAGTGTTTGCTCTCTATTTAATTCTTGTTTCTTTTCAATTTCTTTATTATTATTTAAAGTTCTATTTTTAGTTAAACCTTTATTCATAAATAATCTATTACGACGTGTATTATCCAAATCTACAAAGATATAATTTTTACTTTCCTCTTCAAATTTTTTATTTTTTTTCTCTATTATTTTATTCTTGATAAACATAACTAGTTTGGTAATTCTAAATGCTAAATGATATAGTATGATTTCTCCGCCAAATGGATATGCAAATAATACTACACTAAATGGTCCGTCATTAGTAGCTTCTATAATTTTTGTTGCAAAAGAATTGCATGCTGGAATTAAACTGATAAGATTTAATAATATAAAAAATCCAATTACTCTTAATACAGCACCAATTACTGTTCCAAATTCAACCATACTATCAACTTCATCATCTTCAATTGCATTCGAAACAGCAGCTAAAGTGCCCGGTATAATTAATAATCCACCTAAACACATTATAAGATCAATAAAAACATTTTCTTTATTTTTTCTTCTTTTCATGGTTTTCACCTCTTTTGATACTGCGTATTATAGCATGGAGAACTAAAAAGTCAAATTATACAAATATCTTAAAATATCTTCTCTTATTGACCTTAAAAATACATAAGTATATAATTGATATATAAGATAGATAATAGGAGTATTATGAAAAGAGCATTTAAAGGTAAAGTATTTTTCTTTGTACTTGGAGTACTTGTAAGCGTAACAAGTACTGTTTTTGCATACTCTTATTTAGCACAAGAGATAGGATTTACTCCTACTGATAATGAGTGGGAAGTAGATAATGTTAAAGATGCTATTGATGATTTACATAGTAAAGAAAATAAAGTAGAAGATATATATCCATATCAAAAGTTTAGAGCATATAAAGATAGAAATGGATATGTTTATACTTTTATTGTATATGATGTTAATAATACTATTGTTTATCAAACAACATATGATTGCGGACTATGGGGAGACTTTCCATCTACTACTAAAAATTATTCTTATATGGGTAAAATGTATACAGTAGTAGCAAATGGTGTTAATAATAAAGAAAACTTTAGAGCTAGTATTTATCATAATGGTACATTATTAACTTCTTTTAAAGCTATAGCATATGGAGATAATGGATCATGGGAATGTGATACTACTTTTGAAATGGATGAAATACTTTTATTTAACGAAGGATTATATGATAAAAGATAGGAGATATTTATGAACTACTTAGTACTTGTTAATAAACAAAATAAAATAAAAGATAATTATTATGATGATGTAAAATTTATTACAGTTAAAGATGCTACTAATCTTGACATAGAAGTAGAAGAAATAACATATAAGGCTTATTTAAAATTAAAAGAGTTTTTAGAAACTAAAAATATTTATATAAACTTATTATCGGCATATCGCTCTTTAAAAGAGCAGCAAGATGTACTAGATGATTATTTAGCTAGATATGGAGAAGAATATACTAATATGTATGCTGCTCCAGTAGGTGCAAGTGAACATCATACAGGGCTTGCTTTAGATATTGGTTTATATATAGGTGATAAAGTAATAATTGAAAATTATGATTTGTTTGCTAATGACTCTATATTTAAAGAAATACATAAATATTTAGATGAATTTGGTTTTATTTTAAGATATCCAGAAAATATGGAAAGTATAACAGGATATAACTATGAACCATGGCATATTAGATATGTAGGAAGTATAGCTAAAAAAATAAAAGATACTGGTCTTACTTTAGAAGAGTATTTAGATAAATATGGGAGTGAATTATGAAACATAAATATTTAGTACTTGATTTTGGTAATGTAATAGTTACTCCTACAACAGGAGACTGGAATATTACTCCTAAGTTTTTAGAACTTGTAGATGTAGATAAAATAGGTAAGGATAAAGTAAAAGAAGCTATTAGTCATAATAATCATATGCTTGCAGAAAAACTTCTTACTTTAGAAGAAGAACTTGATATGTTTATAAGATTTTATAAAGGTATACTTAATGAAATAGGTATTACTGATGAAAGTATTATTTATGATATAGCATATGATAGAACTTATAATAATACTAAGTATACTTTATGTGATAATGTTAAAGAAGAGTTAGATAATTTAAAAGATAAGTATACACTTCTTATGCTTTCAGATAACTGGCCATGTGTTATACCATATTTAAAAGAGTATGATTTATATGACTACTTTGAAAAAGTATATGTATCTTCTATATATGGTTGTGAAAAGCAAGATAAAATATTCTTTGACTTTTTAATAAATGATTATAATGTTAAACCAGGAGAAGCTATATTTATAGATGATTTGGAAAAGAATTTAGATGTCGCAAAAGAAAAAGGTTTTGATGTATATCTAATGGATAGACTTAAAAATAATAATGAATCTAAATATATAGTAATAAATGATTTAAATAATATATAATAATAGTAGGTGAAGAGTATGAAACTAATATTAAGTTCATCAGATTTTCTAAACGAAAGATCTAAAAAAGTAATAATAGATAATATAGATAAACCACTAAGTAGTAATAAAGTACTTTTTATACCTAATGAAAAGAGTACTAAAGAAAAACTACTATCTGGTAAATACTATGATAGACTTTATAAAGATGGTTTTACTAATAAAGATAATATCTATATATATGATGATGAAAACCCTGATAAATATAGAAATCTAGATATAGACTTAATATATGTAAGTGGTGGAAATACTTTTGCTACTTTAGATAAAATAAGAAAAAGTAATTTTGATAAAGATATTATTAATTATATTAATAAAGGAGTTATTTATATAGGAGGTTCAGCAGGAGCACACTTAGTTACAAAAAGTATTAAGCATTTACTTACTCTTGATGATAACTATATAAATATGACTAATTTTGATGCTTTAGGATTAGTAGATTTTCTTTTAATACCGCACTTTGATGATAAGTATTTTAACTCTTTTGAAAGAGAGGAAGTATATAAGAAACTATTAAAAGAAAATGAAAAAGTATATAAGCTTAATAATGATGAATCACTTGTTGTAACAGAGAATAAAATAGAGGTGAAATAATGATAGATTATTTTAAAAATGATGATTACTGGAAAGAAAATATTAATAAACCTTTAGAAGAAGATTTATGGATAGATGAATATAAAAACTATTTAGATACTAATGGTTTATGTTTAGATCTAGGATGCGGAATAGGTCAGTATACTAAAAGATTTATGGAATATGGTTATAGTGTAATATCTGCAGATATATCAAGTATAGCTTTAAATAAAGTAAGAGAATTTAATAATATGGCTATTATGCTTGATATGAGAGATGTAATGCCATTTTATGATGGAACATTTGACGTAGTATTTGCAAATCTATCAATACATTATTTTTCTGATAAAGAAACTAAAAAAATAATAAGCGAAGTAAATAGAGTATTAAAACCAGGTGGTTTATTTATTGGTAGTGTTAATGGTATGGAAGGATATGAAGCTATTAAAGATACAGCAGAGCCACTTGATTATCATTTCTATTTCAATCTTGATAAATATATAAGACTATTTAATCAAAGTGATTTAAAAAACTATTTATATGAATTTAATATATTAAGACTTGATAATAGAGAAACAGTAAGATTTGGAAGAAAGAAAAATCAGATTATATTCGTAGCAAGGAAACGTTAAAAGAGTAGATAAAATCTACTCTTTTTGTTATAATAATTATGGTTTTATAAGGAGATAGTATGGATTTAAAAAGTATTAGTAAAGAAGAAATAATTAATTTAATAAAAGAAGGAAAAGTAGATGCCAAAGAATTAACAAAT
>JAEEMF010000036.1 GCA_016283075.1 Bacilli bacterium | reverse complement strand
CATGAATAACTCTTCAACTTCTTCAATAACTTTTTCAAGAATATTTGGAGCTCCTGCCTGAATCTTAGTAGCAGGTAATGTAATATCAATAGCTTCTTTAGAAAGTTTTTCATTTAATATAGCATTTTCAAATTCTACTCTTTTACTTTCAAGTAAGTCATTAGCTTTAGTCTTAATTTCATTAAGTTTCATTCCATATTCTTTCTTTTCTTCTATAGAAAGATTAGCCATATTACTAGATAATGCACTAATAGATCCTTTCTTACCTAAGTATTCTGCTTTAATATCATTAAGTTCATTCATGTTTTTAACATTTTTAACTTTTTCTTCAAGAGACTTTAATAATTCTTCCATAATTTTCCTCCTTATAAACAAAAAAATCACATCCTATAAGGACGTGATTTGAACGTGGTACCACCTTAATTCATAGTTATCCTGTGGATAACTATCTTAATGGCTATAACGCACCACCGTTATAAATTTTCTTTTATAACGCTCCAAGACGAATTCATAAACTCCTACTTCCTTGTTTTCACCATCCACAAGTTCTCTCTAAGTATTATATTTACTACTACTTCTCTTCATCGCAACTAGAGATATTATAACATATTTGGTTATAATATCAATACTTTATATTACATATTTATTATATCAAAAAACTGCAAATAATTGCAGTTATTTTTAATTAAAGAAATTAAATCTTGATTTAATTCTATCTACACCAAGTATTCTCATAAGTTCATGTAAATCTGGTGTCATTGATTTAGATGTTAATGCAACTCTTAGTACCATAGATACATCTGCTACATTACCTTTAAAGTTTTCTGGATTAGCTTTATATTCTTTCATATTAGAAGCATATCCTAATTCATCACAAAGTTCTTTCATCTTATTAAACCAAACTTCATTATCATCACTTGGATCATAATAATTATCAATATATGTATTTAAAATCTTTTTAATTTCTTCTTTATCAGTAATATTTTTAAATTCATATTCTGCTTCTGGAACATTAAATAATTCATCATACATAAACCAGAACTCTTTCTTAATATCTCCATAACATCCTAAATCTTTACGAGGTTTAGCAGTTTCTCTTTCAATATTAAGTATTTCAGTAGAATACTTAGCATCTCTTGTAAATAATTCGTAGAAGTCTTTATCATATTCTTCAAAATATTTACATGCTCTTTCATATAAATCACTAGCTTTTAAAGAACTAATATAAGTTTTAGATATATTCATTAATTTATCTAAATCAAATAATGCTCCACTAGTATTCATCTTATCAAATTCAAACTTAAAGTCCATTACATCTTTATCTCTATTTTGTAAGTACCACTCTTCAAAGTTAGTATTACAAATAGTTGCTAAATAAAGTTTAACAGCTTCATTAGGTACTCCAAGTTCATGATAATAACTCATAGCACATTCTGGATCTTTTCTCTTAGATAGTTTTCTTACTGCTCCATTATCATTTTTCATAAGTGGAGAAATATGACAGTATTTTGGTAATTCAAATCCAAATGCTTCAAATAATTGAACATGTATTGGAAGTGAAGGTAACCATTCATCCCCACGAATGATATGAGTTGATCTCATTAAATGATCATCTACTAAATGTGCAAAGTGATATGTTGGAAGCCCATCACCTTTCATAATAACTATATCAAGGTCATTTTCAGGCATTTCAACAGTACCTCTTATAACATCATTAAATTTCTTTTTATTTTCAAAGTTACCTGGAGATTTAAATCTAATTACATATTTTTCTCCTGCTTCAATTCTTTCAATTGCTTCTTCTGGAGATAAATATCTACATTTAGCACTCTTTCCATAGTAACCTATACGCATTTTCTTTTTAGTTTGATACTCTCTTAATTCTTCAAGTTCTTCTTCTGAGCAAAAGCATGGATATGCTTTTCCTTCAGCGATTAAGTGTTTAATAAAAGTATGATATATTTCTCTTCTATTACTTTGAATATAAGGCCCGTACTCACCAGATTCTTCTGTTTCACTAACTGGTCCTTCATCAAATGTAACACCAAACTCTTTTAAACCTTCAATAATAGTAGTAATACCATTATCAATTGTTCTTTTAGTATCAGTATCCTCTATACGTAAATAAAATACCCCATCTGATTGTTTAGCAAATGTTCTTTCAGTAAAACTTGCAAGAAGTGCTCCAATATGAATAAATCCAGTTGGACTTGGTGCATATCTTGTTACAATTGCTCCTTCAGGTAAATCTCTTTTAGGATATTTATTTTCATAATCTTCAATTGTTAATTTTATATCTGGGAATATTAAATCCGCTAATTTCTTATAGGCGTCCATAACCCACATCCTTCTATGCTGCTTTAGAGAATCCTAAAGAAGCTTCATTTTTCTTTGTTTCTATTATTTCTTTTGCTTTAGTAAAATCAACTATATTACCATTTTCATCTAAATCTTTATTAATTACATTAGATTCAAAAAATTCAATATTTTCTTCATTACAGAAATTTGAAGTTATTTTTCCTTGAATTGTATCAAAAGATGATTTTGCAGATGGATCTTCTCTTGTAATATCATATCCAGCTAGTACAAATAAATCTACTAGGTTTTCAGGCTTATCAGCATTCTTTAAACATTCTGAAAGAAGTGCATCACCAGCATGATCAAAATATGCTTCTACTAAGTCGTCAGGAGATATTCCTGCTCCTCCACAAATTAAATTTACATAATGCATTGCATCTTGTCTTCTTTTACTCATCTTCTTCACCATCATTTCCAACTAATAAATTAGTAATCATTTCTGTAACACCAACATTGAACACAGTTAATTTTTCGTCATTACCAAACCCATAAAAGTTTTCATCGGCCGAAATAATTGTTAGAAGAGCAAACATTAATTCATGTTTAGCATCTGCTTTTTTAAGTAATTGTTCATTTAAATATAATACATTCTCTTTTGGATTATATTCACATGCTTCTTTTGTAATATATTTGTTTCCCCTTTTAATTTCTAACCCTTTTATTCTTTCGTTAAAGTTTGATAAGCTGACACCACTAAAAGTCTTATTGAAAATAGTAACTAACTCTTTAAAACAGTCTTTTAATTCCGCTGATAAGTTATTATTTTCACTAATTGCATCATAAGAAACTTTTAATTCATCCATTCTTATCACCATCTTCATTTTAACATATTTATCACATAAATAATACAATTTTTTAAAAATCGAATATTTAATGTAATTGTCTTCTATTATATAACAACTCTATTTTTTATACAAGAATAATTCTTTCAATTTACACTAGATATTTACACTCAAAAAGGACCTATTTAATAAGTCCTTTTTCTCTCATATATTTTTCAAATTCTTCTAGTTTTTCTTTTCTTAATAGGCGGCATTTTTTATATGCTTCAGGATTATTTACTATTTCTTCAGACATACCCTTACATCCTGCAAAACCACATGCTCCGCAGTTTAAACCAGGTAGTCTCTTCTCTATTTCACTAGTTAAATCTTCACTAGATACACTAAAGAAAGAAAGTACGATTCCAGCAACAAGTGCAGTTACAGTAATAATTAATATTCCTATCATTTTTTATCACCTTTAAAACATATTTTACAAGAAGAGCAGTCTTTACAAGAAGAACTATTCTTTCTTGTTAAAATTATTACAAGTGTAAATAAAACTACTATTAATAAGTATCCCATTAGCTTGTAAACCTTCCAAATATTAAGGCCATTATAGCAGCAACTACAAGTGCTATTGGAGTACCACTAAAACTACCTAATTTTTTAGTATCAAGATATTCTCTAATAGTAGAGAATAAATACATTACAAAGGTAAAACCTAAACTAGAAGCTACACTATAAACAAGCATCTCCATAAAGTTATAACCACTACTAATATTAAGAAGTGCAACACCAAGTACTGCGCAGTTAGTAGTAATAAGTGGTAAGTATAAACCAAGTGCTTTATATACTTTATGAAAGTGTTTCTTTAATATTAATTCAAGTAGTTGTACTAAGAATGCTATTACTAGTATAAACATAATTGTCTTTAAATATTCTGTCTTACTAGGAACTAATATATAGTTATATATTAAGAAAGTAATAATACTTGATAAAGTAATAACTAAAAGTACTGATACTCCCATATATAAAGCATTCTTTTCTTTTTTACTTTGACCCATAAAAGGACATATACCAAGAAATTTATTAAGTACTACATTACTAGTTAAAAAACCAGATAAAAATATACTAATTAGATTCATGTTTACCTCCTTTTATTTTGTTTATTAAAGCCATTAGAAGTCCTAATGTAAGGAATGCTCCAGATGGTTCTTTTAATATACTAAAAGGAATTATACTTCCAGGAATAATATTCTTATATACAGCAATATATCCTGTTAAAGAAGATATATCATTCATTAAAGTAATACTGTTACTTCCTAAGATTTCTCTAATTAGTGCTATAACACTAATAGATAAAGTATAACCTAGTCCTACTCCTATACCATCAAGTATACTAATACCCGGATTACTCTTAGAAGCTACTGTAAGAGCTCTTCCTAAAATAATACAATTAACAACTATTAAAGGTAAATATATACTTAATGATTTATATAAAGCAGGTACATATCTATCAAGTACTATTTCAAGTATTGTTACAAATGTACCAATAATAAGTATATATGTAGGTATTCTTACATTCTCAGGTACTAATTTTCTAATTAAAGAAACAATAAAGTTTGAAAAGATAAGTACTACTGTAACACATAGTCCCATTAAATAAGCATGCTCTACTGTATCTGTAATAGCAAGTGATGAACATAGTCCTAATGTTAAAACAAATATAGGATTTTCTTTAATAATACCATTTAATATAGTTTTCATAGATTACCTCCTATATAAGTAAATGCTAGATATAAAAGTACTGAACATATAAAACCAGTAATAGTTAAAACAAGAATACTTTTTAACTTATCCTTCATTTATATCACCTGTTTCTATAAGTACACCTTTTACAGCATTTAAAACAGCTTTACTTGATATAGTAGCACCACTTACTGTATCTATATCAAGATTATCTTGATTATTAATAACAGTATTTATAAAGTCTGCTTCTGTTAATTTAAATATATAGTTATCAGTATGATCACCTATTATAATATCAGTAATCTTTTTAGAATAAGTAATATCTAAATTCATAGTACCACCAAAACTTTTTACAGTTACATTATAAATAGTTTTATCATTTTCTTCTTTTTTAGAATTTATTACAAAATCCTTTTCTTCTTTAACTTCTTTACCCATATACTTCTTATAACCTTCATTATTATAGTCGTTTACTGTATTAATAAAGGCTTTTTTTACAGCAGTTGATGATATAGTAGCACCACTTACTGTATCAACATCTTTTATATTATTTGAAGATACTAGAGTATTTATAAAATCAGCATCTATTACTCTTTGGAAGAATGAATCATTTTGATCTAGAAGTTTTCCTTCTACTACTTTACCATTATCTATAGTAATAGATAACTTAATTAAACTAGAATATCCTTTTTCAGTAACAATATATGTTACTTTAGACCCTACTTTAGAAGTACTTAGTATTTCATAATTAGGATCAGTTAAATCTACCTTAGTAAGTTTATTATATGAAGTAAGTGTTACTACTACCATAAAGATTAACATTACTATAAAAGGAGTAATACATTTTTTAAAATCAAGTTTAGATTTAACTCCTATTTTATCTAGAATAAATACAAACATATTCATAGTAAGAATACTAGTTAATACTCCTTCTGGATAATTAGTTAAGAATCTACATGCAACAGTAATAATACCTAATCCTATTCCATATAGAACTTGTCCTACTTTTGTAACTGGACTTGTTACTGGATCAGTAGCCATAAATACTGCTCCAAATAGTAGTCCTCCTGTTAATAACTGGAATAATGGGAACCATGTTACAGTACCACTAAATAATCCAATTATTAAAGAAATAATAAATACTACTGATACATAACTAGCAGTAATTCTCCATTTAATAGTCTCAGTTGCAGTTAAAAAGATAAATGCAATTATACATAAAAGTGAACTAGTTTCACCTACTGATCCAGGAATAAATCCTAGAAATAAGTTTTGTAATCCACCGTAAGGTTTAACAACTTCATCATAAGTTCCTATTCCTTCTATAACACTATAATTTGATAATGGAGTAGCACTACTAATAGTATCTATTTCCATCTTATTTAAATATCCACCATTATTTGTAATAACAAGTGAGTATGCAGATAAAATAAATAACGCTCCTATTAAAGCCGGATTAAATATATTATTACCAAATCCACCAAATATCATTTTACCTACGATAGTAGCAAAGAATGCTCCTAGTACTACTAAATAAATTGGTGTATTAATAGGAAGTACTAGTGATAAGAATAGTCCTGGCATAAAAGCATAAGTACCTCTTATTACATCAATTAGTTTTTCTTCACTTTTAACAAATAATAATTCATATACTATTTCAAAAGTAAATGAAGAAAATGCTCCTACTAAAATAAATAGAAGTGGATAAAACATTCCTAAGAAAGAAGTATATCCATTTAAGAATAGTACTACACCATTTTTATAAAATGAGAATAATATTATCGGAATAAGTGCTATTACTACATTTATCATCATTCTTGCAGTACTATTTTTAGATTTAATAAATGGTCCCATAATCTACTTCCTTTCTTTAAGAATTTGTTTTGCTTTATCAATATAATCTCTTACATTAATTTTAGATGGACATACATAAGAACATAATCCGCATCCAATACATTTTTCTGGATGTAACTCTTTTAATTTTTCTACATTATCAATATTATCTTTAATCATAACTGGTACTAAATATGCAGGACATACATTTGCACATTTACCGCATCTCAAACAGTTAACATCTTTACATTCTTTGTATTTTTTAAATACAAGTACATTATTTAAATCAGGTGTTACTACAAGTGAGTCATCTACTACTTTACCCATCATAGGACCACCTGCTATAACAAGTGCATCTTTCTTTATACCAAGTTCTTCAAATACATCTGTTACTTTAGTACCTACTTTAACAAGTACATTCTTAGGTTTATTTAAGCCATCTCCTGTAAAAGTAACTATTCTTTCAATAAGTGGTTTATCAAACTTAAGTGCTCCTGATATAGCATATATTGTTGATATATTATTTACAACAATACCTTTTTCAATAGGAAGTTTATCATATGTTAAACCAGTAACTTCTTTTATTAAGGTTCTTTCCCATCCCATAGGATATTTATCTGGTAGTAAAGCTATTCTTATTTTAAGATAACTTCCCATATATTCTTGTACTTTATTTATTAAAGATTTATGTTTAGATTTTATAGCTATTACTGCTTCTTTAATATTATTTATTTCCAAAATAGCATCAATTGTTTCTAAAATATCTTCTATCTTTTCTTTAATAAGTACATAGTCTGCTGTTATATATGGTTCACATTCAGCAGCATTTATTATTAAAGTATTTATTTTAGATTCAGTATCATATTTAGCATATGTAGGAAATCCAGCTCCACCCATACCTATAATACCGGCATTTTTTATAATAGAAATAAAATCTTCCTTAGTAATTTTACTTAAATCTTTTCTAATAGTTGGTTTAGCTTTTATTTTTTCTAGACCATTATTTTCTATAATAACTGTTCTTGAATGTCCTTTAGTAGTCAACATATCAGTAAATCCAGTTACTTTTCCACTAACACTAGAAAAAATAGGAAGTTTAAAATTACCACCTTTATAGGCAATAATCTCTCCTTTAAAAACATTATCCCCTTCTTTAACTAATATTTCATTAGAATCATAAAGAGGAATATATATCATTTTAGGATTTAAAAAAGGTAATACTTTTTTATTAGAAGTCATTCCTTTTTTACCAGGTAATTTTAATCCAGCCATACTATCACTCCCATATTATTTATCATATTATATTATATAATAAAACATAAAAAAAGTATATAAAATACCTTTATATACTTTTATTTATTAAGGAAGTTCTGTTCCTATAAACGTCATTTTAGCATATCCATCTCCTCTATTACCAGAGATGTCTCCAGTATCAGGATCTTTAATCCCTCCACCTTGTTTTAAGACGCTACCACTAACAGCATAATAATTATCATTAAGCTGACATGCTATAGGAGCAGCATCACAGTACTGAGCAGTACTTTCTTCATATACATAGTTAGATCCTCCACCAGTTCTATATACTTGTTTATAAGTATTAGAAAGATTTGATGAATAATCAGCAGGACTTTCACCAGTACCTCCGCCGTACCAGCCTCCGCCGCCTCCAGGAGCAAGAATAGAGTAATATGAGTAACCACGAGTACTACCACCATATCCAAATCCTCCGCTTGTTCCAGCAGAACTTATTGTAGCAGCATAAGCTTTTTCACATCGTTTTTGCTTGCTTTCATCAAGATCGGATACTTCTTCAGCACCACAACCAGAAACTTTGTTACTAGCTCCAGAACCTCCACCTGCAACAACAATTCTTGAACCAAGTGACTGAGATGTACCAATTCTAAAATCAGTAGCACCTCCACCACCTAAGGCATCAGTAAAGACATTATATGAAGTATAATCACCTCTCATACCGGCTCCTCCACCATTAAAGCCTCCGGCATAAGTCTTGTTTGTACTAGTTGATGCATTAGTAATAGGCTGAGTACCAACAAAAACATATAAATATGTACCAGATGGTAATCTAAATGTACCAGATGCATATCCACCATATCCACCTTGACGAGATGAACTATATGATCCACCTTGAGCGCCATATGCTTCAAGCTTATAGTAACCAGTCTTAGTTATTAATACTTGTGTTACTGGAGTATGTGAATCAAATACATTAGTTTCATCCATATTAAGTGTATATGTACTATATCCATAAGCAGGCATAGCAGCTTTTCCAAATCCTACTTGATTCCATACACTATTAAATCTATCAATTTTATTAACATCATTATATTCAACAGTAACGTTAGTAATACCTGATTCACCAAAACCATAATTATCAATTTTAGCAAGTGATTTTGGAAGTATTACACTTTTTAAACTTCTTAAGGTATAGAAAGCATACTGCCCTATTTCTTTAACGTTATTATTAAGTATTATTTTGTTTGCCTTCTCATTACCCTTAAATGCTCCTTCTGGAATAGTTTCAAGTACACTATCTGATAAATCAATTATTTCTATATTATTATTGCTAAATGCATTAAGACCTAGCGTAGTCAAACTATTAGGTATTTTTAATGTACCCTTTATACCACAATTATAGAATGCAGCTCTACCAATTGTTTTTATTTTATCAGGAAGAACAAGTTCGGAATTAATGTTACTATTATTAAAAGCATATTCATCTATTGTAGTTACATTTGAAGGTATAGTTAGTCCTTCAGTAAAATCAGCATCATAGAATGCATAAGTTTTAATAGTTGTAAGAGCCTCAGGCAAATTAATCTTTTTAACTCCACCATTTGAGAATGCACTAGAACCAATTGTTTTTACACCACTAGGAAGTTTAACTTCTTTAATAGCCATTTTAGTGCCTGATGAAGTATTCATAAAATTACTTGGAATAGATGTTATCTTAGTATTAGATAAATCTACAACATCTTTATAATTTGCATTTCTAAAGCAAAGTTCACCAAGAGCTATTAGTCCTTGACTACCACTAAAATCAATTCCTTTTTCAAGCGAAGTATTTCCATCAAATGCTCCATACTCAACTGATTTTAAAGAGGTTAAAGTATTTGTACCAATTAACTCTTTATTACCAGTAAGTTTTTGGAATGCATAATTTTTAATAGTTTCAAGTTCAGTAAGTCCAGTAAAATCAATTGCAGTAATAGTTGAATTTACCGGATAAGAATAAGCATTAAAATTATATGTATAAGTATCAACTTGATTACATGTTAAATCTTCTAAATACTTAGTTTTATCTGCACTATCATTATTTGCATCATAAGTAATACATTTTTCTTTTGCATTCTTATCATTCTGTACTAAAGGAACTTTTTCTCCGCCAAGCATATAGTCACCTATATAACTAAGTTGTTTCATTGGTGACAAATCAAGTGTTCCTTCAATAGGATTATTACCAAGAGCAAAACTGTGAATTTTTGTTATTGTAGAAGCAAAATTTATTTTTGTAATTCCTGCCCCTGACATACTTGAGGTATTTAGTTCTGTAATTCCTTCCGGAATAGTAACTTCTCCACCAGAACCAGCATATGATACAAGTTTTGTACCATTTTTTATAAACTGTTCATCGCCTTGTAAATTATTATTAACAAAAGGTCCTTCACCTAATGAATAAGTTTTTGGAAGAATTATCTTAGTAAGTTTATTTTTCTTAAATGTAAAATTTCCAATTGAAAGCTTTTTAGTTAAATTAGAAAAATCTAAAATTCCAGGAATTTGATTGTCTTCAAATGCAGCAGTTGAAATACTAATTTCTGGCATTGAACTATCAAGCTTTAGTTTTAGTGAAGTAATACCACACTGAGCAAAAGCACCTTGATCAAATTTAGTAATTGCTAAATCACTAAAGTCTACTGTAGTAAGAGTTCTATTATTATAAAATGCACCCATATTAATAGTAGTAACATGTGGTAAATTTACTGATGATAAAGATACAACACTGTTTCTACCAAATATTCCTACAGGAAGAGTAGTACCTCCATAATAAACATTTGATATTTTGTTCTTATCAAATACATATTTTCCACCAATATTAGAAGTAATCATTGATAAATCTATTGTACCTTTTATAGAACAATCATAAAAAGCCCAGTCACCTACCTTTTCAAGTGTTGTTGGGAACTTAACAGTTTCAAGTGTTGAGTTCTTTTCAAAAGCACGATATTTAATAGTAGTAACTTTAGATTTACTTAAATCTACTGTCCTTAAACTATTATAAGAAAAAGCACTTCTTCCTATTTCTTCAAGACTAGTAAGTTTAGTAAAATCAAAATCATCAATAACATTAGTACCGTGGAAGGCATAATTATCAATTGTTTTTAATCTAGATAATCCAGTTGTATTAACTTCAGTAATTAAGTTATTAGCAAATGTACCAACACCTATTCTTTCAAGTTTAACACTATCTGAAAAATCAAGTGTAGTTAATTTATTATTATAGAATGCCATATCATCTATTTCTTTAAGAAGTATTAAATCAGTTAAATCAACACTCTTAATTGTATTCTTACCAAAAGCATTAATACCTATTCTATTTAAAATAGATAAACCAGATAAATTTAAATTATTAGTAAGTTTATTACTATAAAAAGCATAGTTACCTATTTCTTCTATATAATTATCATCACCAAATATTAAAGTAGCAATTTTATTATTAGCAAATGCTCCTTCTTTGTCAGATATACCACCTTTAATATATCTAAGTCTTGAAGCATTACTAAAGTCTACAAGTTCAAGACCTTTATTATTAAATGCACCTGCGGCAATACTTTGAACAGGAACGCCATCTATTTCTTCCGGAACAACTATTTTACTACCGCAACCATTAAGTTCACTATAATAATTCATAATAGTACCTGATGCATAATCAAATTCATAACAGAAGTCTGAACTAGTAGCATTTAAATCATCAAGTACATCCTTTTTAACTTTTTCAAAAGTATATCTAGTAGAAGATAAAAGAGCTAAAATACCAAAAACTAAGACCAAAAATAAAATAAGGATTGAATATAAAATACCTGATATAGCCATACCTTTTTCATTCTTAAATAATCTTTTCATTGTTTCACCTTCTTATTCTACTCTACTATAATATATCTTATCATAAGTATAAGTAAATTTCAATGAATTAAAAAAATACTGAGTAATCAGTATTTTTTAAGGTTCAATTATATCATCAGGTGTAGTTGGTACTACTAAAGTAGTTCCTAAATATGTAACTCTAGCATGCCCATCACCTATATTGCCAAGTGGATCTCCATTAGTATCTATTTCATTTCCACCATATATTACAACATTTGTAGCGTAATAACTACTACTAGGAATAACTCCATCAGTTGGATAATCTTTAGCGCTTTCTTCGCTATAAACATATGAAGAACCTCCGCCGGTCAATCTCATATATTTGTCATCACCAGAATTAGCTTTAGTATTTTTAACGGTCTTACTTGAACCGCCACCGTACCAGCCGCCGCCACCACCGGGAGCAAAAACGAATTGATATGCTTGTCCAGGACTATTACCACCATAACCAAAACTACCTTGCTGACCAGCTTTAGTTTGGGTTGCAACAACTGTTGAATCATATCCTGATGAAGTAAGACCACCTGCTGCATATCCAATAGTTTTATTACTAGATCCAGATCCTCCACCTGCAACAACAATACGGGAATGCATATCCTGAGCAATTCTAAAGTCAGTAGCGCCTCCACCACCTAGAGCATATGTTGTACATAAATCGCAGTTTCCACTAACACCAGTTAAACTACTACCTCCACCATTAAATCCACCAGGATTATCGTGTTCATATCTATCAGCAACAGATGTATATCCTTTTGGTTGTGTACCTACAAACAAATATATATATGTACCAGCAGGAACATATATTGTTCCAGCTGCATATCCACCATAGCCACCTCGGTAAGTAGCACTATATGATCCACCTTGAGCACCCCAAGTCTCTAATCTATAATATCCTTCAGTATCAAAATATAATCTTCGAACATTAACAGTTGAATCATATAGATTCACTTTATCAGTTTCAACAGTATAAGAATTATATCCAAATTCAGGTTTAGGAGCACTATTAAATCCTATATCGTTCCATCTATTATTAAATCTATCCACAGGATGAGTATCATCGCCTTCAATAACAACTGTTTTTAAAGTTGAGGAATTAACAAAAGCATTTGTACCAATTTCCTCTACATTAGCAGGAATTGTTAAAGTTGTATACGTTCCATTAGAAAATGCATATCTTCCAATACTCTTTATCTTATCATTCCAAATAATATTTTTTAATGATGAATTAGAATTAAAAGCTAAATTTTCTATTAAGGTCATTGTAGATTCTGATAAATCTATAGTCTGTATTTTATTATTTCCAAAAGCATGTCCTCCGATTGTTTTAACAGATGCTGGGATTTTTAAAGTACCTGATATCTTATTACCATAAAAAGAAGAATCAGCAAGTGTAGTAACCTTACTTGGTATAACAAGTTCGCCAGTAATATTTGAACTCTGGAAGGCATTTGATCCTATACTTTTAATATTACTATTAAGTTCAAAACCATCACCAAAATCAGAATTTTGAAATGCTTTTGTTCCTATTGAAGATAAACTGGTTGGAAAAGTTATCTTTTTAACTCCACCTCTATAAAAAGCTCTTTGAGATATTTGAATCAATGAATCTGGAAGTCTAACTTCTTCAATACTTGAAAGATAGCTATCAGGTGTTGATAAAAAATTATCTGGTACATTAGTTAACTGAGTATTTGATAAATCGACTATTCCTGTATATCCACGGACACCTTGAAATGTATAGCTACCCATTGTTTTTAATCCAGGACTTCCACTAAAATCAATACCTCTTTTTAAAGCTCTATTTTCTCTAAAAGCATTATTACCAATTTTATTTAAAGAAGTTAAAGTGTTTGTACCTATTAATTCTTCATTAGCAAATAAAAGATAAAATGCATTACCGTCTATTAAAGTAAGTTCAGTAAGCCCTGTAAAATCTATAGATGTTATTGTATCATTTCCAGCATTAGTGTATTGTGCGTAATTAAATGCATACTTATCAACTTGCTTACATGATAAATCACCTAAATATTTAGAGTGATCAGAGCTATCGGTTGAATTATATAAAATACATTTTTCAACAGTTTTTTTATCTTCCTGTACATCAGGTGTAACATAAACACTTAAAGCATTTGCAGATATTGTTTGTAAATGAGGAGCTGTTGAAAAATCAAGTTTTCCTTCTATTGGATTATTAGAAAGAGCTGCAATACCAATTGTTTTTAAAGTAGAAGGAAAATGTATTGAAGTAATACCTGCATGTGATAAACTAGATCCTTCTAATGATTCAATGCCTTCTGGAATAGTTACATCT
>JAEEMF010000035.1 GCA_016283075.1 Bacilli bacterium | reverse complement strand
GTAAAAGTTAAATCTTATCAAGGAGTAGGAACACTTCTAAATAAGATTAATAGTACAAGTATTATTGCTATTGATGAAGCAACATATAATTTTTATAAGAATAGTGCATTTAATGAATTTAAAGTAGATTTAAGATTTGCTTTAGATGATGATTATGGATTTAATATAAGATCTATATCTAATAATGAGGTATTTGAAAACTTCTTTAATTTCTATATTACGTTTGTAAATGAAAAACAAATTGCAAATATTGGATACTATAATGCATATATATCTTCATCAAATAATGATTTATTAACTAAAGTAATTGGTATTTTTGGATTTGTAGTAATTGTTATAATTGCTTTCCTTTTAGGAAGTAAGTTTATGCCAAATAAAACAAAGAAGAAAAAGATTACTAATATGAAAAAAGAAGATAAACTTAAATATGTAGATATGCTTACATCTTTAAAGAATAGAAATTATTTAAATGATAATATTGAAGTTTGGGATAGTAGTGAAATATATCCTCAAGCTATAGTAATAGTTGATTTAAATAATATAGCTTATATAAATGATAACTATGGTCATCAAGAAGGTGATGAAGTTATTAAACAAGCTGCAAATATTCTTATTAAGAATCAAGTACCTAATTCAGATATCATTAGAACTAATGGTAATGAATTCTTAGTATACTTAGTAGAATATGATGAAAAAGCTGTAATTACATATATTAAGAAATTAAGTAAAGAGTTTAAAGAATTATCCCACGGATTTGGCGCAGCTGTAGGATATAGTATGATAACTGATGGAATCAAAACAATTGATGATGCAGTTAATGAAGCAACTCTTGATATGAGAAATAATAAAGAAGAGTCAAGTAATTAATGAGTAGCGTTGGTAAAAGATTTATCCATTATATAAAAAGACTATATGAAATAATGTGTAAGGAAGAACTTAGAGTTCTTCCTGGACACGTTGCATACTTCTTATTTTTATCAATTATTCCTTTAATAAGTTTAATTGGTATTATTGCAGCACAACTTCCTGTATCACTTGAAGATACAGTAAGTGGTTTAAATGGAATAGTACCTAAACAAGTAATTGATATAATATTACCAGTATTTGAAACTCCATCTTTTGGAGCAGGAATGTCTATTATAATTGGATTCTTTTTAGCATCTAATGCAACTTCATCATTGATTGTTGCGTCTAATACTTTATATAAGATTAATAAAGATAACTATATTTCTAGAAGAATAAAAGCTATCTTTATGTTAATAGTATTCATTATCTTACTACTATTTGTCTTAGTAGTAATGACTTATGGTTCAACATTAATTGAGTTTATATATAACTTATTATTTGAAGACCATGTACCTAAACCATTAATATATCTATTCTATTTACTAAAATGGACTATTGGCGTACTTGTAATGTTTATAATGCTTAAGATTATCTTTACAATGGCTCCAAATAGTAATATTCCAAGTAAAACAATGAATAGAGGAGCAATTTTTACTACTTTTGCATGGTTAATAGCAACATATTTATTTTCAATATATGTTACTAACTTTTCAAACTATAATTTATTCTATAGTAGTTTAGCAAGTATTATAGTATTCTTAATCTGGATCTATATACTTTCTATATCATTAGTAGTAGGTATTGCTATTAATAGTGAATACTACTTTAAAATTCAAGGAAAAAAGAAGAAAGCTTAATAGCTTTCTTTTCTTATGTAAAGTAGGCGTAATATTACATCTAGTTTATTGTAATAGAATTATTAATATTGCTATAATAATTTTAGATAGAAGGAGAAAAAATATATGGAAAATGATGTTAAAGCAGAAAAAAAGAATAACGGATTAGTAATAGCATTAGTAGTTATAATAGTTGCTTTACTTGGAGTTGTTTGTTACTTTGTAGTTGATAAAGTAAAATCAGAAAATAAAGATGGAGAAGAAAAGAAAACTAAAAAAATTGTTACAACAGTAACAGAAGAAATTGTTAGAGTTGAAAAAGTTACTATGACACCAGAAGAAAGATATAGTGTTTATATAACAGGTTTAGCAAGCAGTATTAAATCTAGTTATAATAGACAAAAGGATAATTTATCATATAATGATGTTTCTTTATATTATTCATATGATAATAATACAAAAAGAACAAGTATTAATTTTACAATTAACGAAAAATTAGAATTAATAATGTGGAGAGAAACTACGCTTTATTCAGATAATCCTGAAATTTATAAGCCATTAGATGAAAAAGAAGAAAAGGTTAAGGTAGCTGATAACGTTGTAGGTATATTTGAAATTTCAGAAGGCTCAAAACAATTATCTCCAGTTACAGTTATATATTTCATAAAAACTGATGGTAATGTATATCGAATGACTTCCAAGAGCGTTTCTGAACCATTTACTTCAAAGAAATTTGATATTGATAATATTCAAAAAATGGATTTAAAAAATATTACACATATATATAATGCATTCTTTGAGGATGGTTTTAGTGGCTGGTGGGGCCCAGTATTCGTTGATATAGATGGAAATATTCATAGCTATGAAAAAGCAGGAATGTCGAATACTAGATAAAAAATAACAATTATAAAGAAGAAAGTTTCATAACTTTCTTCTTTTTTATGATATAATTATACTAGGTGATAGTAGATGAATAAGACAAAGATAATTGCTACTATAGGTCCATCAAGTAAGGATAAAGAGGTTATAAGAGGGTTAATAGATGCTGGTATGGATGTAGCTCGTATTAATATGACTTACTCTAGTCCTAAATTCTGTAAGGATGTTGTGGATACTATAAATGAACTTAATGAACAGTTAGATACTAATATTGCTATTATGTTTGATTTAAAAGGACCATGTTTAAACATTGGTAAGTTTATTAGAGGTGAAGCAACATTCACTGAAGGAACTAAAATAAGAGTATATAAAGATATAAACATAATTGGTGATGAAACTAAATTTACTATCGATTATGAAAATTTAATAGATGATTTATATGAAGATGATGAAATTAAAATAGATGATGGTCATGTATCATTTAGAGTACTTAGTAAAGGAGAGGATTATCTTCTTTGTGAAGTAGAAAATGGTGGAGTATTAAGAGATGGTATGATTTGTATAATACCAGGACTTAATTTAAAAGGACCATTTTTATCTGAAAAAGATAAAGAAGATATAATACTTGCAAATAAACTTGATGTTGATTTTATAGCAGTATCATTTATAAGAGATCATGAAGATTTACTTAGTGTAAATGATATTTTGATAAATATGGGAAATGACCATATAGGTATAATAGGTAAAATAGAAAATGAAGCTTCGCTTCAAGATATAGATGAAATTATTAAAGTTGCTGATGGCGTTATGATAGCTAGAGGCGACTTAGGTGTTGAAGTTGAAATAGAAAGAGTTCCTGGTATTCAAAAGAATATTTTAAGTAAATGTCATGATGCCGGAATAATTGGTATTGTTGCAACTGAAATGCTTTCTTCTATGGAAGAAAACTCAACACCAACTAGAGCAGAAGTATCAGATATAGCAAATGCTGTACTAGATGGAGCAGATGCTGTAATGCTTACTGGAGAAACTACTATTGGATCATATCCAGTAGAAACAATAAGAGTACTTGAAAAGATACTTACTACTGCTGAACTTGATTTAGATAGTTCACTTTTTATGGATAGAGCAATACGTACAGAAAATAAAGATACTACAGGAATGATTTCATATAGCGTAGCAGAGTGTGCTAATCACTTAAAAGCTAAAGCTATATTTGCTCCTACTATAAGTGGTTATACTGCTAAAAAGATTAGTAGATTTAGACCACCTTGTATTATAGTAGCACCTAGTCCAAATATAAAAACAATAAAAGCACTTCAATTACATTATGGTATTTACCCTGTATTAATTAGTGAACTTAAAACTTTTGATAGAATTATTGAAGTTTCTAAGAAACTAGCCAAAGATGTACTTGATGCAAGTGAAGGAGATAAAATTATAGTTACTGGAGGATATCCTTTTAAAGAGGTTAAATCTACTAACTTTATGAAAATAGAAGAATTATAAAAGGAGGCGAGATTATGTATGATTTAGGTGACAACTTTAAGATTCCGACTTTTGCTAATGTAGCAAAACCTGAGTGTATATATAAAGGTGAAAAATATCGTTTCACTATACTTAGTGAAAGATTAATAAGACTTGAATATAATCCTGATGGAATCTTTGAAGATAGACCAACTGAGTTTGCATGGAATAGAGAATTTCCAGTACCTAAATTTGCTGTTAAAGAAGATACAAAATACTTTGAACTTAAGACAAGTTATTTTACTTTAACATATACAAAAAACAAATCCTTTAAAGGTAGTTCTGTTAGTCCATCTAGCAACTTAAAAGTAGAAGTTGTTAATTCCGATAGATATTGGTATTATGGACATCCAGAAATACGTAATTATGGTGCATCTGGGAATATGCTTGATATAAGTAATAATACAAAAGGATTATATTCAATAGATGGTTTTGCATCATTTAATGATAGTAATACGGCTGTATTTAACGAAAATGGGGAATTAGTTGAAAGAGAATCAGTAGGTATAGATGTATATTTATTTGTATATCTAAAAGACTTTGAATTAGCTTTAAAAGACTATTTCCATCTTACTGGTAATCCATCACTAATACCTAGATATGCTCTTGGTAACTGGTGGAGTAAAAATGAAACATATAATGATGTAACAGTAAGAAAACTTATAAATGATTTTGAATTTAATAAAATACCTATGTCTATTCTTTTACTTGATAAAGACTGGCATAAACGTTTATATCAAGGAAAGAATCATTTACAAACTGGATTTACTTTTGATAATGATTTATTTGGTAATCCTAAAGATTTAATTAATTTTTTAAATAGTAAAGGTATTAGATTAGGTCTTACTATAAATCCTAGTGAAGGACTTTATAATATAGATAATAGTTATAATGAAGCTTTAAAATATTTAAAAGCTGATGGTAAAGGAGTAATACCTTATAATATATATGATTCTAGATTTATAGATGTATATTTAAAACTATATATACATCCTTTAGATAATTTAGGAGTAGATTTTTATTTCTTAGATTACTTAGATAAAACTAAGAAAGATGATTTATTTAGATTAAAACATTTCCATTATTTTGACATGATGAGAGATTATCATAGAAGACCAATGGTACTTGGATATAATTCACTTATATGTGCTCATAGGTATTCAGTACTTTATTCTGGTAAAACAGAAGTAAGCTGGGATACTTTAAGTAAAATACCACTATATAATGCAGAAGCTGCAAATATTGGTGTATCTTACTGGAGTCATGATATAGGAGGGTACTTTAAAGGTACTGAGGATAATGAGTTATATACAAGATTTGTAGAACTAGGAGTATTTAGTCCAATCTTTAAATTTGGATCAGATTGGGGTAAATATTATAAGAGAGAACCTTGGAGATGGGGTATTAAAACTAATGTTATTACTAAGAGATACTTAGAACTAAGACATAAGTTAATACCATATTTATATTCAGAAGCATATAAATATTATAAAGATGGTCAAGTTTTAATTAAACCTCTTTATTATAAATTCCCAGAGATGTATGATGATCCTTTATATAAAAATAGTTATTATTTTGGATCAGAATTATTTGTCTCTCCAATTATTACTAGAAAAGACTATGTAATGAATCGTACAATACATAGATTCTATATTCCAGAAGGAACTTGGTATGATATTACTACTGGTAAGAAGTTTCCTGGTGGAAAAAGTTATGTATCATTCTTTAGAGAAGAAGATTATCCAGTATTTGCTAGAGCAGGAGCAATCATTCCTTTATCAAATAACAGTAATCTAAATGATACTAATCCACCTAGAGATTTAGCAGTAGATATTTATCCAGGTAGATCTAATACATATCAAATGTATGAAGATGATGGAGTATCTGATTTATATAAGAAAGGATTCTATTTATTAACAAGTATAGATTATAACTATTTACCTAATAACTATACTGTTATATTTAGAGCACTTGAAGGAAAAAGTGGTATAGTTCCTGAAAGAAGAAATTATACACTAAGATTTAAGAATACTAAGAAAGCTACTACTGTAGTAGCGTACTTTAATAATTCTCCAATTCCTTGTAATTCATATGTAGATGATAAAGACTTTATTGTTACTATAAGAGATGTTCCTACTATAGGACAGTTAACTTTAAACTGTAAAGGTAAAGACATTGAATATGAAGTAGAACAAGTGGTAAATGAAGAACTTGAAAATATCTTAAGTGATTTACCAATTGAAACAAGATTAAAAGAAAGAGTAGATGCAGCACTTTTTAGTGATCTACCTATTAAGAAGAAGAGAATTGAAGTTAAAAAGTTAAAAAGAAAAGGTCTTAATAAAGAATTTATTAAACTATTCTTAAAACTTCTTGAATATGTAGAACAAGTATAACTTTATACTTGTTTTTTACATTTATTTGTATTATAATCATTTTAATATTTGAAAAAGCGATGAAAAAAGAGTAGTAATTTGAAAGTATTATTTAGAGAAAATGTGGTTGGTGAAAACATTTAATATGACAAATGAACTTGCTTTTGAGCTTGATATAATTATCCGTTAACTGCGTTAAAGTAAGAGAGCATAGTATTATGAAGTAAGGTGGTACCGCCCAAAGGGTCCTTACATCATAATACTTTTTTATTTATAGGAGGTATTTATGGAAAAAATACTATTTGCATTTATAACAGCTATTGTTATTTATTTATTATATTTAGTACTTATTGTTAATAATGAAAGAAGACTTAATAAATATATTAATAAGAGTAAAGAGTGTCAGCTTATTAAAGGTAGATATAAGATTAACTTTGATAAAGTGAATAAAAAGAAAGTAGCACATCTTTTTGCACTATCTAATTCTCTTATAATAGGAGTTACTTTTTCAATAATACTATTTGTAGATAACTTTATTTTAAAATTATTATGTGCATTTTTAATATTTACATTTTTAATATTATTTACATATTTATATATAGGAAAATATGTTAAATCTAAGGAGGAAAAATAATGGAATACAACTTTAAAGAAATAGAAAAGAAATGGCAAGATTATTGGTTTGATAATAAAACATTTAAAACTTATACATCTGATTTTAGCAAGCCTAAATTTTATACACTAGATATGTTTCCTTATCCATCAGGAGTAGGTCTTCATGCTGGACATCCAGAAGGATATACTGCTACAGATGTAGTATCTCGTATGAAGAGAATGCAAGGATTTAACGTTCTTCATCCTATGGGATTTGATTCATTTGGACTTCCAGCAGAACAGTATGCTATTAATACTGGTAATCATCCTGCCGGATTTACTGAAAAGAATATTGAAACATTTAGAAAACAACTTAAAATGTGTGGTTTCTCATATGACTGGGATAGAGAAATATCTACAAGTGATCCATCATTTTATAAATGGACTCAGTGGATATTTAAAAAGTTATATGAAGATGGATTTGCAAAATGTATTGATATGCCTGTTAACTGGTGTGAAGAACTAGGAACAGTACTTGCAAATGATGAAGTAATTGATGGTAAATCAGAACGTGGTGGATTCCCAGTAGTAAGAAAAAATATGAAACAATGGGTAATTGATATGCCATCATTTGCTGAAAAACTTTTAAAAGGATTAGATGAAGTTGACTGGCCAGAATCTACTAAAGAAATTCAAAGAAACTGGATAGGTAAATCAACTGGTGTAGAAGTTGAATTTAATATAGTAGGTGGAGGAAAATTCTCTATTTATACAACATGTATTGAAACAATATATGGTATTACATTTATGGTACTTGCTCCAGAAAATAAAATTGTTGATGAATTAAAACCAAGAATTAAAAACTGGGATGAAGTAGAAAAATATAGAGAAGAAGTAGCAAAAATGTCTGATATGGATAGAACAGAACTTAATAAAGGTAAGTCTGGTTTAAGACTAGAAGGTGTTAAAGCTATTAATCCTGTTAATAATAGAGAAGTAGAAATATTCCTTGGAGATTTCGTTCTTGCTTCATATGGAACAGGTGCTGTTATGGCAGTACCATCTCATGATCAAAGAGATTTCGAATATGCTATTGAACATAATATAGATATGATTCAAGTAATAGATGGTGCTGATGTAATTAAACATGCCTTTGAAAACCAAGATTATTTAGGAAAAGGATGCAAACTTATTAACTCAGAAGAATTTACTGGTTTAACAGTAGAAGAAGCTAAAGAAGCTATTACTGATAAATTAGTAAAAATGGGAGTTGCAAAAAGAAAAACTAATTACCGTTTAAGAGAGTGGATATTTGCTAGACAAAGATATTGGGGAGAACCAATTCCAATTATTCATATGGAAGATGGTACTGATGTAGTACTTACTGATGAAGAATTACCACTTGTACTTCCAGAACTAGAAGACTATAAAGGTAAAAATGGTAAAGCTCCACTTGAAAATGCACAGGACTGGGTAAATGTAACAGTTGATGGTAAAAAAGGTAAAAGAGAAACATCTACTATGCCAGGTTCAGCAGGATCATCTTGGTATTTCTTAAGATATATTGATCCTAAAAATGATAAAGAGTTTGCTAGTAAAGAATTACTAGAACACTGGATGCCTGTAGATTTATATGTAGGTGGTCCAGAACATGCCGTAGGACACTTACTATACTCTAGAATGTGGAATAACTTCTTATATGATAAAGGACTTGTTCCAGTAAAAGAACCATTTAAAAAACTAGTTCATCAAGGTATGATACTTGGATCTAATGGTATTAAAATGGGTAAGAGATTCCCTGAATTCGTAGTAAACCCAGTTGATATTATTAATGAATATGGTACTGATACACTTCGTTTATATGAAATGTTTATGGGACCTCTAGAAGCAGATAAACCATGGAATAATGATGGTGTAGTAGGATCTAAGAAATTCCTAGATCGTATTTGGAGAATGTATACAGAAGGAGTAATTACAATTACTGATTCTGATAACTTAGATAAAATATATAATCAAACAGTAAAGAAAGTTACTGAAGATTATGAATCACTTAATATTAACACAGCAATATCTCAAATGATGATATTTGTTAATGCCGTATATAAAGATAATAATATTTCTAAAGAACATGCCGAAGGATTTATTAAACTTTTAAATCCACTATGTCCACATATTACTGAAGAAATATGGAATGTTATCTTTAAACACAATGATACTATCTCATATGAAGAGTGGCCTAAATATGACCCTTCTAAATTAGTAGAAGATACATATACAATGATAGTACAAGTAAATGGTAAAGTAAGAGGTAAGATAGAAGTATCAACAAGTACTACTGAAGAAGAAATGAAGAAACTTGCTAAAGAAATAGATAATGTAATTAACTTCATTAACGGTAAAGAAATAGTAAAAGAAATAGTAGTACCTAAAAAACTTGTTAATATAGTAGTAAAAGGATAGTATAACTATCCTTTTTTGTTTAAAGAAATGCCAGCCAGTGGCTGGCATTTTTAACTTATATAATTGTTAGTAATAAACTTTAATTGATGATATATGCTATAATAGATTTATGAAGACAAATTATAATTTATACGAATATGAAAATGATTTACATAGTAAAGGATATAAGTTTATAGCAGGATGCGATGAGGCTGGACGTGGTCCTCTTTATGGCCCAGTAGTAGCAGGATGTTGCGTTCTCCCAGAAGACTTTAAACTAGAAGGCCTTACTGATTCTAAGCAGTTAACAGAAAAGAAAAGAGAGAAATATTTTGATTATATAAAAGAAAATAGTATTGCTTGG
>JAEEMF010000034.1 GCA_016283075.1 Bacilli bacterium | reverse complement strand
ATTTAAACTGTGAGGATAATGTGATATACTTGTCATAGCGATAAGTCCTTTCTAGGTAAATGTTTTGTTGTTTAATTACATTTTACTAGACTTATTGCTTTTTTACTATATATAAGGTCTCACATCAATTGTAACGCTACAATACAACCAGTTTTCTTTTATTTAAAACTCTTTTTTTTCTTATTCTATTATGATATAATTATTTCGAGAATAGGAGTGAACAGGAGGTAATTAGTGAAAAAATTATATTTATATGAGTCCATTTTTAATTAGTGCTTTAATTATTTTGTCAATAATTTTAATACTACTAATTGTGATTGGAATGATAGTAAAATCTTACTTAAACAAGGGCAAAAGTTTTCTAAGACAATATTTTGGCACATCTGATTTAAAAGAAGTACTAAGACAAACAAAACTAGATGAAGAAAACACGCCTAAGTCTCTTTCAAGCATGGATTCAATATATGTACCTAGAATTAAGAAAGATTTCCCTGAGTTAAATATTAATGAACTTAGAAGAATATCTGAAAAAGATATTATCTATTATCTAAATTCAATTGAACAAGGTTATCTTGAAAAAGATAGTGAAGTAATTCTTAGTGATAAGGTTGTAAGTAGTATTAAAAGTCAGATAAGTGATTTCACTGATAAAAATGTTCGTTTCGATTCAATAAAAATACATCGTACTGCTATAAGTGCATATTCTTATGATGGATATGTAGCTACTATTAATTTTAATAGTAGTGTTGAATATGTATTTGGTTTAAATGGTGAAAGTAAAAAAGTTCAGACTAAGTTTAAAACAGAATTTATTTATATAGTTGATACTGAAAAGTTACCTTCTAATATAAAAGGTTTAGGTTTAAACTGTCCTAACTGCGGAGCACCTATTAAATCAGTAGGTCATAAGAAATGTTCATATTGTGGTTCAGGTGTTGTAGATATCGTTAAAAGAAATTGGATTCTTAACGATATTAGAAAATATTAAAGAAAGAGGTTTTTGATAATGGGATTAATCAAAGCAGCAGTATCTTCTATATCAAGTCAAATAGGAGATCAATTTAAAGAGTTTATTACTTGTCCTGCAGCAGAAAAAGATGTAATCATCCAAAGAGGTGTTGTATCTCATGGTGTAGGAAATACTAATCCAACTCCAGGTGTTATTTCTAATGGTTCTGGAATTGCTGTACCACAAGGATGGTCAATGATGATTATTGACAATGGTGAAATTGTTGAATTCACTGATGAAGTTGGTACTTATACTTATGATTCTAGTAGTGAACCAAGTATTTTCTGTGGATCACTTGGAAAGAGCGTTTTAGATAGTATTAAAACTATTGGTAAACGTATTACTTATGGTGGACAACCAGCAAAAGATCAAAGAGTTTACTATGTAAGAACAATGCCAATTCCTGGTAATACTTTTGGTTCTCAACAACCAGAAACAATTTTTGATCCAGTTTATGGTAGTGTTGAAATTACTTATAATGGTGAATATGCTATTAAAGTAGATGATCCAGTTATTCTTGTTAATAATTATGTAGGAGCTAATCCTGAAAAAGATACATTAAAATTTGATGATATCTTTGCTAACCAAGAACAAGGTGGAACAAACCAATTAAAAGCTAAATTTACTCAAAAAGTTAGTGAATGTATTGCAACAATTATGTCAATGCATAATGTTTCATTCAATAAAATTCAAATGTATAAATCAGATGTAACTAACCAAATGAATAACATGCTAGATGAAGAATGGCATTCATTATATGGTATTATTGTTACAGATGTTGCACTTAGAATTAATGCATCTGAAGAATCTAGAAAAATTGTTCAAGAAATGGATGCTAAAGTTGCTGAAACTACTCGTATGGGTCAAGTTTACAGTAATAACATGGCTGGAACAATGGCAGCTGCTACAGGTGAATCTATGAAAGCTGCAGCAAGCAATGAAAATGGATCTATGATGGGATTCATGGGAATGGGATTTGCACAACAACAAGGAGCTAACGTATTAAATAGCGTTGGTAATATGCAAGGTGCTCCAGCACCAGCTCCAGAAGCTCCTGCAGCACCAGCTCCAGGAACAGTATTTGGTGCTGTAACTCCAGCTGCTCCAGTAGAAACTCCAGCTCCAGTAGAAACTTCAGCTGAACCAGCTCCAGCAGCAAGTGCTCCAGCATTCTGCCCTGATTGTGGCGCTCCAAAAGTTGGAAAATTCTGTACACAATGTGGTAAAAAATTAGATTAAGACTTGTAAAAGTCTTTTTCTTTTAGTTATAATTAAAGTAGGTGATAATATGAAGGTTATAAAGAATAACATTGAAATTATTATTATGCTTTTTATAACACTATATATTTTTGTAGCAATGTTTATAATCTATGAAAGAAAAATAGATGATTATGAAAATAAAGTATCTACTTTAGAAAAAAAAGTAGAAGGTAATCTTATAAAAAGTGAAGAAGATGTTTATAAATTAAAAATAACTATAATAAGTAAAATAAACTCTGAATATATAAAAATTAGTTATAATGAATATGAAGATATTATTAATCTAGATATGAGATATTTAAAAAATATAGAAATAGGGAAAGATTACTACTTAGTTATTAAAAAAATAAGTGATAAAAATTATCGTTTTTATGAACTTCAAGATCTAATACATGATAATAAATTTATTGAATTAAGAGGTGTCTAATGATATATAAACTAACTAAAAAAGAGTTATCTAAAGAACTAATTAATTTTTCTAAAACATATTATGGGAAAATACAATTTTTACTTTCTTATATAGTATTCCTTGTATCATTTCTAGCTTTAATAATAGAACTATATAGATATTCTAAAAGTTCTTATGAATATTGCTACTTATATCCACTTCTATACGTGTTAGTGTTTATAACACTTTTATCATTTGTACTTGGTAGTATTCATTACTACAAAGAATTAAAAGAATATGTTAATTTTAAAAGATAGAGAAATCTATCTTTTTATTGTTACAAAAAAGATAATTGTGTTATAATGTATATAGGATAGAAACGGTAGGGATGCACATGTTTAAAATAAGTAATGTTAGATTATATTCGGTTTTTGCAATTATGTTAATAGGACTTGTTGGTTTAGGATATATTACTATGGTAGATAAGACCGGTTATGTAAGTGCAAGTCAAAAGAAATGGGATGTTGGAGTTAATGAAAGTAGTTATGCTTCATACGGCGTTGGAGTAGAACTTGCTGGTCCAACTATAACTGGTAAAGAAATAGAATTTAATGTTCAACTTAATAACAAAGGAGATTATAAAACATATACTTTTGAAGTTGAAAATTTAGGTAATGTTGATGCTCATTTTGTTAGTGCAAATAGTAGTGCTGAAACTAGTAGCGATGCAACTATAACATATACTGTTTCAAAAGGTGATAGTATTATTTATGATTCTGTAAGTGATAAATTAAATAATACAAATAATCACTTATATCAAAATGGGAAAAATTTAGTAGAATTAACTATTAGAAATGATAGTGAAAATGCTGTAGCAGTAAAATATACATTAAAATTAAATTACGAAGAAGATTAATAAAAGTGGTGATATCATGAAAAAGGAAAATGCGTTAATATCGATATTATTAAGTATAATAATCTATATTATATTCCTTTTTATATGTATATTACCTTTTTTTTCTAGTCTTTATTTAAAGATAATTAATCCAATATTTTGGTCACTTTTATTTATATATACATTCTTTTCATTTAAAGATGTTAAAGTTAAAAGTAAATATAACTTATATTATTCAAAGATTATTTTTTATATAAGTTTAGTATTTATATCAGTAGTATTTTTCTTAGGATTTTTTACTGGTTTTAAAGTAGTAGATTTTTCACATAGTTTTACTAGTGTATTTAAAAATATCTATTTCTTTTGTATAGTAATTTTATTTGAAGAATATATTAGATATTATTTACTTAATAGCTCTAAAAACTTACAAAATATTTGTAAAGTAAGTACTCTTTTATTTATAGTAAGTGATTTAATTTTATATTATTATTTAGGTACTTACTCTATGTTAAAACATATTGTATTTAGTATAGTACCAATAATAATATGTAATTTCTTATGCTTATCGCTTTCTAGTAAAAGAACTCTTTTAGGAGTATATCTAGTTAGATTTTTACCAATACTTGTTTATATTACTGTTCCAGTAGTACCAAGATTAAAAGCACTTGTTGTAACAGTGTTAGAAATACTTTATTTTATAGCAGTATTTTATTACTCCAATAAAATAGGCGCTCAGTTAAAGGACTATAATCATAAGATTAAAATTAGAAAAAGAAAAGTAGTTAAACTTATTATATTAAGTGTAGTATCTGTACTAGTATTCTTCTCTATAGGTATGTTTGATTTAGTACCATATAATGTAAGCAATAAAGATATAAGTAAAACTTATAAATTTGGTGATACTATTATTTATGAAAAAGTAGAAAAGATAGATGAACTAAATGTTGATGATCTAGTTATTTACGTAAATGATGGGAAGATAAAAGCTCACTATATAGAGAAAATAGATAATAAAGAAATTATAGTTAGAAGTGATAATGAAGTGGTAGGTACTATAAACTTTAAAGATGTTATTGGCACAAAAAAATATCATTTTAAAAAGGTAGGGTACCCAGTATCAATGATTAAAAGAATAATAGATAAAGAGGGATAATGTGAGAAGGAAAGAGAAGCTTAATAATTTAAAAGTTACTTTATATTCTATTCTTGTAGTAGCAATATCATTCATATTATTAGTATCAATAGATTTACTATTTAAAACAATAAATCCTAATAATCATGATAAAAAAGATATTGTTAACTATAACGCAGAAGATAAAATAACTTATAATGTAGAAATGACTGAAAATGATTTCTATGAATCAAAAAATGATAACAATAATAAGTATATTTCTAGTTTAGTAGATTATTTTGATTTTAATGTACTATTTAATTATGAATCATCTAAACTACTTGATTATAAATATAATTATAGTGTTAATGCTTCTATAGTAGCATTATCTGATGGAGAAGTAATTTATTCTAAAGATGCTAAACTTATTCCGGAAATAACTAATGAAGTAGATAAAGAAAACTATATTAATATTAATCCTCGTTTTAAAGTTAAATTTAGAGAATATAACGAATTTATGAAAAGTTATAAAGATACTGTTAATATGGATATTACTTCATATATTAAAGTAGTATTTAAATCTACTATTACTTCAAGTGATATAGAAGATTTTAAATATCATGATGTTATAGAAATAAAGATTCCTCTTCTTAATGATTTAACTTCTGTTACATTTGATCAAACTGGATTTAAAAGCGGGGAGGCTTATTTAATATCAACAGTTACTGAAAAGAGTAGCACTCCTTTTAAATTATTATATTTATTTGGATGTTTAATATCAGTAATAATAGATGGTATTCTTTTATATCATTTAGCTAAACTTACTAATAGAGATAGATTCTATAGAGAAATGAATGCTGTATTTAAAGTATATGCAGATATTCTAGTTGAAGTAGAGGAAGTACCTATTCATAAACAATTAAGTGAAATAGTTATTACAAACTTTGTAGATTTAGTTGATGTAAGTAATAAGTTATGTTTACCTATACTTTATAAGAAAACAAATAATGAATTTATATTCTTTATAATGACTGATAAGTATTTTTATAAATACATGATTAGTAAAAAAATATTTAACAGAGAAAACAAATAAATTGTTTTCTCTTCTCTTTTAATATATAATATCTATGTACTGGAGATGAAAAAAAATGGAATTTTTATATAATTTTTCTCATTTATTTTTATTCTTCCTATGTTACTCCGTTTTAGGATGGGCTATGGAAGTAATACTAACTTTAATAGAAGATCACAAATATGTCGATAGAGGGTTCTTAATTGGTCCTTACTGTCCTATATATGGATGGGGAATACTTGCTATTACATATTTACTTAAAGACTATACAGATAAATTCTTAGTACTATTTATTCTTGCAGCAGTAATATGTATGGTACTAGAATATACAACTAGCTTTGTAATGGAAAAACTATTTAAAGCTAGATGGTGGGATTATAGCGATAAGAAATTTAATATAAATGGAAGAATATGTTTAGAAACTACTATTCCTTTTGGAGTAGGTGCAGCAGTATCTCTTCATATTATTAGTCCATTTATAAATAAGTATATGAACATGATTCCTCATAATGTATTAATAGTTATAGGATGTACCTTATTTATTCTATTTGTTATAGATACTATAGTATCAACATCTATTATTTCTAAAATAAAGAATGCTAATTTTAAACCATATAAAGATAATACAGAAGAAATAACTCATAAGATTAAAGAGTACTTAAAAGATACTTCTAAACTTACTAAACGTTTATATGAAGCGTTCCCTAATGTAAAATCTACATTTAAAAATACTAAAGAAAAGATAGAAGAATTAAAAGAAAAGAATAAAAAAGAAAAAGAAGAGTTAGATGAAGAGTTTGAATATCAAGCTGATGAAATAATTAATGAAGAAAAAGAGAATAATAAATAATTATTCTCTTTTTTGTGATATACTATTTATGGTAGAAAAATAGCAAAAATTCACATAAAGTTAACATTTGATAGTTATAATATATATAGGAAGGTGAAAGAATGGAAAGAAAAATTTGTGAAGAATGCGGTGAAGAAATTGATAAAAATGGTCACTGCAAAAATTGTAATCCTAAAGTAGCTAATAGAGTTTTAACTGATGATGTTTTAAAAAGAAATACTAAACAAAATGATAATTCTAAAATAGTATTTGTATTTGTACTTACTTTTATATTAATTGTAAGTTCAGTAGCTGGAATACTTGCATATATAGATTATCGTTTTGATAATTTAAATATTAATACTAAAGAAAGTAAATCTAAATCATATAAGAATGTTACTATAAATGATACAGGACTTGCTGATGCAGTAGAAAAAGTATATGATGCAGTAGTAGTTGTTAAAAACTATTCAGGAAGTACTTTACGTTCTACTGGAACAGGATTTGTTTATGATTCAGATAATGATTACGGATATATATTAACAAATCATCATGTTATAGATTCAGGAAGAACTATTAAAGTAGAATTCACTGATGGAAATGAATATGATGCAAGCGTAGTAGGTTCAGATGAATATTTAGATGTAGCAGTACTTAAAATAGAAAAGAAATATATTGTTTCTACTGCTATAATGGGATCATCTGAAGATATGAGAGTAGGTGATACTACTTTTGCAGTAGGATCTCCAGTAGATTCAGATTTATATTCTTGGACAGTAACAAGAGGTATTTTATCTGGTAAAGATAGATTAGTAGAATCTAGTGAATCTAATGTAAGTGTAGTATTTAAAGTATTACAAACAGATACTGCTATTAACTCAGGTAATTCAGGAGGACCACTTTGTAATGCTAATGGAGAAGTAATTGGTATTACTAATATGAAAATTGTAACTAGTAGTGTAGAAGGAATTGGATTTGCTATTCCTATTGAAATAGCTACTAAATATGCTAATGATATAAGAAGTGGTAAAGAATCTCCAAAACCATATTTAGGTATTAATATGTCAGATAGATCTTCATTCTTTGGAGAATCTGGTGTATATGTAACTAGTGTAGGAGAAAATACACCTGCTTCTAAAGCCGGTTTAAAAGTAGGAGATATGATTACTAAATTCGGCGGAGTATCTGTTAAATCAAGCGGATACTTAAGATATGAATTATATAAATATAGTCCTGGTGATACAGTAGAGATTACTTATAAGAGAAATAATAAGGAAACAACTACTAAGATTACACTTGGTACATATCCAAAAGAGTAGATTTATCTACTCTTTTTTATACTATGGTAAATAAAAAGTAAAAAAAATTAAAGAAGAACTAATTAAAGTTCTTTATTTATGATAAAATATAATTGGTGATGTAGGTGTTATATAGTTCTATAGAAAATAGTAAAATTAAAGATATAAATAAGTTAAAAATAAAAAAAGAAAGAGATAAACAAGGTTTATTTTTAATAGAAGGAGAACATTTAATAAAAGAAGCTAATAAGTATCATTTACTTAAAAAAGTATTAGTGGATGAATCTTATACTTTTGATGAAGAAGTAGATGCTGAAGTAATGACATGTTCTTCAAAAGTAATGAAATTTTTAAGTGAACTAGATACACCTAGTAAAGTAATAGGAGTATGTAAAAAGTCTTTAGGAGAACTTAAAGGTAATAGAATACTCCTTCTAGATAATATTCAAGATCCAGGTAATCTTGGTACTATTATAAGAAGTAGTTTAGCATTTAATGTAGATACTATAGTACTTTCTAAAGATACTGTAGATTTATATAATCCTAAAGTAGTAAGAGCTACTCAAGGAATGCTATTTAAACAAAACATCATTGTTAGTGATTTAAGAGAATGTTTAAATACTTTAGAAGATTATACTAAGTATGCTACTAAAGTAGATGGCGGAGAAAACTTAGATGATATAAAATTTGAAGATAAAGTTGCCATAGTTATGGGTAATGAAGGTAATGGAGTATCAAATGGAGTATTATCTTTATGTGATAAATATTTATATATAAAAATGAATAGTAGTGTTGAAAGCTTAAATGTAGCTGTAGCAGCATCTATTATTCTTTATGAATTAGATAAGTAGGTGTTATATGAATTATTTATTTATAGGTGATATTGTTAATACACATGGTATTAAGGGTGAAGTAAGAATAATATCTGACTTTAAATTTAAAGAAGATGTCTTTAAAGTAGGTAACTACTTATATGTAGGACCTTATAAAGACAAACTAGAAATAACTAGTTATAGAGTACATAAGAACTACGATATGGTAACATTTAAAGGTATTAATGATATAAATGAAGTATTAAAATATAAAGGAAAGAAAGTTTATATTATTAAAGAGGAATATAAGTTTGATGGATTCTTAGATGAAGATATTATAGGATTAGATGCTTATGTTAAAGATAAAAAGATTGGAGTAGTAACAGATATTTTAAAAAGTCATGCTCATCCAATACTTGATATTGAAAATGATGGTACTCATTCATTTGTACCATTTATAGATGAATTTGTTCTTAATGTTGATTTAGAATCAAAAAGAATTGATTTAGAAGTATTAGAAGGTATGATTAATGAGAATTGATATATTAACACTTTTTCCTTCAATGTTTGAAGGATTTATCTCTGAATCAATTATTAAAAGAGCAATTAATAGTGGTAAAGTTGAAATCAATATAGTAGATTTTAGAAAATACACTACAGATCCTCATAATAGAGTAGATGATTATGGTTTTGGAGGAGGAGCTGGAATGGTTCTAATGCCTCAACCAATATTTGATGCAGTAGAGGATTTAAAAGATGAAAATACTAAAGTAATTTTAATGACTCCACAAGGAAAAACATATAATCAGAAGGTAGCGTATTCCTTGACAAAAGAGTCACATTTGATTATAATATGTGGACATTACGAGGGGTTTGATGAACGCATTAGAACCCTTGCGGATATGGAAATAAGTATTGGTGATTTTGTTCTTACAGGAGGAGAAATTCCTAGTATGGCAATTACTGATAGTATTGTAAGATTACTTGATGGAGTAATCGAAGAAGAATCACATTTAAAAGATTCATTTAATGATGATTTACTAGATTACCCAGTATACACTAGACCTGTTGATTTTAGAGGAATGAAAGTTCCAGAAGTACTACTTTCTGGTCATCATGAAAATATAAGAAAATGGAGACTAGAAGAGCAAATCAAAAGGACTAAAGAAAGAAGACCTGACTTACTAGAGAAAAGAGGATGATTATAATGAATAATAAAACATTTTTATTAGTAAAAGATTCATCTTTTAATTATTTAACTAAGTTTGATAATAAATCTGGGTTTAAATTTAAACCAAGAAACAAAGTTGAATATGATGGAATCACCGTTAATAAAATGGTTATGATCAGTCCTAGTTTTATTGAAAGAGTATTAAAAAGAAAAATAAAAAATAAACTTGAATTATATCTAAGATTTATTGTTAGTATTTTAAATGATGATGACGATGATACAGATATCACTAATTTAAGAGCAGCACTTAACGATTTAACTAGATATAAAACAATAATTAGAAATAAATATTTACAATATTTAGATGAAAAATATGCTTTATTATTACTACAAAAAATAGAACTACTAGAAAACGAACTAAAAAGTAGAATAATAAGCTGTAAATCATTTGAAGAAAAAGAATATGAAGAAGAATATCATCGTAGTAGATAATATTCTTCTTTTTTGATATAATCAGTTAAAGGAATAGGTGACTTATGAATAAAAAAGGATTTACATTAATAGAACTTCTAGCAGTAATATTAATACTAGGAGTAATAGCTTTAATAGCAATACCACAAGTAACAAGAGTAATAGAACAGTCAAGAAAAGGTGCATTTGAAAATTCTGTTTCAAATATAATTAGAGTAGTAAAAGAAGATTGTACATTAAAAATGATAAGTGGTGATCCATCTACAACATATAAATTTGAAAATGGTAAAGTATCTCCATCACTAGATGTAACAGGAGGTCTACCAAAGTATGGTGTAGTAAATACTGATTCAAAATGTAATGTATATGCTAATTTATCAAATGAAACATATACGGTTACAAAAGAATATACTGATGAAAAAGTATCTACATTTAAAGATAATAAACCAGCTAAAGCGGATAATACTATAACAAGATATGAATTATGGTGTGGGCAGGAAGGCGAAGACGAAATGGGAATGTTTATTCGTGGATTTGCCGAGGTATATCCAGATTATTCTTATTTCTGGAGTGGATTTGCAAATGATGCATGTAATGGTATTAGTTATGCCGGTAATACAGTTAAGTATATTGATGATTCTCATTATTATAATGGCGTAATTGATGAAACAACTTTGACTAACATTTATAACCAAGTTTTAAGAGATATTACGACGCCAAACTCAACTTTTATTTTAGAAACGCGAGGGAATAGGACTTATTTTTTGGCTAGAGTATCTACGGAAACTTATGATGCTTCTATGGTTGTTAGTGCGGTAGAAGAGATTAAAAGAAACGGTAGACTTACCGAACTTATTGAATATTAATATTAAAAAGTTGTTGCATTTACTTTGATAATATGTTAAAATTAAACACGTAATCCGATGAAAAAGACTTTTATGATTATAATAAAAAACAAGAAGGAGATGTATGTATGAACGTAGTTGATAAAATTACTAAGAATCAAATCAGAACTGACATTCCTGAATTCAGAGTTGGAGACACTGTTAGAGTTGGTGTTAAAATCGTTGAAGGTAAAAGAGAAAGAGTTCAAGATTTCGAAGGTATAGTATTAGCTATCAAAGGTAGTGGTATTTCTAAAAACTTCGTAGTTAGAAAAATATCACAAGGTGTTGGGGTAGAAAGAACATTCCCAATTAACTCACCAGTAATTGATAAAGTTACTGTAGTAAGAAAAGGTAAAGTTAGAAGAGCTAGACTATTCTTCTTAAGAAGTTTAGTAAAACAACCAAAAATCAAAGAAAGAAGATAATATCTTCTTTTTTTTGACCTTTTGTAGTATACTTATTATGGTGATAATATGATAGACAACAGTTCGAGAGTTAAATTATTTATGAAAGAAATTATTCCTTATGTAGTAGTAATAGTTATCTTTTTATTAATAAGAGCATTTGTATTTATACCAATACTTGTTCATGGTGATAGTATGTCTCCTACATTAGAAGATAAAAACTTTTTAATACTAAATAAGATGGATCATAAATATGATAGATTTGAAATTGTAGTATTTGATCATGCTAAACAAATGCTTATTAAAAGAGTAATAGGTCTTCCAGGAGAAACTATAGAAGTTAAAGCAGGAAAACTTTATATAAATGGAGAAGAAATGGATGACCCACTTGCTGAAATAACTTATGACTTTAAATTAAGTGATTTAGGTTATACTACTATTCCAGAAGATACATATTTTGTAATGGGAGATAATCGTAATAATTCAATAGATTCTAGAAAATTAGGACCTATTAGTAAAGAGAAAATAGAAGGTACTTTAGGATTTAGATTAATACCTTTTAAGAAAGTAGAAGATAAGTATAATAAAAAGAATTAGTTTTAAACTAATTCTTTTTTAGTATATCTAAAGTATGAGCACTTGCTCCTAAGATGTCTTTTCTTTCACATGTAGATAAATGATATTTGATAAACTCATTAAATTCTTCTTCACTAAGTTTATTTACATATTCTCTTATATAATTACTTGGTCCATCTGGAGTAATTATTTTTATTCTATCTAGATTAACTTCTTTATTAAGATTATCTATATCTTCTATTCTTACATATGAGTAAAGGTCAGTAGGAGAAGAAATTATGTGATAATCATCTGATAGTTTATCTTTATCTTTTAAGATATTTCTTTCTTTAAAAGCATGTGTTATTACAGCGTATTCATTCATAATGTATGCGACAAATATAAATCCATTTGGTTTACAAACTCTTTTAGCTTCTTTTAAAGCAAGTATTTTCTCTTCTTTACTCATTAAGTGATACATAGGCCCAAATAGTAGTAATATGTCAAAAGAGTTATCTTTAAATCTAGATAAATCTATAGCATTACCTTGATAAGCTTTTATATCTTTATTTTTAGATTTAATCATCTTTAAATTATGTTTAACAAGTTCTATAGCGGTAACGTCATATCCTTCATTAAATAGGGGTACTGTGTATGCGCCCATACCTGCCCCAACATCTAGAATCTTATCTCCTGGTTTTAAATACTTATGGATATATTTCATAGTAGTAATAAACTCTATTTTCCCATGCCTAGTAGATAATCTTCTTTCTTCATAAAATTTATTGTAATAAGTTATTAAATTTTCTTCATTCATATTAATCACACAAATATAATAACTTATTTTTAAAACTTTATCAATTAAAATGTATGATATACTTATTATAGGTGATAGGATGAATAAAAAGGATAAGTTAGCATTTTATACATTTCTTATGGTAATAAGTGGTGTATTTGGATGGATATATGAAGTAATCTTTTATTATATAAATAGTGGTTTTAAAACCATTTATATGAGAGGAAGTTGTTTTCTTCCTTGGATAGATATTTATGTAATAGGGGGATTATTTATATATTTAATAAATAAAAAGACCAAAAATCCTTTTATGGTATTTTTAAAAAGTGGTATTATTTGTGGATTACTTGAATATATTACGGGATATCTTTTGTTTGTACTTTTTGATGGTCAAAGAAGCTGGGACTATAATACTGAAATACTTAACTTTGGAAATATAAATGGATTTATATGTTTAAGATCAGTTTTATTTTTTGCAATATCTGGAGTATTCTTAATGTATGTAATAGTACCTTGGATAAAGGGTAGACTTCGTAAGAAACATGATGGTTTATTTAAAATAATATTTATTACTTTATTTATAATATTCTTATTAGATGAAAGTTATAATCTTCTTGCTAGATTTAATGTAATTAAAGCTCCTAGTGCAGGTGATATATATAGAAAAGTAGGAGTAGAATATATGGAATTTAATGATTATTAAAAAATTTTTAAAAAACCTATTGCATATCTCCTATATATATGGTATTATATAGTTACTTAATAGAAGAGAGTAATAACAAAGATAATTCTAAGGTTATAATAATTAATAAAAAAAATAATTATTATAATACAAATATGTTATCTTATAGTTACTTATTACTATTTATCAGTAGTCAAAAGATGAACGTAAATACTAAATAATAACTCGTTCTTCATATTTATTTATATTTAATAGTATATCTAATATAAAAAAAGTATTATTTATATTTATTGAAATTTATAAAATGAAATATTCTCATATCAAGCTATTAAGTAATATACGTATATTGGGAGACTTGATATAGTCATCTATAAACGTTTGTCAGGTGTTTATATGAGACTAAGGTATATTCCCAAAAAAGAGTATCATCACTGACATGGTGGTGCTTTTTTTTTGCCTTTTTTTATAGTAAAATAATATTAGGTGATAATATGTACATAAATGATAAATTAGTAATAGGTAAAAATAGTGAAAAAGAAATATGTTTAAATCTATCAAAAGCATGTATGCATGGTATCATTACAGGGGCTAGTGGTAGTGGTAAAACTACTACTTTAAAAGTAATGGCTGAAAGTTTTTCAGATGCATCAGTACCGGTATTTCTTGTAGATATAAAAGGAGATTTATCTGGTCTTGCTTTTAAAGGATTAGAAGAAGGATTTGTTCCTAAAAGTGTAGAATCTTTAGGTATAGAAGATTTTGAATATAAAAGTTTTCCTGTAACATTCTTAGATCTATATGGAAAGAAAGGTCATAGCGTAAGAACTACGGTTGAAAATGTTGGAGCAGACCTCCTTGCTAAAATGCTTAATTTAACTGATGCCCAAGAAGGAATACTTTCTATAGTATTTAAGATTGCTAAAGATGAAAACTTAAAACTTATAGATTTAAAAGATTTAAAAGAAATACTAACATACTGCCTTGAAAATAAAAATAAATATACTGGTATATACGGAAATATTACTTCTCAAAGTATAGGAGCTATTCAAAGAAATATTCTTGTTCTTGAAAGAGATGGTGGAGACTTCTTCTTTGGAAAACCAGACTTTAATTTAAAAGATTTAATGCATTATGATGCTAATACTGGTAAAGGATATATAAATGTATTTAATGCGGAAGAGTTATTTAAAACTCCTAGTTTATATGCAGTATTCTTAGTATGGTTACTTACTTCTATCTATAATATTTTTGAAGAAGTAGGAAGCGCCCGCAAACCTAAACTAGTACTTTTCTTTGATGAAGCACATTTAATATTCTCCGAAATGCCAGCTAATATAATTAAACAAATAACTGGTATAGTTAAATTAATTCGTTCTAAAGGAGTAGGAGTATACTTTATATCTCAGTCTCCTAGTGATATACCAGGTGAAGTACTAGCTCAGCTTGGTAATAAGATTCAGCATGTACTTAGAAGTTATACTCCAGCTGAAGAAAAGAAAGTTAAAGCAGCTGCGTCTTCATTTAGAAGTAATCCTAAATTTGATATGGTAAGCGAAATTAAAAGTCTTAAAACTGGGGAAGCACTTATATCATTTTTAGATGAAAATGGTGAACCAAGTATTACTGAAAAAGCTTTTGTAGTACCTCCTCAAAGTAGAGTAGGAGTTATTACTGATACTGAAAGAATAAATTTAATTACTAGTGGTCATTTATATAATAAATATAAAGATTTAATTGATGAAGAATCGGCTTTTGAAATTCTTTCTTCTAGAAAAGAAAAAGAAAAGGTAGAAGAAAAGAAAGAAACTAAGAAAGAAGAAAAGAAGAGTACTAAAAAGAAAAAAGATAGTGTAGCAGAAAAATATGCTAAAAAGATAGCAAATTCTACTGCAAGTACAATTGGTAGAAAAATAGGTAACTCTATATTTAAAAGTTTATTCAAATAAAAAGAAGTGTTTATTTAACACTTCTTTTTGCTTTTTTTAAATCAAACCCGTTTAATTGAAGTTTTATTATTATCTGATTAATTTGACTATTTGTAAGTGATAATTTCTTTAAATCACTTCTTTCTAAGTTAGTAAGACTTTCTATACTTTCTATTTTGTTTTTCTTTAAGATAGTTATTATTTCTTTAGATAGTTCTAAATCATTCATGTATTTCTTTATTAAATAAGTCTTTAACTTCTTTATAAGTCATATTAAGTACTACAGATAGTTCAGTATATAAATATTTTTCCGCTTGATTATAATATTTTTCGTCACGATCACTTTTTTTCTTTTTATTTTTAATTCTTTTACTATTTCTTAAATAAGTTGTTTTTATTATTTTTACTAAATCTTCTTTGTTCCCGCTAAGTATTAATTTTTTATAAGTGTTTTCAATATCTTTATTATTTAAATTATCTAGTAAAGGTATATCTTTTATTCTTTCTAGTAAAAGTTTTGCTTCTTTTTTAGTCATGACCTTTTGAAGACTACTAGTAGTAGGTACATTAATAATTAAACTTGGGTCATTAACTGATTTTAATGTGTAATATTCTATATTGTTTATTTTCTTTGTGGCTATAATTATGCAAACATCTTTCTTGTATACGACATAACTATTTAACTTAAACATTTGACCTCCTTCTAAAGTGTTCTCTATATATATTATATCACATTTACTAAAAAAATATGTTATACTAAATATAGTTATATATTAGGAGGATTTATATGAGTATATTAGATAGAAGAGATGGTAAAAGGGTAAAAGGACTTCATGGTATGACAAATATCTTAATTGATTTTGCTCCTACTAGAGCAGAATCAGAAGTATATTCTAATGTTGAAATAGATGTTACTAATTTTTGTAAGTATATAGATAAATTAAAAAAGGATTATCCTAGTGTTACATACTTCCATGGAATGTGTTATATATTAGGAAGAACTTTATATGCTAGACCAAGATTAAATTATTTTATAGCAAATAGAACTATGTATGAACATAAAGAAAAGAGTATTAGTTTTGTAGCTAAAACTAAATTTGAAGATGAAGCTGTTGAACTTATGACAGTAGTTCCTTTTAAAGAAAACGATACTTTAATAGATGTATCTAACTTTATTAGTGATAAAGTAAAAAGAATGCGTTCTAAAGATTGTAAAGGAGATTCTGCAGATGGTGCAGCAGACTTCTTAGGAAAACTTCCTAAATTCTTAAGAATACCTATTATAGGATTCTTAAAATGGCTTGATAGACATGGATGGCTTCCAAAGAGTTTAATGGATGGAAACCTTTATTATGCATCAGGTGTAGTAACAGATATTGGTGTTTTTAAAACTAATGCTATATATCATCACTTAATGGAATTTGGAACTAACTCCTTTATTATTTCATTTGGCGAAATATATGAAAAAGATGGAAAGAAATATATGACAATGGGTGCTGTTATAGATGAAAGAGTAGCAGATGGATTCTATATTATTAAAGCTTTAAAACTTATTGAATATATGTATCGTAATCCAAAAGTAATGATGGAAAAGATGAGTGAACATATTACTGTTCCTAAAGAGGAAAGATAATGAAGTTAGTATTATTTGATATTGGCGGAGTAATTGAAAAAGAAAATGGATCTTACAATACTTTAGATATAAGAGTAGATACAATTAAACATTTTAATGATAGTTACTCTGACGAAGAAATACTTGATAAATGGACATGGGAAGTAGATGGTATTAATTTAAATACTGTTGATAGTCTTCAAAAAATAGAAGAATGGTTTATTATAATTAAAAGAAGATTTAATTTAGGGTGTACTTTAGATGAATTTATAGATGAGTATCATAAAAATGCTTTAAAGATGCCTATCTATAAAGATGTAATAGAGTATATGAATAGTCTTATGGATAAAGGTATTAATGTAGGACTTTTATCTAATACAGTATTTTTAGTAAAAGATAGATTAAGAAAAAATTTAGATTATAATAGAATTCCTTTTAAGTTTTTATCTTTTGAACTAGGACTAGCTAAACCTGATATAGAAATATTTAACTATGTAATTAAAAATACTGGCATAGAACCTAAAGATATTATTTTCTTTGATAATAAAGAAGGAAATGTTAAATCTGCTATAGAAGCTGGTATAAACGCTTTATGTGTTACTGGTGATGACATTTCTTTAATGAAAGACTTTGTAAATAAACATATTTAAAAAGAAATTTTAATAATTTCTTTTTTTGTATTTACAATTCCTACCAAAATGGTATATATTGAATATGGTGATGTTTATGAAGATTTCTACAAAAGGAGAATATGCTTTAATATGTATGACTTATTTAGCTAAACATTATAAAGAAGATAAGTTTATTTCAATAGCTGATATTGCTAAAGATAATAATTTATCTTTAAAATATTTAGAGAAGATAATAGGTATACTTAAAAAAGGTGATTTATTTATAACTGAAAGAGGTAACTTAGGAGGTTATAAATTAAAAAGAAAACCGGAAGAATATACTTTATATGAAATAGTTAAACTTGCTGAAGGAAGAGTATCTTCTTTAAAGTGTGTAGAGTCTGGTGGATGTCATAAAGGTAAATGTGTTGTTTTTGATATATGGAATGACATGTTTAAAATAGAACTTGATTACTTAAAGAATAAAACTTTAAGAGACTATATATAGGAGGAAATATGGAAAAATTACTTGAGATAAAAGGTGTTAAAACAATTGCTTCAGATGACCATGATAAACATATTTTAAATGGACTTGATTTAACAGTTAATAAAGGTGAAATACATGTAATAATGGGTCCTAATGGAGCAGGTAAATCAACACTTGCAAATACCGTTCTTTCTAGTCCAAGATATATTGTTACAGAAGGAGATATCCTTTTTGAAGGTAAAAGTATAATGGATTTAAAGACTAATGAAAGAGCAAAACTAGGTATCTTTATGTCTTTTCAAAATGCTATAGAAATACCAGGTATAACAGTAGCAAACTTTATTAGAAGTGCTATTAATACTAAAGATAAAAATACTAATCTATATAGTTTTGTAAAAGACTTAAATAACAAAAGTGATTTACTTAACTTTAGTAGAGATTATCAACATAGAGAACTTAATGTAGGTTTTTCAGGAGGAGAAAGAAAGAAAACTGAAATACTTCAAATGCTTATGTTAAATCCTAAACTAGCAATGCTAGATGAAACTGATTCAGGACTAGATGTTGATGCTATTAAAACAGTAGTAAAAGGTATAAGAGAATTTAAAACAAGTGATAATGCTATTATTGTCATTACACACTCTATGAAAATGATAGAGGATCTTGATGTTGACTATGTTCATATATTAAGTGATGGGAAGATTGTTAAGACTGGTAAAAAAGAACTAGCTTACGAAATCGAAAAGAATGGATTTAAAGATTATATAAAGGATTAATTATGACTAAAACAAATGTTGATCAATATAAAGATGAAAAAATCCGTAATATATATGATGTAGTAACAAAATCAGAAATAGAAACAAAATATACGGGTTTAAGTGAAGAAATAGTAAGAAACATTTCTAAATTAAAAAATGAACCACAGTGGGTTTTAGATTTAAGATTAAAAGCTTTAGATATGTATTATAAACTTCCTATGCCTTCATGGGGACCTGATATAAGTGATTTAGATATAGATAAAATAGATACTTATGTTAAAACTAAATCTAAAATAAATACTAAGTGGGAAGACGTTCCAGAAGACGTAAGAAAAATGTTTGATGCTTTAGGAATACCTGAAGCAGAAAAGAAATCATTTGCTGGAGTAGGAGCTCAGTTTGATAGTGAATTTGTATATCATAACTTGAAAGAAAAACTAGAGAAAAAAGGAGTTATTTACTGCGATATAGATACAGCTATTAAGAAGTATCCAGAGCTTGTTAAAGAATACTTCTGTAAGATAGCGCCAATTAATGATCACAAGTTTATGGCACTTCATTACGCTTTATTCTCTGGAGGATCATTTATTTATATTCCTAAAGGAGTAAAACTTGATTTTCCAGTTCAGTCTTATTACCGCTTTAACTCTAAAGCAGCTGGACAGTTTGAACATACTTTAATAGTTGCTGATGAAGACTCAAGCGTAGAATTTATAGAGGGATGCTCAGCACCTGGTTATAATGAAAACAACATTCATGCTGGATGTGTAGAACTTTATGTAAAAGATAATGCATATTTAAAATTTTCTACTATCGAAAACTGGTCTAAAAATATGTATAACTTAAATACTAAGAAAGCTATAGTAGGGAAAAATGGTAAAGTAGAGTGGATTACTGGAGCCTTTGGTTCTAAAGTATCAATGCTATATCCACTCAATATCTTAAATGGTGAAGGAGCAAGATGTGAGTACTATGGTCTTACTTTTGCCGGAAGTGGTCAAAATATTGATACTGGTATAAAAGTAATACATAATGCTCCTAATACTTATTCTACAATTAATACTAAGTCTATTACTAAAGATGGAGGAATAAGTACTTGGAGAAGTTTTGTAGATGTAAGAAAGCATGCTAAGAACTCAAATGTTGCTTTATCTTGTAACTCACTTATGCTAGATAGTTTATCTAGAACAGATACTGTTCCAGTAAATAAAATAGAAAATAGTGATACAGTATTTTCTCATGAAGCATCAGTTGGGAAAATAAGTGATGAAGTTATTTTTTACTGTATGAGTAGAGGATTTACTGAAGAAGAAGCAAAAGCTTTAATAGTAAGAGGTTTTGCTGAACCAATTACTAAATCCTTCCCAGTAGAATACGCAGTTGAAATGAATAGATTAATTGATTTAGAACTAGAGGGGGTAATAGGATAATGAAACTAAATAATATACCTGTTAGAACTTCTAATAGTTTTGGTGTAAATAATATCTCTTTAGATATAGATATTCCTAAAAGTAACTTTACTTATTATGAATCAAATAGTATAGAAGTAAAATCAAATATAGAAAATAATCTTACTTCTAAACTTGGTCTAGAAGTAGAAGATTATCTTTTAACTACAATTAATCTAGATAAATATACTAATTATGAACCTATCATTTTAACTAATAACATAACTAATTTATCTGAAAAAGTAGTAATAAATGCTTCTAAGAATAGTAGTGCTGATATTACTTTAGTATATAGAGGAACTAAAGCATTTCACTATTTAGTAGTAGATACTAATATAGAAGAAAACTCAAATATTAAACTTACTATTATTAATCTACTAGATAAAGCTAGTAAGATATTTACTTCTATAAATAATAAGATATATGAACATGCTAACCTAGATACAATAATTACTGATTTAGAAGGTAATATTAAAGTATCTAATTATTATAGTGATATTCTAGGTAATAACGCTAAAAATAGTCTAAATAGCCTTTATTATGGTAAAAATGAAGATATTATAGATATTAACTATGATGTTAAAAATATTGGAAAGAATACTACTAGTTATATAAATACAGTAGGTATTCTAGATAATAAAGCTACTAAGACTATGAAAATGAGTATTGATTTTGTAAAAGGATCAGCTAAATCAAATGGAGAAGAATATGAAAAATGTATTCTTCTATCAGATGAGGCAATCTCTAAATCAGTACCACTACTATTATGCACTGAAGAAGATGTACAAGGAGTACACTCAGTAGCAACTGGTAAAGTAGAGGAAGATAAAATTTTCTATGTAATGAGTAGAGGATTTAGTTATAAAGATGCTATTAAAATAATTCTAAGTGGTGATCTTAATAAAGTAATATCTAATATTACAGATGACTCACTTAAAGAAGAATTATTAAATAAGATATATGATATTTTATAAATATATGATATTATATAAGTAGAAGGAACGCTTAGCTTGCTAAGTGATACCTTTTTGGAGGTTTTCACCTAACATTTGTTAGGTGATTTTTTTTTATATTTTTACTATAACCCAGAATAGGAGAGATAGTAATAAATATATCATTATGATTAAAGATAAGATTAGTAAATCTTTCTTTGTCATGCTATCAACTTCCTTCATATGAAAAAAGTCTCACCTAACTAAACGTTCCGATATATGTGATACGTCGTAAACTTTTAAAATCCTTTTTTATTTATCCTTGATATATATATATATATTAAAATAATAATATAAGGTAGGAATATGTCTATGAAGAAAATATTTAGGAGCAGATTATTTTTCTTTACGCTTGGAGTATTTGTAACTATTACAAGTACAGTTTTTGCATATTCATATATTGCTAGTGAAGTAGGATTTAATCCGATTGATGATAACTGGAGCGTAGATAATACCAAATCAGCGCTTGACTGGCTTTATAATTTTGAAGCAAAAAAGATGGTAGATTCTGATATGATTAGTTTATCTCCAACTTCTTCCTCGGTTCTTTACCGAGTTGATGCTAAGAAGAATATGTATAGTAAATATAAAATTCGTTTAGGATGGCATCAAGGAGATGATTGTAACGCTTCAGAATACTTAGTAGATGATACAGGCGCAACTAAACATACCAAAGAAATTCTCTATGATACAGAATATATTATTAATAGAACTTATACCCAGGTTCAATTACATTTAAAAGGTAATGGATCTTGGTGTAATATTATTATTGACCTCTATAATTAATATATATCTTGTATCATTTATGTGTTTATGTTAATATATAAGTAGAAGGAACGCTTAGCTTTCTAAGTGATACCTTTTGATGGGTTTTCACCTAACATTTGTTAGGTGATTTTTTTTATATTTTTACTATAACCCAGAATAGGAGAGATAGTAATAAATATATCATTATGATTAAAGATAAGATTAGTAAATCTTTCTTTGTCATACTATCACCTCCTTTCGTATGAAAAAAGGTATCACCTAACGCTAAATGCGTTCCTATTAATATATACAACAAAAGTATACCTGTTTCCTTTTTTATTTAAGATATTTCTTTAATTGACTGAATCTATACAGTGTATTAAAATAATGGTATAAGGTAGGAGTATGTGTATGAAGAATATATTTAAATATAAATATGTTTTTATCATAGTACTTATTTTGGGAATAGGTACTGTTTTAGCATACTCATATAATGCTTCTGATGTAGGATATACTCCTACTGATACAGAGTGGAATGTTGAAAAAGTAGATGATGCTATAGATTATTTATATGATAAAAAACTAGGTTTTTATGATAAAGAAATATATATAAGAATGAGTGGCTGGGAATCAGATTATTTAAAGATGACTTCATCATCTAATTATTCTAGTGATGGTTCTTATGGATATAAAGTATTTGATGGATCATATGCGGCTCATATTAATACATGGGTTACTTCGGGAGTAGGAGGTCCTCATTATCTAACATTTGAATTTAAAAAGGATATTCCAACTATTTATGGATTTGCTTTATATCCTCAGTGTAATAATCTTATTACTCGTCTTCCTAGAAGTATAGTTATATATACAAGTACTAATGGTAGTACTTGGAATCAAGTTTATTCTGGGCAGACAGATGGATATGATTATAGATGGCACTTTATAATGCTTGGAAGTGCTATTAAAAGTAAATACTGGAAATTACAAGTTAATTCAACTTGGGCTTCCGATACAGCATCAGGTTATGCATCAATAGGTGAAATGAAAATATATGGTCAGAAATAAAAATTTATTTTAAAGTGTATTGTATCGTTTATATTGATGTGTTAATATATAAGTAGAAGGAACGCTTAGCTTGCTAAGTGATACCTTTTAATGGGTGTTCACCTAACATTTGTTAGGTGATTTTTTTTATATTTTTACTATAACCCAGAATAGGAGAGATAGTAATAAATATATCATTATGATTAAAGATAAGATTAGTAAATCTTTCTTTGTCATACTATCACCTCCTTTCATATGAAAAAAGGTATCACCTAACGCTAAATGCGTTCCTATTAATATATACAACAAAAGTATACCTGTTTCCTTTTTTATTTTAAAAAAATAATTATTTTTAAAGTACTTGAAAAATAATAATATGTGTGGTATTTTATATGTAGTATTTGTTTGGAAGAGTATATATAAATAATTTGTAGAGAGTTAGTGGATGGTGAAAACTAATATGCGTTTATATAGAAAGACACCAAGCGTTAAATAACCGGGTTATTCCGTTATAAATATAGAGGTAGATTAAATCTATGAAATAGGGTGGCACCGCGAGAATTCGTCCCTATGTTCATGGATTTTTTTATTTATAGGAGGTATATATGGAAAAATATCAAATTTATACAATTAAAAATGTTGGTGAAACAGTTACTCTTAACGGATGGGTTTCTAAAGTACGTAATCTAGGAGGATTAATCTTTATTGATTTAAGAAATAGAACTGGTATTACACAAGTAGTAGTAAGACCTGAATCTAAAGATTATGAAGTAGCATCTAAACTAAGAAGTGAATATGTTATTAAAGTAACTGGTAAAGTAGTAGAAAGAGAAAAACATAATGATAATTTAGCTTCTGGAGAAATAGAAGTAGAAGTAGATAACTTAGTACTTGTTAATACTTCTAAAGAAATTCCTTTCCAAATAGTTAATGATACTACTGCATTAGAAGATACTAGACTTAAATATCGTTATTTAGATTTAAGAAGAGAAAGTTTAAAAGAAAACTTTGTTGTTAGAAATAATATTACTTTTGCTGCTCGTAAATTCTTAAATAACTTAGATTTCCTAGAAGTAGAAACACCAATTTTATGTAAGAGTACTCCTGAAGGAGCAAGAGATTATCTTGTACCTTCAAGAGTTAATAAAGGTAAATTCTATGCCTTACCACAATCACCACAATTATTTAAACAACTTTTAATGGTAAGTGGTTTTGAAAGATATTTCCAAATAGCTAAATGTTTTAGAGATGAAGACTTACGTGCTGATAGACAACCAGAATTTACTCAAATCGACGTTGAAATGTCATTTGTAGATGAAGATGATGTTATGGAAGTTGGAGAAAACTTAGTAGCTTCTATCTTTAAAGAAGTTAAAGGTATTGATATTAAACTTCCTTTAATGCGTATGGAATATACTGAAGCTATGGATAAATATGGTTCAGATAAACCAGACTTAAGATTTGGTATGGAAATAAAAGATATTAGTAAGGTATTTACTAATACTGAATTTACTGTATTTAAAAATGTTTTAGCTGAAGGCGGTATTGTTAATGCTATCGTTGTTAAAAATGCTGCAGATAAATATTCTCGTAAGGAACTTGATAAACTAACTGATTATGTTAAAACATATAAAGCTAGCGGTTTAGCATATATTAAATATAATGAAGAAGTTACTGGTAGCGTTGTAAAAGTATTAAGTGAAAAAGAACTTGAGTGTATTAAAGAAACTCTTGAAGTAGAAAATAATGATATGGTTTTAATTGTATCTGGTAAATATAATATTGTTAAAGTATCACTTGGTGCTTTAAGATGTAAACTTGCTCGTGATTTAGACTTAATTAAAGCAGGAGATTATAAACTACTATGGGTAGTAAACTTCCCATCATTTGAGTGGAGCGAAGAAGAAAATAGATTTCTTGCTTGTCACCATCCATTTACAATGCCAAAAGATGAAGATGTTGATAAGTTATTAACTGATAAAGCTAATTGCTACTCTAAAGCTTATGATATTGTCATCAATGGTTATGAAGCAGGTGGCGGATCTATTCGTATTCATGATGCTGCTGTTCAAGATAAAATGTTTGAAGCGCTTGAACTTACTAAAGAAGATATTGAAACTAAATTTGGCTGGTTTGTAGAAGCTTTAAAATATGGATGCCCTCCACATGGTGGATTTGCCCTTGGTCTAGATAGACTTGTAATGCTTTTATGTGAAACTGATAACATTAGAGATGTTATAGCATTCCCTAAAACAGCTAGTGCTACTGACTTAATGTGTGAATGTCCAAGTAGTGTTGATGAAAAACAATTAAAAGAACTTGGTATAAAGTTAGATATAGAAAAAGAAGAAAATTAAATTTTCTTCTTTTTTAATATGTCATAATTAATAATTGCAAATATAGTAAGTATTCCTTCTATACCAGTAGTAAGTGCTCCAGTATATGATCTAATTATTATATTATAAATGGTTACTAGTACTGCAGATATTAGTTCACATCTTCTAGTAACTTTTAATTTCTTTTGCCATAAACCATAACTATTTAAACCAATACCTAGTAGTGGAAGTAAACTATATATATTTTTAAAAGTATACATACTTAGAAATATCATAAGTGTTAGTATTAATATAAAGAATATTCTAGGAGTTTCTCCATTTTTATATCTAGAATAAGTAAAGTTTCTTACTAAACACATAATGTACATAGCTAGTCCTTCATATCCTTCTATAAAGATATACTGGATAGCCATAATAGCATTAGAATAGTTTTGATATTTAAGTATATTATTCTTTCTATTTTTACTAAAACTTAGTGCTAAAAATATCATAGCTATAAAGCCTAGTACTTGTGCAATCCAAAATTTATAATTCATTTTATCAGCCCTTTATTCTAAGATAATTATATCATATACAAATATTTATAAGTTGCAAAAAATATAAAATATAGTATAATATCAAATATTATTGGGGGTAATTATGATGTTAGTAGAAGATAATGCTATAAAATATCAAGCTAAATTAAAACAAGTAAAAAGTTATATTGAGCGTTTAGAAAAGTTAGGACTTGATACAACTAAAATAAAAGAGTTAGTAAGTAAAATAGATGAAGAAGCAAATAAGATGATTGCTGATAACTATTCTAAGTTTGCAAAGACTGTTCTTTTAGAAGATTCTTTAAAAGTAGATTATTCTAGTTCTATTCGTAAGATAGATGAGGTAATAAAGGAATTAGATGAAGAATGGAATACATATTATAAAATTCATAATACATGTCTTTCTATAAAAGCAAAACTTAAAAATGTTAATGAACAAAATATAGTTGACGTTGTAAAAGAAGCTATAGGTCTTTTAAACTCACTTGAGTTTTCTTCAACAATAAGTTATGACGCAGAAAAATGTTTTGTAGATGAAACTTATCAAACTATTTATCAGGTATTACAAGCAGAAGCTGCATATTCTAAATATTCATCTTTATTTAATTATGTTAAAGATAGTGAAACACATTCAATTCATATTTGTGAACTTCTTGATAATGACTTAAGTAAAATTGATCATAAAGATATTCGTGCGGTATACGAAGAATTACAAACAAAAGGATTATCTATAACAAACTATATGGATAAGAGATTATTCTTCTTAATGGCTTTATATCATAATCCAGATATTGTTTCTGCAAACACTAAGAAGTTTTTAGAAAAAGCTAATGAAGCACTTGAGAAAAAAGAAAAATATGATGATTTAGTAGAAAGTAGTACAAATCTTAGTGAATATAATGAAACACATTTATCACGTATTAAAGAAATTAAGAAGAAAATAAGAAAACATGGTTTATTATCATTTTTAAATATTGCTTTAGTATCATCTATTATAGCTGGTGGTTTCTTTATATCTAGAAAAGCAACAAAAGATAATGCTAAAGAATATTATACTATTACTCAAACATATGATTCTGTAACAGGTGAAACTACATCTACAGAAGGATATGCTGGTGGTAAAAAAGAAAAAATGAAAATTACTGAATATACTCCATGGGTAGAACCAACTATTTTTAAAGAAGGAGAGTATACTCGTTCAAAAGTAAGTTTTGATGTTCCTGACGAAGACATTCATCTTTATAATAATCTTGAAGATTATTTAAATGAAGATGTCGCAAATCATTTTTCGTCTGATTATAGACAATATAGCTCACGTGAGGAAAGTCAAAAAGAACTTCCAGAAGATTATGGTTATGTTGGAAGAAAATATGTTATTGAAAGAACAACAAAGGATTTAGATAATATTCATTATAAAGAAAATCCTTATGGATGGATTGGATGGACTGTTGGTATAGCTCTTGCTGCTATACTTCTTGATATTGCAGGTTATGCAATTATTAGTAGTGAATCAAGTGATGATACTATTTTTGAATATATAAAAGCTAAAAAGAGTGAAACAAAGGAATTAAAAGAAAATATGAATTCTCTTTTAGAAACTAGAGAAAGACTTGAAAATTTAGAAATATCTACAATTGCTACAGCAAAAAGTGCACTTGATGTATATAATAACTTACCAAGTGAAGTTCAAAAGACAGCTGAAGTTGCAAAACTATATAAAAAATTACAATAGAAGAAACTAATAATTTCTTCTTTTTTATTTATAGAATATTTAAATATGATATACTTAAAGTGGGTGATAATTAATGAAAAAAATCACAGTTGGTTTATTTATAGATGTTTTTTATCCTATGATAGATGGAGTGGTATCTGTTGTAGATAATTATGCTAAAAGACTTGTTAAATACTGTAATGTTGTAGTATTTGCACCTTCTTATAATAAAGAATTTAATGATAATATATTTCCTTATAAAGTAGTAAGATGTAAAAGTATTAAAGTTCCTACTATAGATTATTCACTACCTATAGTAGATTCTAATTTTAAAGAAGAACTTAATAAATATAAATTAGATATAGTTCATATACATTCACCATTTACTTTAGGTAAACTAGGTGTTAAATATGCTAAAAAAAATAATATTCCTTGCGTAGTAACAATGCACTCTCAGTTTAAACAAGATTTTATGCGTACTTTTAAAAATGATAAAGTAGCATCTTTTCTTACAAAGAATATTGTTATTAAACTATATGATAAATGTGATGAAAGTTTTGCTGTATCAAATACAGTAGCGCATCTATTCCATGAAGACTATGGATATAGAAAACTTCCTAAAGTTATTAATAACGCAACAGATATGATACCTATAGATAAAAAAGAAGCAGATTCTTATATAAATAGTTTATATAATATTAACAAGGATACTAAAGTACTTTTATTTGTAGGAAGAATTAATAAACTTAAAAATATCTTTTTTATAGTAGATGCTCTTAAAGCTATTGGAGATAAACTAGATTATAAAATGCTTTTTGTAGGTACTGGGGGAGATTTAGAAGATTTATCTAAATATATAATGAAGAATAACTTAGAAGATAAAGTAATACTTTGTGGTAAAGTAACTGATAGAAATCTTCTTGCTAAGTATTATAGTAGAGCGGATTTATTCTTATTTCCATCTATGTATGATACATCTAGTTTAGTACAGGTAGAAGCAGCATCTCAAAAAACTCCAACTTTATTTATTAAAGGAGCAGTAACATGTTCTAATATTACTGATAAAGAAAATGGTTATATTTCTGAAAATGATCCTAAAAAATATGGAAGATATATAGTAGATATTTTAAAAAACAAAAAAATGTATAACGAAGTAGCAAAAAAGTGTTATAATGATTTGTATATCTCTTGGGATACTCAGGTAGAAAAACTATATAAAGAGTATTTAAATATAATAGGTGAGTAATATGAAGAAGTATATTTTTATAATAATATTTTTACTATTAATAATTATTTCAATGCTTTTATATATGTATAATTTCTTACCACATAAGAAGTATTCTAACGAAGATTTTAATATTGATACTTATATTAGTAGTACTGATAAAGATGGAGATTCTATTGATGATCAAACTGATATATTAAATAATGCTAGATACTATATATCTTTAAAACCAGTTTATAAGAGTAAATATTATAGTACTGGATATCCAAATGATAAATACGGAGTATGTACTGATGTAGTAGGATATGCTTTAAAAAATGCTGGATATGATTTACAAGAACTTGTTAATGAAGATATACTATCTAATAAAGATAAATATGATATATCAAATGTTGATAAGAATATAGATTTTCGTAGAGTTAAAAACTTAATAGTATATTTTAAAAATAACTATGAAAGTCTTACTACTAATCCAAAAGATATTTCTTCTTGGCAAGGAGGAGATATCGTTATCTTTAAAAAACATATCGGTATAGTATCAGATAAAAGAAATAAAAATGGTGTACCATTTGTAATACATCATTATAGTAAATATCAAGTATATTATGAAGAAGATATATTAGAAATGAGAAATGATATAGTAGGTCACTATCGTATCAGTTAGGAGGTTTTATGGAGTATATTAAAAGTAAAGAAATATTATTTTCTTGTAGAGAAGATTTACTAAGAATAAGTAAATATTTAAATGAGATTAATAAGAGAGTATATTATAAAGATAAAAAAATAACAAAAATTTGTAGTGAATCATTAAGTCATTATGAAGATCCTTGGTTAGTATCTATATATGCATGGGAAAAGCCAGGCCTATTAGATAGATTTAAAGGAAGTAAACATAAACTACTTGAATCTTCATGTGTAGGATTAGTAGATGATGAAATAGCTTTTCATAGTTTACCAGCGGGTCCTATAGATATAATAGAACCAGAAAAATTTAAAGAAATCTTAAAACAACTTAGAGATGACGAATTCTTAAAAGCTTTAACATTTAATTCTTTTGGTTTAAGAGAAAATATTTCTATTGCCGGAGATTATTTAATGTTTAAAAATTCATCTACTGATGGTCTTTATCTTCCAAAGTATGATGAAGTACATCTTGGAAGTCTTAATAGTGATTCATTAAAAAAAGAAAATGTAGAAAAACTATTTGAAATGAAATTAATGAGTACTTTAGTACCAGATGTTATTAAAGATAAAGTTCATAATTATGGTGAAGTAAAATTAATCCATGATTATGAAATACCTAAGAATAATAGAATATTAACTTTAGGTGTAGAAGAAAATAATGGTGCATTTGTACTATATAAGAAATAGCAGTTTTATCTGCTATTTTTTTGTGTTATAATGTATTTGCATGGTAAATGTTAAATGTAGTTGACACATTTCCAAGTGTTAAATATAGATTGCAACTAAAAAAATAAGTAAAATTATAGACATGAAAGAGGTGATTAGTATGACAATTGGTGAAAGATTGTTAAAACTAAGAAAAGAAAGAAATTTATCGCAAGAAGAACTTGCAAATGTACTTGATGTTTCAAGACAAACAATATCTAAATGGGAGACAGATCAATCTACTCCTGACTTTGATAAGATTATTCCATTATGTGATTATTTTGGAATTACATCTGATGAACTACTTACAGGTGTAAGTAACATTAAAGAAGCAAAAGAAACTGACTTCAAAAAGAACTTTGCTAGAAATATAGCAATATCAGTAATGTTCTATATCTTCTCAATT
>JAEEMF010000033.1 GCA_016283075.1 Bacilli bacterium | reverse complement strand
TCAATTTTGCTTAATGATGTTATAATTTACTTGTAATCAGGTTTTATCCCTATTTTTTCGTAGACGTTTATAAAGAACGTGCCATTTAGAATATTAAAACACTAACTTAATTGTTAGTGTTTTTTTGTATTTAAACCGACAAGTTCTAAAGTTTCTTTAGTAAATATATCTATATGATTAGTAGGTTCATCTAATATTATAAAGTTACATTTATCTTGAATAAGTGAAAATAACATTAGTCTTACTTTTTCTCCTCCGGATAGTTTATTTGTTTTCTTATAGACGTTTTCTTTATGAAAATAGAATTTATCAAGTGCGCTTCTAAGATGTGATTCTTCTCCTATATAGTGTTTTCTAGCATAATCTAGTACTGTTTCATTATCATTAAAGTTTATTTGCTGGGGAATATATCCTATTTTTATATTAGTTCCTTTTCTTATATAGTCATTACCTTTAATAATGTTTTTTATAAGGGTAGTTTTACCACACCCATTATCTCCAATCAAACATATTTTATCTTGATAAAGGATATTTATATTTATATCTTTTATTAGTAGTTTATTTTCAATATATAAATCATAATCTTTTATAGTAAGAGCATCTTTTCCTGATCTATTTTCCATTTCAAAGTTAATCGGTAAGTTATCCTTTATAACTGGTTTATCTTTTACTTCTATTCTTTCAAGTCTCTTTCTTATGTTTTCGGCTCTTCTAAAAAAACCTTCTCCTAGAGGATAAGCAAGTCTTCCAAATTCTTCTAGCTGCTTTATCTTTTTCTTTAAAGCTAGTATTAGTTTTTGCTGATCTTTATATTCTCTAAATTCTCTTTCAAGTCTTTCTTCGTTTTCTTTTAAAAAGTAGGAGTAGTTACCATTAAATGTTATTGCTTTTCCATTTTCAATAAGTACTACTTTATTTACTACTTTATCTAGGAAATATCGATCATGTGATACTAATAATATGGTTCCGTTATATTTATTTAGAAAGTCTTCTAACCATTCTATAGTATTTATATCCAAATGATTTGTTGGTTCATCTAGTACTAATATATTAGGTTTTCTAATTATTATAGAAGCAAGTACTACTCTTTTTTGTTCTCCTCCTGATAGGGTATTAAAACTACTTTCAAGTAAATAATCTATATTTAAACCATGAGATACTTTATCTATTAAGGTATCAACTTCATATCCTCCTATACTCATAAAGTATTCCTGAGTTTTTATATATTTAGATATTATATCTAAATTGGTAGGATCATTTTTCATTTTAGATTCATACTTATTAAGTTTATCTTTAGCATCTTTTATTTCTTTTAAACTATCATAAAGTATGTCTTTTACTATACTAGTATTATATATTTCTTCTGGTTGCTGATATAAGTATCCTAAAGTACTAGTATTTCTTATTGATACAGTACCACTATCTGGTTTTTCTAAAGAGTTAATTATATTTAAGATAGTGGTTTTACCACATCCATTCTCTCCAATAAGTGCTACTTTATCACCTGTTTTTATTTCTAAATCTAAACCATTTAATATATTTTTAAAACCAAATGATTTAGTTATATTATTTAAATTTATTTCTATCATATTATTACCTTCCTTTATACCAAATAAAAACCAAATAGATACTTGCATCCATTTGGTAAGGATGCAGGCACGACAAAACTGTCATACCTGCTAATAGAAGTTAATAATTACTTTATTACAGGTATGACTATGCTAGATTATACATGATAGTACGTTCAAAATAATTTAACATAATCTTCTCTCCATTTCGTAATATATTTTATTTTAATTATTATTAATTGTCAATTATTATCTATGACTAGGACTCTTTTCTTCTATATCTTCTATCTCGTCTGCAATTCTATCCATATTTGATAGAAGTACTCCTTCATTCATATTCATAAACTTTTCGTTAATGGCATTCATTGTAACATCAAAACTATCAAATGGGATATTTGTTTCTCTATAGAATCTTTCTTTAGCTTCTTCAATTCCTGCTCTTGCTTCGAGTAAGTATTTATCTTTATTATTAGACATAGAGACCCAACTATTAATACCTTCTTTAAATTTATCTATAGCTTCATTTATATCATGTTCTTTTCTTTTTCTGAAGAAACTAAACTTTTTTAGTTTATTAAAATCAGCTTTCTTTTTTTCGATAGCGTCATTTAGTAAAGCAATTTGTTTTATTATTTCATCTTTTTCTTTAGTAAGTTCACTTATATCTTTATTATGATTGTTAATAATAAGCTTTGCTTCTAAATGTTTTTCTTCAAATTCTTTTCTTCTTTTAAAGGCTTTATATTCCATTAACTCTTTTTTAAGTGATTCTAATTTTGATTCCATATTACTTACCATCCTTAAAAACATTATAACATAAGTGTTAAATTGTGTCATATATCATTTATTTTATTTTTAATATGATATAATTTAAATATAACATGGAGAGGTGATAATATGTCAAAAATAAAAGATGTTATAGGTAGAGAAATATTAGATTCTAGAGGAAATCCTACTGTTGAAGTAGATGTATATCTAGAAAGTGGTGCTTTTGGTAGAGCAGCTGTTCCATCTGGTGCTTCTACTGGCGAAAGAGAAGCTTTAGAACTTCGTGATGGCGGAGATCGTTATATGGGTAAAGGAGTTCTAAAAGCAGTAGAGCATGTTAATAAAGAACTTAGAGATTTAGTTATTGGTATGGAAGCATCTAACCAAAAAGAACTTGATTATGCAATGATTGATTTAGATGGTACTGAAACTAAATCAAGATTTGGTGCTAATGCTATATTAGGTATTTCTATGGCTGCTTTAAAAGCTAGTGCTAATGAAAAGAATATGCCTTTATATAAATATATCGGAGAAGGAAGAACACTTCCTCGACCAATGATGAATATTATAAATGGTGGAGCTCACGCTGATAATAAGCTTGATTTCCAAGAATTTATGATTATTCCTAATAGAGACACTATTAAAGAAAGAGTAAGAGTAGGAGCAGAAGTATTCCATAACTTAAAGAAAGTTTTAAATAGTAAAGGACTTGCTACAGGTGTAGGTGATGAAGGAGGATTCGCTCCTGATTTACAAAGCAATACTGAAGGTTTTGAACTTATTATGGAAGCTATAAGAAAAGCTGGTTATGAACCAGGTAAAGATGTTTCTATAGCTATTGATGTTGCTGCAAGTGAATTCTATGAGGATGGTAAATATGTACTTGCCGGTGAAGGAAGAAGTTTAACTACTGAAGAGTTAATAAAGTTCTATGAAGAATTAGTATCTAAATATCCAATTATTTCTATAGAAGATCCAGTAGATGAAAATGACTGGGAAGGATTTAGATTAATTACTGAAAGATTAGGAGATAAGATTCAACTTGTAGGAGATGACTTATTTGTTACTAACAAAAAATGTTTACAAATGGGTATAGATAATCATGCTGGAAATGCAATTCTTTTAAAAGTTAATCAAATAGGAACTATTACTGAAACTCTTGAAACAATAGAACTAGCTAAAAAGAATGGATATAGCACAATTATTTCTCATAGAAGTGGGGAAACTGAAGACACTACAATTGCTGATTTAGCAGTAGGACTTGATTTAGGACAAATTAAAACAGGATCTATGTCTAGAACAGATAGAATTTGTAAATATAACCAATTAATGAGAATTGAAGAAGAAATACAAAGAGAGGGTTAAACTTCTCTTTTTTAGTGTTATACTATAAGTGGTGAAGCGTATGTTTAGTTTAGAAGGAAACACTTTATACTATATAGAAAATAATATAAAATGTGGATATCTTATATTTGAAATAAAAGATAATACTTTAGATATATTATCTACAGTAGTAGAAGAAGAGTATAGAGGAAAAGGCATTGCTTCTAAATTAATGGAGTATATTTATAATTATTCAGTGGAAAATTCACTTAATATAAAATGTACTTGTTCATATGCTAAAAAGTGGTTTGAGAAAAATAAGTAAGGAGGGTATTTATGGAAGAAATATATGATTTAATTGAAAATAAAAATTATAAAGAACTAAAAAAACAAATAGTTGAATTAAATGAAGCAGATATAGCTGAAATTATTGAAGATTTAGAAGATGAAAAAGAACAGTTAAAAGTGTTTAGATTGCTTCCTAAAGATATGGCTGCTGATATATTTGCTAATATCTCTATAGATATTCAGCAAAAATTAATTACTTCACTTTCAACTAAAGAAGCAGGACAAATTATTGATAATCTTGAAGCTGATGATGCCGCAGACTTAATTGAAGAAATGCCTGCTAATATAGTTACTAAGATTCTTTCTAATACAACAGCCGAAACTCGTAAAGATATTAATTACTTACTTAAATATCCTGTTAACTCAGCAGGTTCTATTATGAATATTGATTTCTTTGATTTAAAAGAAAATAACACAATAGGGGAAGCAATTAATAAAATACGTAAGTCTGGAGAAGAAAAAGAAACAATTGATGTATGTTTCGTACTTGATAAATCTCGTAAGTTACTTGGTAGTATTGAACTAAAAGACTTATTATTTAACTCTCCAGATAAACTTGTTAAAGATATAATGAATGATAATGTAGCTTTTTCTTATACATATGAAGACCAAGAAGAAGTTGCATCAAAGTTTTCTAAATATGATGTTAATATCATGCCTGTAGTTGATAGTGAAAATAGATTAGTTGGTATGGTTACCAGTGACGACATTATCGATGTAATTGAAAAAGAAGCAACAGAGGATATTGAAAAGATGGCCGCTATTAGTCCAAGTGATAAACCATACTTAAGAACTGGGGTATTTGAAACATATGCTATGAGAATACCATGGCTTCTAATACTTATGATATCTGCTACTTTTACAGGTAAGATTATTCAGCATTATGAAGATGCTCTAGCTGCTTATGTAGTACTTACATCTTTTATACCTATGCTTATGGATACAGGTGGTAATGCTGGTGGACAAGCTTCTGCTACTATCATAAGAGGACTATCTCTAAATGAAATAGATTTTTCTGATTCCTTTAAAGTAGTATTTAAGGAATTAAGAGTATCATTCTTAATAGGACTTACTTTAGCAGTAGCAAACTTTATTAAGTTACTTGTTATAGATAAAGTATCTACTTCTATTGCTTTTGTAGTATGTCTATCTCTTGTAGTAACAATATGCTTTGCTAAAATGATAGGATCACTTCTTCCTATAGGAGCAAAGAAAATAGGATTTGACCCAGCAGTAATGGCTAGTCCATTTATTACTACTTTAGTAGATGCCATATCACTATTTACTTACTTTAAATTTGCTACTATTATTCTTGGTTTATAAACCTTTACATAATAGTGTGTAAAAATATGTATAATTTGGCATATCTTACTAAAATATTACTATTTAATTAAATATTATTTGCTATAAAATATAAAAAATAATTAAATAATTAAAATTTACATATAATAATTAGTGAAATCTCTTTTTTTAAAAGGGATTTTATTGTATAATTAACATGGTGATAGAAATGAAAAACAAAATAATATCTACAATTGCAATTATTCTTATAGTTGGTTTTTCAGTATTTTTTATTTATAACAAAGTTACTACTATTAATACATATAAAGAAATAGATTTTAAAGAACTTAAAAAATTAGTTGAAAGTAATGAAAAGTTTATTTTATTTATAGGGCAAGAGGATTGTACACACTGTAAGATGTACAAAGAATATTTAAATGTTGCTATTCCTAAATATCATGTATTAGTAAACTATATAGATGTTTCTAAATTATCTGATGAAGAAATCGCATATATTAAAGCAAGATTTGCTTTTAGTGGAACTCCAACAACAGTATTTGTTAGGGAAGGTACTGAAGATGCTTCAGAAAGAGTTGTAGGAAAAGAAGTAGGATCTAGAAATTCTAATGAACTTAAAGAATTATTTATAAAATATGGTTATATAAAAGAATAGGAGGAGTACAATGGATAATCAACCTGAAATTATCTCATTTGATGAAGAACCAGTTAAAAATGATATTGAGTTAATAACTGGAGAAGAGCTTGAAAACCCTGTACCTCAAAAAGAAGAAGTAAGTGGTACTATTTTTAAACCTGAAAAATTACCATCAGTACTTCCTGATGGTAGTACAAGTATACTTGCTACTTATGGAGAAGATTTAACAATAAAGGATTATGTTACTAATCCAGCAATAGCTAGAGAAGAAGAAATTAAAAAGATGCTAATAGTGTTATTAACACCTGAAAAGTCTGCTTTATTAGTAGGTCATGCTGGTATAGGTAAGACTGCTATCGTAGAAGGACTTGCTTATTTAATCCAAAGAAATATGGTTCCTGATGCTTTAAAAGGATATAGAATTATTAAAATTAATTCAACATCACTTTTAGGAAAGATGAATCGTAATGGAAAAGAAGAACTAATTGTAACAGCATTTGTTGATGAACTAACTAAGTTACCTAAAACAATAGTATTTATTGATGAAATTCATACACTTATTGGAGCAAGTGGAGATGGTCCTATGGATCTTGCTAATATTTTAAAACCTGCTCTAGATAGAGGTAGTGTTAAAGCAATAGGTGCTACTACTACTCAAGAATATAATACTTATGTTGTAAAAGATAGAGCTTTCTTACGTAGATTTGATCGTATTGAAGTAGTTGAACCAGATCAAGATACAACTGTTAAGATATTAATGGGTACTATTCCAAAAATATCTAAACAAACAGGAGCTAAATTTAAATATAATGATTATGTAGTAGAAAGATTAGTAAGATCTATTGTTGAAGCTACAAGTGAATTTAAAAGAGTATATGGTTTAGCAGCAATGTATCCTGATGTATCTTTATCAGTACTTACTCAAGCTTTCTCAAATGCTTTAATTCAAAATAAAAGAGAAGTAGATATACTAGATGTATATAACGCTATTAAAAATAGTAAGAGAATATATCCAGATAGTATTATTAAAGAATTAAATACATTTAGAGAAAAACATGCTGATATAGCTCAGTCTGATAATATAGTTTTACCAGTAGTAAAACTTGAAGAAATAGAAGATAAATATGATAGTTTCTAACTATCATATTTTATTTTTGTAGTAGATTATATATTTTAAATATGTTAAAATTATTATAGAAAGTATGGTGGTATAAAATGAAGAAGAATATACCTAGAAAGAATTATTTAATATATGCTTTAATTACAGTAGCTACTATAGGAGTTTGTTTATATTTGGCAAGCTGGTATAACACTATACGTGATTATTATAATGATCACTCTGTAATATCTGAAGTAACTTCTGAAATTAATATTGATAGCTTATCAAATGTTCTTTCAGAAAACCCTGATATACTTGTATATATCTCTTCATCAAAAGATTCACTAGTTAAACCTTTCGAAAAACAATTTAAGAAAATAATTGTTAATTATAATTTAGGAGATAACTTTATCTATATAGATATTTCTAAAGAAGTAAATGAAAGTGTAATGAATTTACTACTTAGTAATTATTTAGGAAATAATATAGAATCTCTTAAGAAAATTTATTATCCAAATATAATAATGTTTAAAGATGGAAAGATATTTAATATGTTATATTTAAATAAGAGTACTATAAATAAAAATGATGTAACAAAATTTTTAGAAAGAAATGGATTTATAACAAATGATTAATGTAGTTTTATATGAACCTGAAATACCACAAAATACCGGTAATATAATGAGAACATGTGCTGGTACTGGAACTAAACTTCATTTAATTAAACCACTTGGTTTTAGTTTAGATGAAGCACATATTAAAAGATCAGCCGTAAATTATATAGAGTACTGTGATTATACAGTATATGAAAACTGGGAAGACTTTAAAAGTAAAAATAAGGGTACTTATTATTACTTTACCAGATATGGTAAGAAACCACATTCATCATTTGATTTTAGTAATAAAGAAGATAACATATATTTAATATTTGGAAAAGAAAGTACAGGTATTCCAAAAGAGATACTAAAAGATGATTTAGAACACTGCATGAGAATACCAATGAATGAACATATAAGGGCCTTAAATGTATCAAATGCTGTTGCAGTAGGAGTGTTTGAAGTACTTCGTCAACAAGACTATAATGGCCTACTTAGAACAGAACCATTTAAGGGAGAAAATTATCTAAGTGAATAAAAAGAATAAAAATATTGTAATATTGCTTTATTAGTGATAATATATTATTAGAATAAGGAGGGTGTCAATGGGATTTGTCATGGATAATTTAGTGTGGTTTATTGTCGGTGGCGTTGTTATTATCATGACTATAATCGGTTATTTTGCTGAAAAAACTGATTTTGGTAAGAACATGAATAAAGAACCTAAAGAAAAGAAACCAACTATAAAAGAAGAAAAAGTACAACCAGTCGCAGAAAAAGTTCCTGAGGTACCAACTCCTGCTGAACCTAAGGAAGAAAAACAAAGAATTAACGACTTATTAAATAATATAACTTTAGCAGAAGCAAATAATGCTCCTGCAACTATAGATTTAACTGCTCCAGCTCCTGCAGCACCTGCTAGTCCAGTAGCTCCAGTAGAAGATGTGCTAGCTCCTGCGCCAGCACTAGAACCAGCTCCAGTAGTACCTAGTGATATACCATCACCTGAAGTACCTGCTATGCCGGTTAATGATGTTCCAAGTATGGAACCAGTGGTAGCTCCAGCTGAGGTACCAGTAGTTGAACCTGCAGCAGCTCAAACACCAGTTATGGAAAATAATCCTGAGGTAGCTCCAGTAGAAGTTACTCCAGTATATGAAGAGCCAGCTCCAGTAGTACCAGTTTATGAAGAACCATTACAACCTGAGATGCCTGCCGAAGCTCCAGTAGAAACTCCAGTTGAAAACGCTCAACCTGTTCAATTAGATACTCCTGTAGAACCAGTAGTACAAGCTGAACCAACTGTAACTATTGAAGATGTTATGCAGCCAGTAGAAATGCCTGCTGAACAACAAACCGAAGTACCTGTAGAAACACCAGTAGTGATACCTGATGATGCTCATGTAGAAACACCAGTACAACCTGAAAACGAATCATTCTCACTAAATGTTGAACCTTCACCAGAAGAGTTAAATGTATATCATAGTGAAAATGAACAACCAGTTATCATTCCTGATAACGCAGGTGATATACTTGACAAAGAACTTAACGAT
>JAEEMF010000032.1 GCA_016283075.1 Bacilli bacterium | reverse complement strand
TCTATATGCACGAAGAATGGTTTGAAAAACTATCTACTGAGTTAAATATTAGAAAAGTTTTACAAACAAAAAACTCTATTGAAATATATCTTTCAAAAGAGTTATTAGAAGGTATAGATGGAAGACAATTGTTCTTTGATATATCTGATTTATCAAGAATGTTTAGATTTAGTAAAAAGTTTGATAATTTAGTTGTTACTTTAGATACAGTAAAACTTGATAAACATTTTATATATTATTTAATAGATTTATTATTAATTATAAAGAAATTAAAAGAAAACCATTAAAGATTACTTTAATGGTTTTTAATTTTCTAATTCTTGCATTATTGCAGGAATAACTTGTTTTTTTCTAGATACAATACCTTCAAGGAAACTACCTTCATCTAGGTCTTTTCCAAAACATTTATCAACTAGTTCTTCTGATTCATTATTAAAGAATATATATGATCCATTTTTAAGAATATCTGTTACAAATAGAAGTACCATATTATAATCATTATTCTTAACTAAATCATTAAGTATTTTAATGTAGTTCTTTCTATTTTGAAGAATATCATCTGGATTAATAGTAGATATTTGACTTACTCCTATCTTTAGTCCTTCAATACTAAAGTTCTTAAAGTCGGTATAGAAGATCTCATCTTCAGTTTTATCTTTAAGAGTAGATCCAGCTTTAAACATTTCTAGTCCATATTTTTGGTAATCTACATTGCAAATACTAGATAATTCTTTAACAAGTGCTTTATCTAGTTCAGTAGTAGTAGGACTTGCAAATAGAAGTGTATCTGAAATAATTCCTGACATTAATAGTCCTGCTATTTCTTTTGAAATAGTTACATTATTTTCTTTATAAAGAAGAGTAACTATTGTATCAGTACTTCCTACTGGCATATTTCTAAAGTTAATAGGAGCGTTAGTACCAATAGTACCTATTTTATGATGATCTATTATCTCAATAATTTCGGCTTCCTCAAGTCCATCAACACTTTGTTCATATTCATTATGATCTACTAATATAACTTTCTTTCTTTTCTTTTCAGCAGTATGGATAAGTTTAACTATTCCCTTACATTTACCATTATTATCGATAACTGGGAAGTTACTATATTTCATTTTATTTGCTGTAGAAATAAAGTCTGTTACAGCATCATTTTCATTAAATGATACTATATCTTCTTTTTTAGTTAAATCATCTATATTTTTACTTAGTCCAATAAACTTAGCTGTATTAAATGTATCAACATCTGTTTTTATAATATTAACTTTTTTCTTTCTTGCTATTTCTAGGTGTTCCTTATGAATCTTAGTGTTTCCTGTTAAAACTATAAGCTTAGCTCCGCTATTAACAGCATACTCTATAATGCTATGTCTATCTCCAACTATAAGTATTGATGTTTTATCAATATTTATATTTTCAATAAATGTAGTACTTCTATAGGCTGCTACTAAGATATTTCCTTTTATTACATCATCAAATCTTAGTATTTCAGATCCATTTATAGTTTTTAATATATTATCGTATGATGCTTCAAAATAGTTTTCATCTACTTTTAACATATCTTTTGCTATGTCTTTAATAGAAGCATCTCCAATTAATTCGTTTTTATCATTTACAACAGGGACATTTGTAATAGCATTATCATTCATATAATTAAAGCAACTATATATTGAATCTTTTGCATTAACATATAATCCATTTATATAATTTAAGTCTTTAATTTGTAATCTAACATCATTTAGATATTTAGGTTTCTTTACTTTAAAATAATCTAATACAAATTTAGTTTCATTGTTGATTTCTCCAAGTATTCTAGGTTCTGTTTTCATACCTAGTTTATTTCTTAAATATGATAAACATATTGATGCTGTTACGGTATCTGTATCAGGTTTTTTATGCCCAATTACATAAATTTCATCCATATAATCCCTTCCATTCTTGTATAAAAATTATAACATAACTATAGTAAAAAAAACATATTTTGTTATTGAATTTTAAAAATATATATGCTATACTATCGCCATAAATGCGATGAAAGAAAGAAAACTACTTGATAGTTTTAGAGAGTCTAGGTAGGTGAAAGCTAGATACGAAGAGGTAGTTCGAATGGTTCTGGAGCTTCTTAATTGATATGTAGGTTAAGACGTATATATGCGTTAAATATTTGAGGTAACAATATTTTTTGTTATGAATAAAGGTGGTACCGCGTAAAGACTACGCCCTTTTTTAGGGATGGTCTTTTTTTATTTATAAAGGAGGAATAAAGATGGAAAAAGAAAAATTTTATATTACTACTGCTATAGCTTATGCATCAGCAAAACCACATATTGGAAATACTTATGAAATAGTTTTATCAGATGCCATTGCTCGTTATAAGAGATTAACTGGATATGATGTATATTTCCAAACTGGCACAGATGAACATGGTCAAAAGATTGAGGAAAAAGCTAATGCTGCTGGAAAAACACCACAAGAATATGTAGATGATGTAGCAGCTGTTGTTAAACAAACATTTGATGCAATGAATACAAGTTATGATAAATTTGTAAGAACAACTGATAAGAAGCATGAAGAAGTAGTAGCAAAAATATTTGAAAAATTATATAAACAAGGTGATATCTATAAAGGAAAGTATGAAGGTTTATACTGTACTCCTTGTGAATCATTCTTTACTGAATCACAATTAGTAGATGGTAAATGTCCAGATTGCGGTCGTGAAGTAGTTAAATCTAGTGAAGAAGCATATTTCTTAAAATTAAGTAATTATACTGAAAGATTAGAAAAGTATATCGAAGAACACCCTGACTTTATTGAACCAGTAAGTCGTAAAAATGAAATTGTAAACAACTTCATTAAACCAGGATTACAAGACTTATGTGTATCAAGATCTTCGTTTAAATGGGGGATTCCTGTTACATTTGACACTGACCATGTAATTTATGTATGGATAGATGCTTTAAGCAATTATATTACTTTTGCAGGTTACGATTTCGAGGATTCTACTGATCACTTCAAGAAGTTCTGGCCAGCTGATATACATGTAATTGGTAAAGATATACTAAGATTTCACACTATTTACTGGCCAATTATGTTAATGGCACTTGATTTACCACTTCCAAAGAAAATCTTTGGTCACCCATGGTTATTATTTGGTGATGATAAGATGAGTAAGTCAAAAGGTAATATTGTTTATGCTGATGAACTTACAAAACATTTTGGTGTAGATGCTGTAAGATACTATATGATTCATGAAATGCCTTTTGCTCAAGATGGAACATTTACTTACGATTTATTAATTGAAAGAATTAATTCTGATTTGGCAAACATTTTAGGAAACTTAGTTAATAGAACTATTGCTATGGCTAATAAATATTTTGAAGGTACTGTTACTAATAAAAATGTAACTGATTCTATGGATACTCCATTTAAAGAATTATTTAATAAGTTCCCAGCTGAAATAGAAGAAAGAATGAATAATGTTAGAGTAGCAGATGCTCTAGAACTTATTATTGATTTATTTAGAGCTTCTAATAAATATATTGATGAAACTACTCCTTGGGTTTTAGCAAAATATGAAGCTTCTAAAGATAGACTTGAAACTGTTATTTATAACTTACTTGAAGCTATTAGAAAAGCAAGTATTTATTTAGCAGCATTCTTACCTGAAACTTCTGATAAAATCTTTAGTCAATTACAAACTGATAATAAAGAATATGATAAAGAAGAAAATACTTATAAAGTAGGTACTGGATATCCTTTATTTGAGCGTATTGATAAAGAAAAGAAGTTAAAAGAAATAGAAGAAAGTGAATAAAATTATACCTTTATGGTATAATTTTTTTGTTAGAAGGTGATTATATGATGATAGATACACACTGTCATTTAGATGTTTCTGATTATGAAAATGTTGAAGAAATAATAAGTCATATGGAAGGAAACTATATGATTGCAAGTGGTTGTAATCTAGAAACTAATAAGAGAGTAATAGAACTTATTAATAAATATGATAATATTTTTGGAACAATAGGAGTTCATCCAACTGAAATAGGAGAAGATATTGAAGAGAATCTTAAATTCATAAAAGATAATATTACTAATCCTAAAATAGTTGGAATAGGTGAAATAGGTCTTGATTATCATTATGATGATACAGATAAAGAATTGCAAAAGAAGTATTTTATAGAACAAATTAAGATTGCTAAAGAATTTAATAAAACTTTAGTAATTCATAGTAGAGATGCCGTATGTGATACATATGATATTTTAGATAAGTATATAGAAAGTAATAAGGTAACACTTCACTGTTATGGATATGATAAAGGTTGGGCTTCAAAATTTAAAAAGTTCAATATGAAGTTTGGAATCGGTGGTGTTCTTACTTTCAAGAATGCAAAAAAATTAGTTGAAGTAGTTAATACTATTAACCTTGAAGATATGCTTCTTGAAACTGATAGTCCTTATTTAACTCCAGAACCTTTTAGAGGTAAACCCAATGAACCTTATAATATAATTTATGTTGCTAAAAAAATAGCTGAAATAAAAAATGTAAGTACTGAAAAAGTCCTTGAAATTACTACGAAAAACGCTATTGAGCACTTTGACTTAGATATTTAATAGTGCTATAATTTACTTAGATTATGGAGGTGCTATATGGATATAACTATATTTAAAGTATTTATTCGTTTTTTAGGTTTAACTGTAGTTTCAGCATCTTCATTTTTACACTCATTTAGTATTTCATCTACTATAGTGGGTATCTATAATCTAGATGAAAATATGAGTTCTAGTGTAATAGATACTGTATATAAGTATGACGTTGTAGTAGAAGAAAATCCTAAAATACCTAAAGGTATTGAAAAAGTTACCAAAGGTCAAGATGGCATTTATTATTTAGATGCTAATGGTAAAGTTTTTAAAACAATCCAAGAAAAGAAAAATGAAGTACATGTTATAGGTACTGGTAAAGAAGGTAATTATACTGGACTACTAACTGCATATGGTCCAGACTGTGATACATGTGATGGTATAGGAGTAGTTGCATGTCCTAATGAAAGAGGACACTTCCATAACTTAATTAAAGAAGGAATTTATTATAATGATAAAGAGTACGGACAAGTTCGTATAGTTGCTGCAGATCATAGAGAGTTTCCTTGCGGAACTATAGTTAAGATAAAGAATCCAGATATGGACGAGTTTACTGCAGTAGTAATAGATACTGGTTATGCTATGAGAAAGTCTTATGAAGGAGGACTTATTCATATGGATTTGGCTTATTCTACTGAAAGAGGATTAAACCGTTTTCCAACTAGTTATCAAACAAAATTTTCTGTACAAAGATGGGGCTGGTAATAGCCCTTTTTTATTGCTTATATCATATATTTTTTGTATAATTATAAAAGGAGTGATGTGTATGAATTATTCACCTAAAAAGATGCAAGAACTACTTAATAATAATAATTTTGGATTCAAAAAAAAGTTTGGTCAAAACTTTATAATAGATGAAAATATTATTACTAATATACTAGATAAATCTTTAATTGATAAAGATACTCTAGTTATTGAGATAGGTCCAGGAGCTGGGTCTTTAACATATGGTTTATGTTCTAGAGCAGGGCATGTTCTTTGTTATGAAATAGATGAAACTTTAAAGAGTGTGCTTGATACTACTTTAAAAGAATTTGATAATGTAGATATTATATTTAAAGATTTCTTAAAAGCTGATGTAGCAAGTGATATTAGTTCTTATTCATATAAGAAAGTTTATGTAGTAGCAAACTTACCATATTACATAACTACTCCTATAATAACTAAAGTAATTGAAGATAAACTTAATGTAGATAAAATAGTAATTATGGTTCAAAAAGAAGTAGGAACTCGTTTTAAAGCTGAACCTGGATCTAAAGACTATAATTCTTTATCTATTTACTTACAATATTATTTTGATATAAGAAAACTTATGGATGTAAGTAGAAATGTATTTTTACCTAGTCCTAATGTTGATAGTATTGTAATAGAACTTGCTCGTAAAGATAATCTTATTACTTTAAAAAATGAAGAGTTCTTCTTTAAATTAGTTAAAGATAGCTTTGTTCAAAAAAGAAAAACTCTTAGAAATAATCTAAAAGGATATAACTTAGATAAAATAGAATCTATTTTAAAGAAACATGGATATGATTTATCGGTAAGAGCTGAAATGCTTAAAATAGAAGTGTTTGCCGATATAGCTAATAATTATGATGAATAATTCCTGGGATGGTGTATTAGATTCTGAATATCAAAAAGATTATTTTAAAAAATTAATTAATTATATAGATAATGAATATCTAAATGAAACAATATATCCTAGTAAAGAAAATCTATTTAATGCATTTAATTTTACTGATTATAATAATGTTAAAGTAGTAATACTAGGACAAGATCCATATCACGGAGAAGGAGAGGCTATGGGACTATCTTTTTCAGTTCCTAATGATATAAAAAGACCTCCATCTTTACGTAATATCTTTAAAGAATTAGAAAGTGATTTGGGTATTATTAGAGAAGAAAATGATTTGACTAAGTGGGCTAAAGAAGGAGTACTTCTTCTAAATGCTATACTTACAGTAAAAAAAGATACACCTTTATATCATAAAGATAAGGGATGGGAAGTATTTACAGATAATGTAATTAGACTTTTAAATGATTATGAAAGACCTTTGGTATTTATACTATGGGGTAATTATGCTAGAAGTAAAAAGAGTTTAATTACAAATCCTAAACATTTTGTTATAGAAAGTGCACATCCATCACCACTATCTGCAAGTAGAGGTTTCTTTGGAAGTAAACCATTTTCAAAAACAAATGAATTTTTAGAAAAGAATAATATGAAAGGAATAGATTGGTAGTATGGATGAAGCATATAATTATTTGATGAATGATTTAAAAATTAAGTATGGAGATTCAGTAGTAGTTGCAGTATCAGGTGGTCCTGATTCTATGGTTCTTTTAAACTTACTTATTAAAGTTAAAAACGCTTTAGATATTGAAGTAGTGTGTGCACATGTAAATCATAATACTGGAAGACCTGGTCAATCTGAAGAACAGCAATTTGTAGGAAAATACTGTCGTAATCATGGAATAGTATTTGAAACAATGACTATTGAAGACTATGGAGATGATAATTTTCATAGTGAAGCTCATACTAAAAGATATAATTATTTTTCTAAGTTAGTAAAACAGTATAATGCTAAATACTTATTTACAGCTCATCATGGTGATGACTTAATGGAAACTATTCTTATGCGTATAGTAAGAGGATCAACTCTTAGAGGATATAGTGGATTTTCAAAAGTTGTAGATAAAGGTTCTTATAAAATAGTAAGACCATTAATACATATGACTAAGAAAGAAATAGAAGACTACGCTAAAAAGAATAAGATTCCTTATGCAGTAGATAGTTCTAATTTAAAAGATGTATATACTCGTAATAGATTTAGAAAATATATTTTACCTGAATTTAAGAAAGAAGATCCTAAAGTACATAATAAGTTTTATAAATTTAGTAAAACTTTACTAGAATATAATTCTTATATAGATAAAGAAGTATCTAAAAAGATAAAGACTATCTATGTTAATAATGTACTTAATATTGAAAAGTTCTTAAAAGAAGAGAAAATTATTCAAATGAAGATTATATACAATATATTAGAATATATTTATCAAGATGATTTAATGCTTATTACTGATAGACATGCTGAAATAGTATATGATGCTATTTGTTCAAATAAACCTAATATTAAGATTCATTTACCAAATAATGTTCAAGCTATTAAAGCATATAATACTTTAGTAATTGCTCCACTTGATCAAAAACATGATGAATATGAAATTGAAATAATAGAGTTTGTAAATTTACCAAATGGTAAAAATATAGAAGTAGTTAAACAATCTAAGCAAACTGATAACTATATTTGTCGTTTATCAAAGGATGATGTTAAATTTCCGCTTCATGTAAGAAGTAGAAAAGACGGAGATAAGATGAGTGTTAAAGGAATGCTTGGTAGTAAGAAAATTAATGATATTTTTATTGATAATAAAATATCTATTGATGAAAGAGATATGTGGCCAGTAGTTGTAGATTCTGATGAGAAAATTGTTTGGCTACCAGGTCTTAAGAAAAGCAAATTCGATAAAACAAAAGATGAAAAATATGATATAATACTAAGGTATTACTAAGGAGGAAGATTAAATGAATAAAAAAACAACAAAGAAAGTAGTTTTACCATATACAGTACTTCTTGTTTTTATGGTTGTGTTCTATTTTGTATGGGCATCGTTAAACCAAGAAATACATAAAATGACATACGATGAATTTATTAGTGAAGTTAATAATGGAGCTATTAAAGAAGTTGTTATTACTCCATCTAGCGGAGATGGTATTTATGAAATTAATGGTAAACTTGTTAATTATAAAGAAAACGAAAGTTTCTATTTAAAAGTACCTCTATCTTCTGAGTCATTATCTGTAATATATAGTGCTCAAAAGAAGAATGGATTTAAATTAGATACTCATAGTGATCCAGGTAATAGTTTAATACTAACATTTATAGTTCAGTTTTTACCTATAATATTAATACTTGGAGTAGGTTGGTATTTCCTAACTAAACAAATGGGTAGTGCTAATAAGTCTATGGACTTTGGTAGAAGTAGAGCTAAACTAAGTGATTCTAATCACAAAGTTAAATTTGATCAAGTTGCAGGACTTGATGAAGAAAAAGAAGAAGTTAAAGAACTTATTGATTTCTTAAAAAATCCAAAGAAATTTACTGATATGGGTGCAAGAATTCCTAAAGGTATTTTATTATTTGGTCCTCCAGGAACAGGTAAAACATTACTTGCTAGATCTGTTGCTGGTGAAGCAAATGTACCTTTCTACTACATAAGTGGTTCTGAATTTGTAGAACTATTTGTAGGTGTAGGTGCATCACGTGTACGTGATATGTTTAAACAAGCAAAACAAACTGCTCCATGTTTAATCTTTATAGATGAAATTGATGCAGTTGGTCGTCAAAGAGGTACTGGCTTAGGTGGAGGACACGATGAACGTGAACAAACACTTAACCAATTACTTACTGAAATGGATGGTTTTGGTGCTAATGAAGGTATTATCGTTATGGCTGCGACAAATAGACCAGATGTACTTGATCCAGCACTTTTAAGACCAGGACGTTTTGATAGACAAATAACAGTTAACTTACCAGACTTAAAAGGTCGTGAAGAAATTCTTAAAGTTCACGCTAAAAATAAAAAGTTTAGTGCAGGAGTTAACTTCCATAATATTGCTAAGAGAACTGTTGGTCTTTCAGGAGCAGATCTTGAAAACATGCTAAATGAAGCAGCACTTCTAACTGTTAGAAGAAATAAAAAAGCTATTACAATGGCTGAAATTGATGAAGCTCATGATAGAGTTTTAATGGGGCCTGCTAAAGTTTCACATAAATATACTGAAAAAGAAAAGAGAACCGTTGCTTTCCATGAAGCTGGACATGCTGTTGTAGGTATTAAGCTTGAAGGAGCAAATGAAGTTCAAAAAATTACAATTATACCTCGTGGTGAAGCAGGAGGATATAACTTAATGCTTCCAAGAGAAGAAACATATTTATCAACTAAGACAGAACTTCTTGAAACAATATGTGGTTTACTTGGAGGTAGAGTTGCTGAAGAACTTACATTCCATGAAATAACTACTGGAGCTCATAACGATTTTGAAAAAGCAACTAAGATTGCTAGAGCTATGGTTACTGAATATGGTATGAGTGATTTAGGACCAGTTCAATTTGAACAACAACAAGGTAGTGTATTCTTAGGAAGAGATTATAATAAATCTCGTAATTTCTCTGGACAAGTAGCATTTGAAATTGACCAAGAAATGCGTAAGATAATTGATGAATGTTATAAGAAAACTACTAAGATACTTACTGATAACCATGATTTATTAAATTTAATTGCTAATACTTTATTAGAACATGAAACAATTACTAAAGAACAAATTGATTACTTAGTAAAAAATGGATGTTTACCAGATGAAGATGGTGAAATCGACGCTAGTGATTTTAAAGAAGCTAGTTTAGAAGATTTAACTGTTGATGAACTTAAAGATTTAGCAAAAGAAAAAAATATAAAAGGCTATTCAAAAATGAATAAAGAAGAGTTAATCGATTCTTTAAATGAAAAAGACAAATAGTCTTTTTTTTCTTCTTATCTTATAGTATTTTATATAAAAGTATGGTAGAATATATTATGTATATAATGATTAGAAAATGGTGATATTATGGGAAAAATAATTGCTTTAGTAAACCAAAAAGGTGGTGTTGGTAAAACAACATCTAGTATAAATTTAGC
>JAEEMF010000031.1 GCA_016283075.1 Bacilli bacterium | reverse complement strand
TAATTTTTTTACTTGAATATCTGTAAATAGTATTTTAGACATTATTACCACCAACTTTCTTATATTATACAGCAACACATAATAAAAACCTATAAAGTAGGTCACTCTTTTTTAAGAGTCCACTTTATAGGTTACATTTTAATTTATTCCTCTTTCTTTTATCATTTCCTTACCGCTTGTTTTTTCTAGATTATTTTTTCTCTTAAAACTAATAATCTTTTTTAATATAGTAGTATTTATATTATTTATTTCATTTAAATGATCTTCATTTACTAAATCATTTTCATTTGTAAAACCGTAATTATAGTTTTTATTAGTATACTCAGCATTAAAAGTATTACCTAGTAATTTATATGTTCCTTTAAAACTAGTAACATCATTATTCTCGATTATTACTTCTTCTTTTTGATATGGAGATGTTAGACTTACTTCTAATACTTGTTCATCTATTTCTCCTAGAATATCTCTTACATTTTCAATAAACTCTTTACTATCTACTGGAATACATTCTCCTTTAAGATATTTATCTAGATTACTTAATCCCTTTAATACTTCAGTATAATCAGTATATATTCCTTTATATAGTAATTCATAACTAACACTTTTATTTTTATCTTTTCTTTTAATAGTGCAGTCGCTTCCCATAATATCACCTTCTATAAATATCTTACAATATCTTTATATTATTAGCAATATATTACTAATATGATATAATTACTTTAGATAAAGAGGTTAATTATGAATACATTTGAAAAGTTTATATATTTTTTACAAGGAGAAATGCCTGAACCTAAACCTTTTGGTTGGTTTCATTTATTATGGATTATTATACTTATAGTATTATTATTTATAATAAGAAATAAAAAAGAAGAAAAAGATCTAAAGATAATACTTGGTACTTATGGAATAGTAAGTTTAATACTAGAAATACTTAAACAAGTAGCATGGTCATTTAACTATGAAAACGGAGTAGTAACGTGGGACTACCAGTGGTATGCTTTTCCATTTCAGCTTTGTTCTACTCCTATATATGTATCTATAGTATGTTTATTCTTAAAAGATGGTAAGGTAAGAAATATGCTTTTATCATATTTAGCATTTATTACTTTATGGGGTGGGGTTGCTACTATATTTATGCCAAGTTCTTGTTTTGTAGAAGATATACTTGTTAATATTCATACTATGTATTTACATTGTGGTAGCGTACTTATTTCTTTATATCTTTTAATAAGTGGAAGAGTATCTATAACTCTTAAAAATGTATATGAAGCTTTAAAAGTATTTATTATTTTTGTTTTTACCTCTCTTACTCTTGATATAGTTATGTATGAAAGTGGTATTATAGGTGATGAAACATTTAATATGTTCTTTATAAGTCCATACTTTATCAGTAGTCTTCCTATATTTGATACTATTCAGAAAAGTGTTCCATACATTGTATTTCTAATAAGTTATATCTTAATAGTAAGTATATTTGCTATTTTTACATATTTATTAGGAATATTAATAAAAAGAATTTTAAAAAAATAAATAAAGTGATATAATAAAACGTGATTTTTGTGATTACGTTTTTTTATTAAAGAGGTGCAATATGTTTATAAGAGAACTAGATGAAAAGACAATACTTCTTGATGGGGCTTTTTTAGAATGCCTTAAAGAGTTTTTGCGCCTTCATCCAGAAATATCTTTTAACATAGAAGAACCTATTAATAAAGATTTATTTAGACAAAAGATAAATAGAATAGTAAATGAATATAGTAATAAAAGTTATGATATATCGGAAGAAAATGCTAGATTTTATAATATAACAAGTGATTTAATAGAAAAGTATCAGTCTTTAATAAATATTTTAGAAGGAGAGTATCTAGAACTAGTTAATAGTGGTTTTAGAACTGATCCAGACTTTTATAAAAAAGATGTAAATATTTATAAACTTATGAACTTTATCTATTTACTTACTGATAAAGATAGAATACATCAGGAAGTAGTACACTTTAGTAGACTATTAAAAGATTTACCTTCTTTTTATGATAGTTTATCTAAAGTACTATCTAAAGAAGAATTTGATGAATATAAGAAAGTTATTAATTCTCTTATAGAAAAGAGAGATTCATCTAAATTAAAACCACTTTTAATAAGTTTAAATAATTTAATAAAAAATGACTGGATTAAAAATATTACTTATCCAGAAATAAACTGCGGTAAATTTAATTTTGTAGGTCATAGTGTTAATCATTTAGGAGAATTTTCTCCTAAAAGACAAAACTATACTTCATGTTCTTTATTTACTGATGAAGTATTTAGACCATTTCATTATAACTTTGGATTTATAATGGATTCTAAAGATATAGTAGCAGCATCTGGTCATGACTTATATGTTTATAATGATGCTAAATCACTTGATAATTTAATAACAGGATCTGCTATTCCTATTATTAATCATTATAAAGTAGTAGAAGAAGAATCTAAAAAAGATAATAAGATTTATAATATTATCAAATACTCTACTAAAGCAGATGATGAAGCTATAAATGAAGTAGTAGTAAAAGGATTTAATCCTATAGGAATATTTAGAATTACTTTAGGAGGACTTAGTACTGAACTAGACTATACTTTATTTGAAAGATTCTTAGATCATAATCCTGGATATATAATATACTCTTATGACGTTTTGAAACTTCATCCAGAAAGTGAATCTCTTAGAAGAATGTTTATTTATAGCATAAATAATTATGTTTATAAAAATGATTTATCTAGACCAGGTATTCCTGATGATATAAATAGATTTAATCTTTTCTTTGATAGATTAGCTCTTTTAAAAGAAGGAAGATATACCGAAGATGATTTAAGAAGAGAGTACTTGCATAATGAAAAGATATTATATGAAAGTGTTCTTGATAAGAATAATATAGAGCATTCACGTAATATTATAAGATACTCTTATACATATAACTTAGAAGTTATATTAAAGGGACGTATAAAAGATTTTATGCTTAAGAATTTATGTAGTACTTCAGAAGACTTAGATATCTATTTTGAAGGATTAAATGATTTAGTTAGTGCTTTAAAAGATGTTACTATAAATGAATCTTTAGTTGAATCCTTAAATAACTTAAGTAATAGAACTATAGAAAGTATTACAACTTTTATTAAAAGATATGGTTTTCAAAAGAAAAAAGACTTGTAATAGATATTAAAAAATGGTATTATTTAAATGTCGTTAAAAACATTTGGTCTGTTGGTGAAGGGGTTTAACACGGCGCCCTCTCAAGGCGTTATTCACGGGTCCGAATCCCGTACAGACTACCATTTTTATATTAGATTGAGAAATCTAATTTTTTTTTGCAAATCTTTAAAAAAAAGTTTACCTTTTTCGTTAATTAAATATTTACATTTTAAAAACATAATGATATAATTTAATTAACCAGTTAGGTTAACCAAAAAGAAAAGGAGGATATATTAAATAATGGATTTAACGTATAAAAATAACAAACTTAAAGAACTTTGTGAAAATCCAAAGTATGAAAAAGAATTGGTTAAGAAGTATGGAACTGAGGTTGCAAAAAAATTACCTCTTAGAATAATTCAGCTAAAATCGTTTAACACACTAAACGATGTACCTATAAATCCTCCTTTTAGGAGACATAAACTATCTGGTGATAGAGATGGTGAATTTGCTGTTAGTATAACTAGTCAATATAGATTAATTTTTAGAATAAAGAATAATAATATAATAATTGAAGATTTGAGAAATATTAGGGAAATAGAAATAATGGAGGTGTCTAAACATTATGAGTAAGACGGATAGATTTGAAGAATATGTAATAGCACCTGGTGAGACAATTTTAGAATTTTTGGAAATAAATAGTATGACGCAAATAGATCTTGCAAAAAAAACAGGTTTAACAAAAAAGACAGTAAATGAAATAATAAATGGTAAAGCGCCAATAACTACAGCAACTTCGTTAAAGCTTGAATATGTATTTAATGTACCAGCAAGTTTTTGGAATAATTTAGAAAGTAGTTATGAGGAAGCACTAGAAAGAAAAAAAGATGTTGAGTCAATTATAGATGAAGAAAAATACTTAATTAATATACCTTATGCTGAAATGGCTAACCGTAATTGGGACTGGATTGAAAAGACAAGAGATTCATATGAGAAAGTTGTTAACTTAAGAAAGTTTTTCTCAGTTGCATCTCTTGGATTTGATACAGAATTAAAAAGAAAACTTGCATTTAGAAAAAGTAATAATGATAATTTTTCATTTGAAGCATTATATTGCTGGCTTAGATTTGGTGAAATACAATCAAATAAGATTGAATTTCCAAAATTTGATATTGAAAAATTAAAACAAAATTCAAATATAATTAGAACGTTAGCTAACAAACCATTTTTAGATCAATTTAATAAAATTCAGGAATTATTAAAAGAATGCGGTGTTTCTTTAGTATATGAACCAACTTTACCAAATACATATGTAAATGGTGTATCTTATAAAATAACAAGCGATAAGGCAATTATAATGATAAGTGATCGTGGTAAAAAAGATGATATTTTATGGTTTACTTTATTTCATGAAATCGCTCATTTAATAAAACATAGTAAAAAAGAAGTTTTTGTTGATTTAGAGGATTCTGAAAAAAATAATATTGAGATTGAAGCAGATGAGTTTGCTAGAAATATTTTAATATCTGATACAATATATAATAATTTTATAAGTAAAAATAAATTTTTTAATGAAAATATAATTAAAAAGTTTTCTAAGGAAAATAATGTTTCTACAGGAATTGTCGTTGGTAGACTTCAAAAAGATAAATTGATTGAATGGAATCAATTTAATAATTTAATTACAAGAATTAATAATTAATATTTTTTATAAAAATATGAAATAATTTAATTAAAAGAAACAATAAACAATTATTAAGTATTTGGTTATTTCTTAATAATTGTTTTTTTGTTAAAAAAATTGCATTTTATTCACTAAAATGGTATCCTATTTATAGAAAATAAGGACGTGTTTAATATGACTAATGAGCTAGGAGTATTAGGATCTATTGAATCAAATAAGTATCTCGTTTTTTCAATAGTTTCATTTATTGTAGTATGTTTACTTATGTTTGCGTATTATTCTAAGAAAAGAGTAGTAACTAAAACATCAAAACTATTTGTAGTTTTGATGTATTTATCGTTTATGAATATTGGGTGTGAAATAATAGGTAATTTTATTTTGCCTTTATTTAATACAAAAGAAATAGTTATTCGTATATTTGCTCATATTTATTTAATACTACTTCAAACATTTGTTGCACATATGGTTATGTATACAGATAGGGTATGTAATGATTTAACTGGAAAGAAAAGAAGTGAAAAAGTAGAGAAAATTCTTTTTTATACATTTGTTGGTACTTCTTGGATAGTACTTTCTATTGCTCCAGTTGAACTTGTTTGGAATGATAGTCATAATCAGATTCTATTTATAACTGGATTATGTTCTAAATATGCTTTTTGGTACTGTGTTTCTTATTTATTTTGCGCGGTATACTGTGTGCTTAGAAGCCAGGTAAGTGTGAAAATGAAAGAACTTATTCCTATATATTTTTACTGTTTAATAGGTTTAGCAGTAGGGTTCTTTTATAGATATAACAATAGTTTTATATTCTTATCATTTGGTCTATCTTTAATATTATTTACTATGTATTTAACAGTACAAAATCCAGATCTTCATTTAGTAGAAAATCTAAACGTACAAAAAGAAACTGCTGATAGAGCGAATGCTGCTAAAAGTAATTTCTTATCTAGTATGAGTCATGAAATACGTACTCCTTTAAATGCTATAGTAGGACTATCTGAAGAGATAATGCTTGAAGAAGATTTACCAGATGCTGTTAAAGAAGATGCATCCGATATGGTAAGTGCTTCTAAGACTCTTCTTGAAATTATAAATAATATAATGGATATTAATAAAATTGAAAGTGGTAAGATGGAGGTTATTTTAGAGCCTTATAATATACGTGATGAACTTCGTCCTATTATACAGGAACTAGTTAGTCAGGTATCTTCTAAAGTATCTTTATCTATTAACTTTGCGGAAGATATTCCATATACTTTACTAGGTGATAAAAATCACTTAAAAACTATTATAAGAAACTTAGTAACAAACTCTATTAAGTTTACTAAAGAAGGACATATTAATGTTAATATTAAATGTATTAATAATTTTGTTACTAATGAATCATATTTAATGATAAGTGTAGAAGATACTGGAGAAGGTATTAGATCTGAAGATATTCAAACTTTATTTGATAAATACCGTAAGGTAGATGTAAGAAGAGATAATACTATTTCTGGAGCAGGACTAGGTCTTGCAATTACTAAGAGTCTTCTAGAACTTATGGGAGGTTCTATAAACGTACAAAGTCAGTTTGGTATAGGAAGTATCTTTGTTGCGCAACTTCCTCAAAAAATTGCGGAAACAAAAGATGAAGAAGAAAGTATTCCTGATACTATAGACTTTAGTGGTAAATCTATATTACTAGTAGATGATAATAGTATTAATCTTAAAATAGGTAAGAGAATACTAGAAAGCTTTAATATGACTGTAACAGATTGCCAGTCAGGACAAGATTGTATTAATTTAATTAGACAAGGAAAGAAATATGATGTTATTTTCCTTGATATGATGATGCCTAATTTAACAGGACTTGATACATTTGCAATTCTTTCTAAAACTGAAGGATTTAATACTCCTGTAATGATTATTACAGCTGATGAATCTTTTGGAGCAGAAGAAAAATACTTAAATGAAGGATTTGCCGATTATGTACCTAAACCATTTAATAAAGAAGTTATGTATAGAAAACTAAATAAGTTATTTAAAAATGGAAGGAGTGATACTAAATGAGTTTAATTTATTGCACTTCTATTTGTACAGTAGCAGCTGGTTTTTATATAACTATACTTGCTATAATCTATTTTACTAAAGATAGAGAAAAGAATACTGAAAAATATATATATAACTTACTACTTATTGATACTATTGTATCAATAGCACTTGAACTTATTTGTGATTACTTTATTCCTAATTTTAAGATATCTGAGTTTGTAGTAATACTAACTGAGAAATTATATTTAGTATCACAACTACTTTGGGCATATATTTTATGTCATTATGCACTTTTCTTATCAATGTCTGATAAGGAAGATGCAACTGGTTTATGGAAGGGTAGAAGATTACTTCTTAGAATACTTGTTATAACATCAGTAATACTTATAATGTTACTACCTATAGAGCATGTTATTAGTGATGAACTTAATACTATGATTTATTTATCAGGACTTGCTGTATATGTAACATATGGTATATCACTATTTTATATATTCTTAGCATCCTTATTTAACTTAAAATTCTTAAAGATAATTAATAAAAGTACTAAGCTTGAAAAAGCTAAAATAGTATGGATATATACTACTTTTATGTGGGGATTAGTACTTGCAGTACTTCAGTTTTTTATGCCAGAGCTTACTTTAGTAGCATTTATTGAAACAATATTAGTAGTAATAATGTATTTATTCCTAGAAAATCCTGATTTAAAGATATTAAATGAAATAGATAATGCTAAAATGGTAGCGGATAAAGCAAATAATGCTAAAACAAACTTTTTATCTAGTATGAGTCATGAAATTAGAACGCCATTAAACGCTATTGTAGGGCTTTCTGAGCACATGAAAAGTACTCCTGGTATATCAGATAAGGTAAGAGATGATATTGAGTCTATAACAGCCGCATCTAATAATCTTTTAGAGATTATAGGTAATATTATTGATATCAATAAAATTGAAAGTGATAGATTAGAAATAGTTTTAGGAAACTATGTCTTTATAGATGAAGTAGAACCTTTAATTAGAGTTATTAGTACTCGTATAGGAGATAAACCTATTAAACTTAATGTTGATATAGATAGAAATATTCCATTTGAATTAAATGGAGATAAATTTCATGTTAAATCGATTATTAATAATCTTTTAACAAATGCTATTAAGTATACTGAAAGAGGTATTATAGATTTTTCTGTTAAATGTGAAGAACTTATTCCTAATGAATCATGTACTTTAGTAATAACAGTAAAAGATACTGGAGTAGGTATAAAACAAGAAAATCTATCTAAAATATTTACTAAGTTTGAAAGACTTGATTTTGAAGGTAGTACTAAAGTAGAAGGATCTGGTTTAGGATTATCTATTGCTAAAAAGATAGTAGACTTAATGAATGGTAGTATTACTGCTACTAGTGAGTATGGAAAAGGATCTACTTTTGTAGCAAGAATACCTCAAAAAATTAGTAAGATGGAATGTGAACTTACTAATACTCAAAGAATTGATATTGAATCTATTAATGCTAGAATTATGTCTGATACTTATGCCGGATATAAGATTCTTATAGTAGATGATAATAAACTTAATCTTAAAGTAGCAAAAAAAGCAATTGAACCATTTAACTTTGAAATAGATGAATGTATAAATGGAGCAGAAGCTTTAGAAAAAGTAAAAGCTAATCATTATGATATTATACTTATGGATATAATGATGCCTATAATGAGTGGTGAAAAAGCTATGGAAGAGCTTAAGAAAATAGAGGGGTTTAATACACCTGTTATAGCCGTAACTGCTGATGCAATAGCAGGATCTAAAGAAAAATACTTGGGGGAAGGATTTACTGACTATATAGCTAAACCTTTTACTAAAGAAGGTATAAAGGTAAAACTAGATTCAGTATTTAGAGGTAATGCAAATAAAGATGAAATATAGTTTAGCACTTAAAAAAAGAGAAAAGGGGAAAGTAAAATACGAACCATTTAGTATTGGTACTGATTCATTAGAAGAAATTGATAATTTTACTACTTCTTTTGATGATAATGATTCTTTAAGTGAAGCACTTGTTAAAGAGGGTATTATTAGTCATAAAGAATATGGTAAGTATATAGCACTTATCCAGTTAAGAAAAGAAGATAATAAACTTATTATGTATGGACCTTTATATAAAGAAGCAAAAAATCTTACTAATCCAGAAGTACTTAAAAAGAATATACTTGAACTAGTATATAAATCTAGTAGGGGTGATAAAGAAGCTTTAGATATTCTAAATAAGTATGCCGGTAGATTTTATAGAATACCTCCAACTGAAGGTTATGTCGGAAGTATCTATGAATATGTAAGAATTAAAACCTTTAATAAAGAAGTATCAGATATTCTTTATAATAAACTTATAAGAGATATAGTAACTATATTTAATATTTATGTATATGATTATAATGCAAGAGAAAATGCTTATATATTAGATGATAATGGTAATAGAAAAGTTAAATATAAACCTCTTCATGATCTAGCCGCATGGTATAATAACCAAGTAAAACCTAAAAAGGTAAAAGAAGAAAAACTAGAAAAAGAAGAAATAAAACCACTTATCAAAGTAGATGATAATCAAATAAGTATCTTTGATTATTTTAAGGGTGAATAATATTCACCCTTTTTTTCTATATATTTTTAAAATACATGCTATAATTTATTTGAGGTGATACTATGTTTAGAAAAATAACATTTGATGAAAATAAAATAAATAATCTACTATCTAAAGTAGATAAAAGTTTAAAAGAATATATAGAAAAGAATATTCTTCCAGAATATTCTTTAAATGATGGCGGACATAATATAAATCACATAAACTATGTACTTAAAAGAGCCTTTGAACTTGCAGAAGATATTAATCCAAATATCCTTTATACATGCGTAACATTTCATGATATAGCATGTCATATAGATAGAGATAATCATGAAGTATTATCCGCTGAAAAAGCTTACAATGATTCATTTTTAAATAGCTTCTTTTCTAAAGAAGAAATGCAAATTATTAAAGAAGCAATAGAAGATCATAGAGCATCACTTGAATATATACCAAGAAATATATATGGAAAGATCTTATCATCTTCAGATAGAAAAGTAGATGTAAAAGAATACCTTATCGCATCATTATCCTATGGTATAAAAAAAGAACCAAATCTATCTAAAGAAGACCAAATAAAAAGAAGTTATGATTATGCCCAGAAGAAATTTGGTAAAGAAGGTTATGCTATAAATAAATTTTATATAGAAGATAAAAAGTATAAAGAGTATTTAGAAGATATTCAGTATCTTCTAGATAATCCTTCTATATTTAATAAAGAAGCATCTATTATATATGATAGTTTAATAAAAGAGTAGTAATACTCTTTTTATAATGATATAATATCTTAAAAATATCTATAGGAGGGTATTATGAAAAAGTCTAAACATATAGGAGCATATGGATTAATACTAGATAAAGATAAAATAGTATTAATAAATAAAGTAGGAGGGCCATATAATGGTAAACTTGATTTGCCAGGCGGTACAATAGAGTTTGGAGAAACTCCAGAACATGCCCTAGTAAGAGAATTAGAAGAAGAAGTAGGAATTAAAGTAACAGACTTTACCTTATTTGATGGGAACTCTATTTATAAAGAATGGTCTTATAAAGATTATGAAGAACAGCTTCATCACTTAGGATTCTTCTATAAAATAAATAAGTATGAAAATGAAATACAAAGTAATATAACTATAACAGAAGTAAATGATGATTCCCTAGGAGCACAGTTCTATAACATAAATGAACTATCTAAAGATAATCTATCTGATATAGCTATTCTAGAAATAGAAAAACTAGGGTATAAGTTGAAATAAAACATGCTCTCTTCCCCCTGCACCCGGCGGGAAATCGTTTAAAATTAGCGGAAACCCTTATAAATAAAGGATTTCCGTATTTTTGTTTTTTATAAAATTAGTGGT
>JAEEMF010000030.1 GCA_016283075.1 Bacilli bacterium | reverse complement strand
CATAGTTTAGTAGGATTAATGGTTAAATTATCTTTCTCTGGAATACTACTTATAATAATGCTATTTATATTTGTAGTATTAATGAGTGTATTAATACCTAATTCAATTAGAAAATGGGAAATGATTTCACCAGTTACTGTACCGCTTTTAATGAGAGCAAATATTGCTCCAAGCTTTTCACAATTTATCTTTAGAGTAGCAGATAGTGTTGGTAAATGTTTTACTCCATTTAATGCTTATTATATTATTACTCTAGCTTTCCTAGAAAAATATAATACTAAAGAAAATGAAAAGATTACAGTTTTTGGAATATTTAAATTAATAATGCCAGTTCTTCTACTTTTTGCAGGACTATGGTTATTAATTGTTATTGGATGGTATATAGTTGGACTTCCAACTGGACCAAAAATCTATCCAGTACTATAAAAGGCTTTATGCCTTTTTTATTGTATTTATAATTTAATATGCTATAATAATAACGAAATGAGGAATGAGTATGAGTTTAACAGCAGGAATAGTAGGTTTACCTAATGTTGGAAAATCTACTTTATTTAATGCCATAACAAAGAAAAATATATTAGCAGCTAATTATCCATTTGCGACTATTGATCCAAATGTAGGAGTAGTTACTGTACCTGATAAGAGATTAGAATTTTTAAATAATTTATATTTACCAAAAAGTTTAGTTCCTACTACATATGAATTTACTGATATAGCCGGACTTGTTAAAGGAGCATCTTCTGGAGAAGGTCTAGGTAATAAGTTCTTATCTCATATTAGAGAAGTAGATGCTATTGTAGAAGTAGTAAGATGTTTTGATGATAAAAATATTATTCACGTAGAAAACGATGTTAATCCAGTAAGAGATATAGAAATAATAAATGCTGAACTAGCTCTTGCTGATTTAGAAGTATGTGAAAAAAGATTAAACAATATTGGTAAAAAAGCTGAAATGACTAAAGATAAGGAACTACTTAAAGAAAAGGAAGTTCTTGAAAAAATAAGAGAAGGATTAAACCAAAGTCTTCCTATTAGAAGAATAGGTCTTTCTGATGATGAAAAGAAACTTGTTAAAGCTTTTAACTTCTTAACATTAAAACCAATTATTTATATGGCTAATGTAAGTGAAGAAAGTTTACTTGAAGATAATAATGCATATGTAGATATGGTTAGAGGATATGCTTCTAGTGAAGAAGCATCAGTAATAACTGTATGTGCTAAGATGGAATCTGAACTTGCTGAACTATCAGATGAAGATAAGATGGAATTCTTAAAAGATGTTGGAATTGAAGAAAGCGGTCTAGATAAATTAATATATGCTACATATGATTTATTAGGACTAGCTACATTCTTTACTGCAGGGTCTGATGAATGTAGAGCATGGACTTTTAAAAAAGGTATGAAGGCTCCAGAATGTGCGGGACTTATCCACAGTGATATTGAAAGAGGATTTATTAGAGCTGAAGTAATGAGTTACGATGATTTAGAAAGATATGGAGACGAAAAAGCTGTTAAAGAAGCAGGACGTACTCGTCTAGAAGGTAAAGAGTATGAAATGCAAGACGGTGATATCGTATACTTTAGATTTAATGTATAAAAGGTAATTATTGTTACCTTTTTTCTATATATATAATATATATAAGAGGAATTTAATTATTAGAATAAATAACCTATTTACAAATAAGGGTTTATTTGTTATAATCATTGCGAGTAATTCAAATTACTCCTTGCTTCTAACGAAGCCGATAGACCATAGGGAGGTGTAAAAAATGAGAAAATACGAAATTATGTTTATTGTTAGACCAACTTTAAGCGAAGAAGAAATTAAAAAAGTTGCAAAAGAATTTGAAAAAGTTTTAACTTCTAACGGAGCTACTGTTACTGACACTAAAGAAATGGGTCAAAGAGAATTAGCTTATGAAATTAAAGATTTCAAAACTGGTTACTATTATGTAACTACACTTGAAGCTTCTGATGACAAAGCTATTAAAGAATTTGATCGTTTAGCTTTAATTAGTAATGACATCGTTCGTCATTTAATTACTAAATTAGAAGATTAATAGAGGTGCAGAATGAATAGAGTTTGTTTAGTAGGTAGACTTACTACAAAACCAGAATTAAGACAAGTAGGTAATGGACTTGCTACTACAAGATTCACTTTAGCAGTTAATAGAAACTTTAATAATGCTAGTGGAGAAAGAGAAGCTGATTTCATTACAATCGTTGCATGGAGAAAACAAGCAGAAAATATTTGCCAATATTTAGATAAAGGTAGTTTAGTTTCTGTTGATGGTCGTATCCAAACAGGAAGTTATGAAAAAGATGGTGCAAGAGTTTATACTACAGAAGTTGTTGCTGATCAAGTTAACTTCTTAGAAAGTAAAGCTCAAAGACAAGCATCAAATGCTAGTGCGCCATATGATTATCCACAGTCAAGTAATGCTCCAGTTAATGATGTGAGTGTTGAATCTGATCCTTTTGCAGATTTCGGAGAAACTGTTTCAATCGATGATAATTTCCTAGATTAATAAAGGAGGAACAATAATGGCAGAATTTTATAGAAAAAAGAAAAAAGTATGTCAAATGTGTGCAGGTAAAACTGTAGATTATAAAGATGTTGAAGTTATGAAAAAATACATCAGTGCTGATAAAGGTAAAATCTTACCAAGAAGAATTACTGGCGCTTGCTCAAAACATCAAAGACATATTGCAAATGAAGTTAAGAAAGCTAGATTCATGGCTTTAATACCATTTGTTAAATAATTATGATTATTAAGACTTACAATTTTTGTAAGTTTTTTTTCACTTTTTAAAAAATGTTCAAAAAATGAAAAAAAATGCTTGTTTTATTTATACTTTTCTAGTATAATTTTAAGTGTGTGGCACGCGTAGATGTGTGAGGTTGCCGATACACCAGGTTAAGTTGTAAATAATTTAAAACTGAAAATCGGGTTTTTACACGGAGCGAGTCTATACTAGATATAGGCGAAAGGAGGATACCGAATATGTCTAAAACTAAAGTTCGTATCAAATTAAAAGCTTTTGAACACAAAAGTCTTGATAGTGCATGCGCTAAAATAGTTGATACTGTTAAAAGAACTGGTGGAGAAGTAAGTGGACCAGTACCACTACCAACTGAAGTTGAAAAAATCACTATTTTAAGAGCTGTTCACAAATACAAAGACTCTCGTGAACAATTTGAAAAGAGAACTCACAAAAGACTTATTGATATCACAAACCCAAGTAAGGAAACTATTGATGCATTAACTCATCTAGAAATTCCAAGTGGTGTAGATATTCAAATCAATTATTAATTATTAGGAGGAAAGAATTATGGTAAAAGGAATCTTAGGTCGTAAAAAAGGAATGACTCAAGTATTTACTAAATCTGGTAAATTAGTTCCAGTTACTGTTATTGAAGTTGGTACAAACGTAGTAACTCAAATCAAAACAGCTGAAACTGATGGATATGAAGCTATTCAATTAGGATTTAGTGAAGTAAAAGAAAAAAATACTACTAAAGCTTCTATTGGTCACACTAATAAAGCTAAAACAACACCTAAGCGCTTCTTTAAAGAAATCAGAGGTGTAGAAACTGCTAACTACACTTTAGGTCAAGAAATTAAAGCTGATTTATTTGAAGTTGGCGAAGTTGTTGACGTAACTGGAACTACAAAAGGTCACGGGTTCCAAGGCGTTATTAAACGTCATAATCAATCAAGAGGACCTATGGGACATGGATCTCATTATCATAGAAGACCAGGTTCAATGGGAACTATGAGACCAATGCGTGTTTTTAAAGGTAAGAAATTACCAGGTCATATGGGACAATTAACTGTTACAATTCAAAACTTAGAAGTTGTAGCTGTTGATTTAGAAAATGGAGTAATCCTAGTTAAAGGTAATGTACCTGGAGCTAAAGAATCTCTAGTTGTTATTAGAACAGCTGTTAAAAATGAAAACATTGTTAACGCAAGAGAAGAATTAGTTTCATATGCAAATGAATCTACTTTAGAAACACCAGTAGAAGAAACTGCTGAAGAAGCTTCAGAAGAAAATGCTGAAGAAGCAGCTGAATAAGCAGGGAGGAATTATAAATGAAAAAACAAACTGTTTTAAATATTAAAGGTGAAAAAGTAGGAGACATTACTTTAAATGAATCTGTTTGGGGAATTGAACCAAACGATGCTGTTTTATATGACGCTATTACATTAGCACGCAATAATCAAAGACAAGGTACTGCTGAAACTAAAACTCGTAGTGAAGTTAGTGGTGGTGGAATTAAACCTTGGAAGCAAAAAGGAACTGGACGTGCTCGTCAAGGATCTATTAGATCTCCACACTGGCCAGGTGGTGGTGTAGTATTTGGACCACACATGAGAAGTTTTGCTAAAAAGATGAACAGAAAAGAAAGAAGATTAGCTTTAAAATCTGCTCTATCTTACAAAGTAATTGAAAGTGAAATGATCGTTGTTGATAATTTCAATTTAGAATCAAATAAAACTAAAGATGCTAAAGCTGCTTTAAATAACTTAAAAGCAACTAAGAAAGTATTATTAGTTGTAGATGAATTAACTGATGAAGTTATTTTAGCTACTAGAAACTTAGAAAACGTTATATTATTAGCTGCTAACGAAATCAATACTTATGATGTAGTTGCATCAGATAATATGGTTATTACTGAAAAAGCTGTTAAAGCTATTGAGGAGGCGCTTGTTTAATGAATTACAGAGATATTATTAAAGCACCTATCGTTACTGAAAAATCTGCAAGTTTAGCACAAAATGCTAACACTTACACTTTCAGTGTTGATACAAATGCAAATAAAACACAAATCAAACAAGCTATTGAAGCTATATTCAATGTTAAAGTTGAAAGCGTAAATACTGTTAATGTTCGTCCAAAAAGAAAAAGAGTAGGACGTTATGTTGGAAAAACAAATAAAGTAAAAAAAGCAATAGTTAAATTAAAAGAAGGAAGTTCAATCGAACTTTAATAATTGTTAGGAGGATTAATCATGGCAATAAAAACATACAAGCCAATGACTAATGGTACTCGTGGAATGTCTACATTAGTAAATGAAGAAATTACTAAGACTACTCCAGAAAAATCATTAGTTGTTACATTAAAGAAAAATGGTGGACGTAATAATCAAGGTAGAATTACTGTTAGACACCAAGGTGGCGGAGCTAAAAGAAAATACAGAATCATTGATTTCAAAAGAAATAAAGATGGCGTTGTAGGAACTGTAAGCTCAATTGAATATGATCCAAATAGAACTGCTAACATTGCTTTAATAACTTATGCTGATGGTGAAAAGAGATATATTATTGCTCCAAAAGGATTAAGAGTTGGAGATAAAGTTGAAAGTGGAGAAAAAGTAGATATCAAAGTTGGTAACTGCTTAGCACTTGGAAATATTCCTGAAGGTACAATGGTACACAATGTTGAACTTAAAGAAGGTAAAGGAGCACAACTTGCTCGTTCTGCTGGTTCAAGTGTTCAAATTTTAGGAAATGAAGGAAAATATACATTACTACGTTTATCTAGTGGTGAAGTTAGAAAAGTTCTTTCTACTTGTAGAGCTACTATCGGTGAAGTTGGTAATGCCGATCATGAATTAGTAAAAGTTGGTAAAGCTGGTCGTAAAAGACATATGGGTATTAGACCAACAGTTCGTGGTTCTGTTATGAACCCTAATGACCACCCACATGGTGGTGGTGAAGGTCGCGCTCCTATCGGACGTAAAGGACCTGTTACTCCTTGGGGTAAACCAGCATTAGGTATGAAAACACGTAAAAACAAAAAAGCTTCAGACAAATTAATTGTCCGTCGTAGAAATAGTAAATAATTGAAAGGATGGTTTAAATGGCAAGAAGTTTAAAAAAAGGACCTTTTATAGATGAATCATTAGCTAAAAAAGTTGCAAAAGCTAATGAATCTGAGAAAAAAGAAGTAATTAAAACTTGGTCTCGTCGTTCTACAATTTATCCAAACTTTATAGGTCTTACATTTGCTGTTCATAATGGTAAAGATTTTATTCCAGTTTATGTAACAGAAGACATGGTTGGACACAAATTAGGTGAATTTGTTCCAACACGTAAATTTGGCGGACACGGCGCAGATAAAGATAAGAAATAATTAGTTACCAGGAAGGGAGGACTAAAATGGAAGCTAAAGCAGTTGCAAAATCTGTTAGAATTGCACCTCGTAAGGCTCGTTTAGTTATAGATTTAATTCGTAACAAGAGTGTTATCGAAGCAGATAGAATATTAGCTAACTTAAATAAAGAAGCTTCAAGATTAATACGTAAAGTATTAGTTTCAGCTACTGCAAATGCAGAAAATAATTTAGGTTTAGATAAAAATAATTTATATGTTAAAGAAGCATATATAAATGAAGGACAAACAATGAAAAGAGCTAGAATGGGTTCTCGTGGACATGTGGATCCAATCAAGAAAAGAACTAGCCACATCACTGTTGTCGTAAGTGAAAGAAATTAAGCAAAGGAGGTAAACTGATGGGTCAAAAGGTTAGTCCAGTCGGACTTAGAATGGGAATCAATAAGACTTGGGAATCTAGATGGTATGCTGAAAAGAAAGATTTCGCAAGATTCTTAAATAATGATGTTAAAATTCGTAAATTTTTACAAGGTAAATTAAAAGACGCAGCAGTTTCAAGTGTTCTTATTGAAAGAAGTGCTGGAAAGACTAATGTTATTATTAACACTGCTAAACCAGGTGTTGTTATTGGTCACAGCGGAGATGAAATTGAAAAATTAACTAAAGAATTAAATAAATTAATTAAAGAAGATATTCAAATTTCCATTATGGAAGTTAAAAACCCAGATATTGATGCAGCACTTGTTGCAGAAAACATTGCTCATCAAATCGAAAATAGAGTTTCATTCAGAATCGCTCAAAAGAGAGCTATTAGAAACGCTATTAAAGCAGGAGCAAAAGGAATTAAAACTTCTGTATCTGGTCGTTTAGGTGGAGCTGATATGGCAAGATCTGAAGGTTATACAGAAGGTAATACACCATTACATACTTTAAGAGCTGATATTGATTATGCTCAAAAAGAAGCTGATACTACATATGGTAAGATTGGTGTAAAAGTATGGATTTACAAAGGTGAAATTCTTCCTGAAAAGAAAAATAAGGGAGGTAATAACGATGGCAGTAATTCCAAAAAGAACTAAATATCGTCGTCCACACCGTTTACGTTATGACGGAGTTGCTAAAGGTAATACTGAATTACACTTTGGTGAATACGGATTAATGGCTCAAGAAGGTGCTTGGATT
>JAEEMF010000029.1 GCA_016283075.1 Bacilli bacterium | reverse complement strand
TTACTATTTAACTCTATTTTTTTCATATCATTACCTCTAATCTAAAACAATTATATCATAGAAAATTAAAATTGACATTTATAAAGTTAATAGTATAATAAATCAAAACATGGGGGTCTTATGATGACAAAGAATAAACAATTAAACTTTTATAGTGGAATAGCATTATTTATTGCAACACTTGGTATGGCAACTATTGCTAAAACAGGTTATGAAGCAATAAATGAAGTTCCAGTAGTAACTAGTTTTGATGAATTAGATTTTCCTAAAGAAGAAAGTTTATATAAAAATATGAAACCATCATGTAAGATGGTAGAGTTTAATAAACCAGTAACTACACATGAAAATACTTTCAATAAAGGAGATTATGCATTCCAAATAACAAACAATGATGATTTTTCATTTATTAGATATGGTAACGGTGAAACTTGTTATGTAAAAAATGAAGATATAGATATCTTCCCTACTTTATATGACAAAATGGTTAAATATGGTATTAGAGAGCTAGGTAGTAAAGAATACTATGTAACAAATGATACTAAAGCACTAACTGATATTGACGGTACTACATACAAAACTCATAAAAGATATGATAAAGTAACAGTTCTATTTGAAGTAAATGGATACTCTTGTATAAAAGAAGGATTAGATATATCATTTATTGATTCATCTTATTTAAAAGAACTTGATAATGAATATAGAGTAGCAAGTATGTATCCTAATAAAGAAATAACTGATACATATGTAGCAGTTAAATCTAGAGTGCAACTTGAAAATGAAAACTATCAGTTAAACTTATGTGAAAATAGGACTATAAAAGAACTATTTAGAGCTGATAATAAATCATTTATAAAATATAATGATGAAATATTTTCTATTCCATGCGATGAAGTAGAAACTATAGGTAATGATGTAATATCAATAGATTTAAGAATTCAAGAAGTAGATGCTATAAAAGATAATGAACTTTATAGAATAATACCATGTGTTACTGGTAAAGCTTCTACACCAACTAATAAAGGAATATTCCAGGTAAATGCTACATATGGAGAAAGATACTTAAATGGAACAAATGCTGATGGTTCAACATACCATGTTCCTGTTAAATACTTCTTCCCATTTGATGGTGGAATAGGAATTCATAATGTTTATTACAGAACAGACGAAAAATATTATGCAGGAGATTACAAAGAAACATACTTAACAAATAATGGTACACACGGATGTGTTAACATTCCGCTAGATGCACTAGAAGATCTAGCCAAAATTATTTATGTAGGATACCCAGTAGTAGTATTTAGTAGTGACGAAGAAGAACTAGTTGAAAAATTTGTTCTTAAAGATGATGAAGAATTAGAGGCAAATGCATATATTAGTAAAAAAGAAATATATGTAGAATTTAAAAATAAACAATATGTAAAAACAGCATAAAAAAAGGTATATTTAATATACCTTTTTCTTATGCTCTAAATTTATTTTTAGTATTTATATATTCTCTATGTCCATCTGAATATTCTTTAACTCTTTCAGGAAAATTTAAAGAATACCACTCTATATTCTCTTTTCTAATATCATCAAGTACTTCTTCATCATATTCATCTGGTCTTAATTTAAAACAAATATTTTTAAGGGCTTTCATTATAGTTTCTCCACTAATAGGTTTATTATTCTTACTTGTTATAAACTCTCCTACTTCTTCAACTGCTTTCTTAAAGAAAGTATTAAATTCAAAACTATCAAAACAATTTATACTATTAATTTCAGCATATAACCTTTTATATAATTCATTATCAAATGGTTTTACAAGATCTATTACCATAGTAACTGTTTCAGCATTAGCATAGCTTGAAAAAAACCTATCAATTACAAAATTAATTTTATTATAAAAATCATTTATATCAATAGACGAATACATAAATTCAGCAAATAATACTTCAAAGTATTTATTACATTTTAATCCATTATACCCATTCATATTATCGTATTCTTCTGCTGTAAGCGCTGAAAAAACAAAATAGTTTTTATCTTCTTGTGCATCAAATGTAGGATCACTAAAATACAAACCATCAATTCCATAATTATCATCTTTAATATAAGAAATGCCTCTAAAATGCCATCTATCATTTCCTGTTATTTCTTCATTTTCTTTCGTAGAGAAATTACTAAATGAAGTTGCTTTAATTCCTAATTTAAACATCAATTCTTCTCTCAATAATTCATATCCCGTGCATACAATAAAATCATTATGCAATATGTAATATGGATGTCTAGTAAGTCTTCCCCAGTGATCAAAGCTACTTTTAGCTTTTTTTGAAAAATCTTTATATTTTTTAAATGAAGTGACAACACCATAAGCAAAAATATATTTTTCAAACGGAGATAATTCCATAGCTTCTCTAATCATACTATATAAAATGATTTCTTCTTCAATAAATCTTTTAACTTTAAAATTGTTTCTAAGATGGTTTATATAAATATTTGAATAATCTTTATAGTAAGCTTGTGCTAAAAAATATGCTAATTCTTTTTCCGATAACGTATTAACATTTATAATAGCTTTATTTTTTAAGTTATTATCTAGTAATGCTTTACTAAACTTACATACATTACTTGGTGAACATGCAGTTACATTAAAACTTGTTTTAGGATTAAAGTTTAATATATCTTTATATCCACTATTAGATAAAGAATCTACATCTTCATCATAAATATCAATAACTGAATTGCCACTATCATTTACTTTTCCTAAAATATCATCTAGGCATATAAATTTTTTATCTGAACTCTTACCAATATAATCATCTTTACATAAATTAAATACAATTCTAGGATCATCAATAGTTAATAATAATACTTCAAGAGTTTTAGAATCTATATTTTTTATATGTTTGCAATCTTTTAAACCATCATAAAAAGATTTATGTAAAGTAGCTTTCCCATCACCACCAATAACTATATTTTTTATTTTTTCATTATCAGCAATGCTTTTTATAACTACCGGGTTCTCAGATAATTTCTCATCTAAAGTTAAAGTACCTCTTACATGAGCAATTACTATTTTTAAAAAATTATTAAGTCTTTGTTGATCTTCAAAAAGAGTATAATCGGGTTTAATGACATAATATTTATCACTTATAAAAAGTTTTACCCTTCTAGAATCATATTCATATACAATTCGAGCAGGAGGATTAACTAAAGAACGGTCAATACAAATCTCACATATTTCATATTTGTCAATATTTTCTTCGATAAAATCAAAGCTAGTATCTAACGTAAGTGTTTTATTTTCCATGGATTATCTCCCCTTTTTAACAATGAAGATTATTATACTAAAAACTTTTAAAAATGCAAATTAAAAGAGATATATTTATATATATCTCTTAATCTTCATCACTAAAGAATATATCATTTACATTATTTAGATCTTCATTTAATAAATCGGCAATATTATCTATACCCTTTTTCTCTAATATATTTAAGAAGTCTTCATAATCCATTAAGAATAAATCAGCTCTTCCTAGAAGTAAATCATCTACTTTTTTTACTCCCATCATATTTAGTGACTTATAAACTTTATAAACATTATTAATATTGATTTCAAGACTATCTACGATAGTTTGACCATATGAATCAGTAAGTTTATTTACTAATTCATCACTAATTCCCGCGTCTGAAAAATTGTGCATAATCTATTTCCTCCACTTCGTTTTCTTTATCAAATAATGTTTTAAAGCTTTCAATATTTTCTAAGTCTTTCTTAGATAAAACTGAGTTATATGCAAGTGCATATTTAATTTCATCTTCGCCTATTTCAATACCTTGTTTCATCATATTACTTAAAATTCTATGAACCTTAGTTCTAGATACTCTAGTATCATCTAGACGGTATAACATATTACCTGATGCATAGTGTTGTTCAAGTAACTTAAATAATTCATTATCACTAACTTTTTCATCAAAGAAAGTAGTTTCATTTAATTCCATTTCATCATATACTTTTTCTTTGCCATTTGGTAATTCTAAACTTACAAATTCATGTTTAGGATATAAGAATTCAGATTCACATTTTTTCTTAAAGATATTACCTTTAGAATTATAACATAATAAATGTATACCATTCATTTCAGCTGTTTTAAAATTAATGAAATCTTTTGCGGTTGTATTTGCTAAAGTACTTTGATTTTCACTTACAAACTCAAGACCATTTTCAAATATTTCGATATATTTATCTATTTGATCTGCCAAACGAGTTCTAACAAGTGATGATAACGAGTCTTTATTTACTTCAATTTCATATTGTTTTTCTAGAATATCCCAGTTCTTTTTAAAAGCACCTACTGGTTTAGCAAATACAGAACTACACTTTTTGAATAATCCTGGTAAATAAACATTTTTTTCATTTAAAAATTCAATTAACTTTTTAAATCCTTGGTAGTTTCCTCTTATTAAACCATAATTTGGTCCAGTTTTTTTACTTGAACTGAACCATAAAAAGCCACATCCCAAAGTTGGAATAATATTCATTGGGAATAATTCAACAACTTTCTTATATGGGATACCATTTTCATTACAAATAGCCTTTACATCATCAACTATTTCTTTTTTAGACTTAATTAAAGTAAATACTAAGTATTGTTCAGATTTAGTATTACCTTTTTTATAAAAGTTAATTTTATTTTCTTTTAAAGTATCAAGTATTTCTCTAGCATTATCTAAATTAACATATTTTACTAAATATTCTTTACTATTATCAGCAAATTTATCTGTATCTACACCATATTCTGCTAATAAGTCTCTAACATCTTCATAACTATTATTATATTCTTTTGTTTCTTCTGATTCTTCTAAAGTTTCTACTTCTTCTTTAGAGTTAGTAGTAACATTAGTAAATCGATAATTTCTAGTTATTAATTCTTTAACGATATCTAACTGTTCATGGATATCAATATCACTTTCATTTAGAATATCTTCTAATAATTCAAAATCAGTAAATTTCTTATTACTATTTAAACTATCAAGTAGTTTTTCATAGCTATTAGAGTTTTTACTTCCTGATTTAATTTTTTCTTCTATCTTCTTAGAAATTAAATGACATAATTTTACTTGTTCATCATCTAATTCTTTACCTATTTTAATAAGTACATTTGTAATAAAATCTGCTCTATTTCTTTGAATATCATTAAAGTCTTCATTACTTGTTATTTCATCAAATACTTCTTTTAAGAATACTCTATTTTCTTCACTTATTTTTATACCACTACCAATATAATCATTTAATAAACTAATTACTTTTTCATATTTTTCTTTTTCATCTAGTTTTTTAATAGAGGCTTCTAAAAATCTAATTAAATTATTCATTGTTACCTCCCACTAATTTATTACCAGCTTTATTGGTATTTTGTTCTCCTGTTAACTCTTCATAAGCTCTTATACATTCAGTAATTAGTTTAGTAGCTTCAGGACTTACTTCATCCTTATTTTTTTCTTTAGAGCATGCCTTAACTATTTCATTATACTTATCTAAGTTCTTTTCAAAGTATTTGATATTTTGTGCAACTCCATCATTCTTTATATAGCTTCCTACTCTTATATATGATGGCATTACAACCATATAAACAGGTTTACCCTTTATTTCAGCACCTTCTACGCGTTTAAATCCTACTCTAACATTTCCAGATCCTCCGCGGAACTCTAAAAGTTCATAATCATTATCTCCACCATTAACATGGATATTACGAGCATATTGATCATTTTGAAGTTCAACTTGTGATAAAAGTGTAAGTCTTTTTATCTTATCAGCAATGTTTTTATATTTAACATCAGATTTTTCCCTAATAAGTTCTTTAGCCTCTTCCATAAATAAATCTTTATCTAAAAGTACTACATAGTTATTAAAGTAACCATTATATAAATCATCTTCATTTGGAGTTTTTGCTGCTTCTAAAACACTTAAATCAAATTCTAAAATATTATTCATTCTTTCAAGTTTTTCAAAATAAAGTGGTAAAGTTTTTTTACTTCCCTCAGTAATAGGTCTTACTGAAAGAATTAAGTCTATATCTTCAAGAAGTTTTTGTATATCATATCTTTCTGAATCTTCTTTAGATACATTTACTGATCTTAAGTAAGCCATTTTATCATGATTTGATCCAAATTCAGGAGCACCTTCTAAATACTTATATGCTTCTGTAGTTTCAAAATTATTTCCTACTAATTCTTTTGCTTTATTATAATCCATTTCATAATCTATTCTTCCTGTTAAAGCAAAATATTCATTATTACTCATTTCACAGTTATTAACATAACTATCTAATATTTCTTTTGCATGTTCTATGTTACCAGTTAAGATACTCTTAAGTAATAATATAGAAGCATTTACTCTATTATCTACTATTCCTTCTTCTATGAATGCTAATTGAAGTTCTAAATCTTCATCACTCATATTTCTAATTTCTTCATCAATTCCATTTGTAACAAGTAATGTTTTGTTATATAAATCTCCTAATGTATCTTTATATCTAGCACTATTAACAAAGTTATTATACATAGAAATAAATTGATTACGATATTCATTTATATCAGCAGGTGTAATACTATTTACTTCTATTCTACCTTTTTCAATATCACCAAGTGATAATGTTTCTTCTTCATCTTCAAGTTCTAAACTTTCAACTTCTTCAGAAGGTTCTTCTACTTTAGGTTCTTCTACTTTAGGTTCCGCTTTCATAAGACTAATCTTATTATTATTTTTAGCAATAGTAAGTAATATATTTAACCCTTCTTTAGTAGGCATTTGTTCTTTAATAATTGTATAAACACTTTCTAAAGTATTTTCATCTACAAAAGTATCTGGAGTATATCCATTTAGGAATTCTCCTGCTACTTTTGATGAATTAAGTAGTCCAACCCAGTAACGATATTTATCAAGTAAATCATTACATTTCTTCTCTTGTTTAGAAGCTAAATCTTCCACAATTTCACCAAGATAATTCTTTGCTTTCCTTATTTGTGATTCACTAGAATACTTTTCAAAGAATCCTACATAATCTAAAGCATCTTTAAATTCTTTTGAATTTCTTAACTCAGGAGTAACTCTACTAGATAATTCTTCTACAAAAATTGTATCCAGATTATCTCTCCACTCTTTATATCTATCTAGTTTTTGATTATTAACATCAATTTCATTAGTATAATAAGATACAGAATTGCTAGCACTATTTATTAACTGATTTATTCTATTTAATAGTTCTTCCATAATTATCCCTCTTGTCCTTTAATTCACTTAACTCTTCCAAATAACATGCCTTTACTTCTGTAAAGAAACTTATTGGTATTTGATTCTTTATTTCTATAAATAGTAAAGCTCTTTTTACTGTACCTACTAGTTCATCAGGTAACTCATCTTTTCTAATTATAGATTCCTTCATCATATCTAAAGATGATTCATAATCTCTTTTATCTTTATCACTTATCAAAAGTGTATTTAATTTTCTTTTAACATAACTTATTTCAAATAATAATTTTTCTTTTTCATTTTTACATCCATATATTCCAAAATACTCTTCTTCAGCATTTCTTGCTTCACTAGGACTTTCAAATCTTTCAGATACAACTTTTAGTTTTCTATATCTATCAATTGTATCTCTATCAATAGTGTAACGATCACTATTTGCAAAATAATTATTTATATATTTTTCATTACTTGCCATAGTTATCCCTCCTATTTTTCCTACTATTATATTGTATCATTTTAACTATATTTTATCAATAAAATACATAAGGAAAACATATACTTTGTATATGTTTAATAATTCCATTTATTGTATTTACTAAGTATATACTGATGAGCATGTTCTTGACCATTCATAAAAGCATTAATTAAAAAATCATCTCTTACTTCATTATAAAAATCTTGATTATATCTTCCTACACTTTTATCCGGTACAATTATATTAAATTCATTTGCTTTTTTGAATTTAATTCTTTTCTTTCCAAACTCATGTTTATCAATAGGACCAACATCAAGTCCTGCTCTTAAACCTATATCCCAGTAAGAATCATGATATCCACATAATCTTAAACCTGTTCTTGCACTTATAATAGGCTTAAAATTTCCCCAGAATATATAAATCGGATATTTATCATATAGTTCTCTTTTATCATCAACTGGTGAAGGTATCTTACAAACTATCTCTTTATTCTTCTTATATAGTTCACTATTAGGATCAAGAAGTCTCATATTGCTAATAGAACCATCTCTACCAATAAAATAATCTTCTTGCTTTTCAATCTCAAAATTTCTTAAAAACAAATATAATGCTTCATATTTTTCTCTATAATATTCAAAAACTTCATCATTCATAAAATCATCTCTTGGTTAGTTATTATAACATATAGTGTGTTATAATAATACAAAAAATGAGGGATATTTATGAGAAAAAGAAATAAAGAATATAGAAGAAAATTTGTATCTAATACTTATATGAGAGAAGCTACTAATTATGAAGTAGTAACTATTAAAGAAGATGATTTATTTATAACAATCAAAAAATATATTGATATAGAAAAACCTATTTCTTTTAAACAGTTAAATAAAGATATTTTTTATGTGGATAAAAACTTCTATTTAGTAGAGTTTACTCCTATAAATGAAAACTATAATATAAGATTTTATTATAATGATAAAAAAGAATTTATTGATTATTATATAGATATTACACTAGAAAATGGTGTTAAATATAAAATGCCTTATTATATAGATTTATACTTAGATATATTACATGACTATGAAACAAATAAACCTCATTTTGTAGATGAAGATGAACTTAAAGAAGCACTTGATAATAAAATAATAAGTAACAAAGATTATAAGCTTGCTTATAAAGTTGGAAATAAATTATTAAAAGAAATAGAAGATAATAAAAATAAATATATGAATATAGATGCTATTAAATATATAAATAAATATTTCAACTAAAAAAGATTACTTGCGTAATCTTTTTATTTTTCATCTTCTGAGTGATATAGATTATAATACTTCTTTGAATTTTTAATTAGTTCATTATGTGTTCCTGATGCTACTATTTTACCTTTTTCAAGCATTATAATATTATCGCTATTTTTAATAGTAGATAATCTATGGGCAATTATTAAAATAGTATACTCTCCTTTAAGATTATGAATTGCTTTTTGAATTTGTTCTTGTGTTTCGTTATCAAGAGCACTAGTCGCTTCATCAAATAGGATTATTTCAGTTTTTCTAATTAAAGCTCTAGCTATTGCTATTCTTTGTCTTTCACCACCAGATAGTGTAACTCCGCCTTCTCCAACCTTAGTATCATATCCATCAGGTAAATTCATAATAAAGTCATGAATACAAGCAGTCTTACAAGCATTAATCATTTCTTTTTCACTTACGTTATTACTAGCAAGTAAAAGGTTTTCTCTAATTGTTAAATTAAAAATATACGGGCTTTGAGTAATAACAGAGATATTATTTCTAATAGATTCTTTAGATAATTCGTTAATATCTATTCCATCTATATAAATATTTCCTTTATTAGTATTATATAGTTTATCAAGTAAATTAAAGATAGTTGTCTTACCAGAACCACTCTTTCCTACAAATGCAGTTGTAGTATTAGCTTTAACTTTAAAACTAATATCTTTTAATGCATCCTTTTTATCATTATAACTAAATGATACATTTTTAAATTCAAAATCACCTTTTACTTTTTTAATATTCTTATTTCCAAATTTTTCTTTAGTAAATGTATCTCCATCTATAACTTCAAATACTCTTTTTGCTGATAAATTGAAATCATTAAAACTATCCATCATATTCGCAAGGAATCCTAGTAATCCAATTACTGAAGGTCTATACATATATAATACTAAAAAATCAGATGGAATTAATAAGTTGTTCTTTACTAGAATTATTCCTATTACGTAAAAAGCAAACTCTAATATATAACCTACTATTGCTTTAATAGTAAACGATCTATTATTGAAAAATATATAATCATAACTCTTTTTATTTTCATTAGATATTCTTTCATCATATTTATTTATAAATAGTGATGAAGCATTTAATACTTTAATATCTCTTATGCCTCTAAATAATTCATTTATTAAACCAGAATTGTTTTCTCTAGTATCTTTTAAATCATCATATTTTTTATTAGCTTTTTTAATTCTTTTACTATTTATAATAAATGTATAAATACTTTGAAGAATAAAGAATGTAAATATAATTTTACTTATTCTAAAAGTGATTATTAATATACCAATATTGCTTAGTATATCAGTTGTTATAAAGTTTAATTTATTAAACACTGTTATTATTGAATGTGTATCAGATTCAAGTCTACTAGTAAAAATACCTGAACTATTATTATCAAAAGTCTTAACTTCTAAATCAAATACCTTTTGTATAAATAGTTTGTTAATATTTAAAGATGCATTTAAAATATATTTTTGATAAAAGATTGTACTTAAAAAATTAATTAGATTACTAATTATACGAATAGCACATACAACTATTGCTGCTTTAAATAAATTTTGATAATCTCCATTACTAATATTTAAAACAATCTTAGCTGTATAAATTGGTAAAACTATACTAATAGGTATAGTGATTAAATTTAATAATAAGTATATTATTAAATTCTTTTTAGAGCCTTTCATTAATTTAAAGCTCTTCTTAATGTTAGCAAATATTTCTTTATGCAATTTCTTTTTCAATAAAATCCCCCCCTCGTAAAGATTAATTATATTTAAAAAAAGACCATTGTCAACAAAAAATATTAAAAAAAAAATTAAAGTTGCATTTAGAAAAGAAATATTGCAAAACCCCTTTAAAAATAAAGGAAAATGTGCTATAATTATACACAGTAAGGATGATAAACATGAAAAAGGTAATACTTATAACATTATCTTTATTCTTAATACTTGCTAGTGTTTATTCAATGTGTTTACTTAAAATTGTTAATAAAAAGAATAAAGAGTTACAAAAAAATGTTACTAATATTAAAAAAGACATAGAATATCAAAAAATATATAGTGGTAAACAAGAAGAAGAAATAACTGAACTTAAAAAACATCAATCAGAAAAATTGGAAGAACTTAGTATATGGCAAAAAGCGGAAGAAAAGTTAAAAAAAGCTACAAACTAATTATCTTCTACTCACTATATATTATCTTTGCACTATTTATGTCTTATGTATGTATTAATAACTTTTTTAAAGTTAAAAATATTAATATAAAGAATGGTTATCTTAAAAGTGAATATAAAGCACTTGGTAAAGAATATAAAGTTCGTAATATGATTAACAGTGAAACAGCGGATGAAATAAAAGATATAGTAAATATTGATACTGTCACAAAAGAAACAAAAGCTAATGTTTTTAAACTTGCACAAACTGCAGAAAAACGAATTAAAGAAGGAAAAACAAATTATAAAATAGCATATATTACTTTTGATGATGGTCCTTATTACTTAACTAATAAAGTACTTGATACATTAAAAAGTAAAAAAGTAAAAGCTACATTCTTCCTAATAGGAAGAGGAAAAGAAAAATGTTATGATAATGCAGGCTTTGACTGTACTACAATGTATGCTAAAGAAGCTGCAGCAGGTCATACTTTAGCAAACCATACTTATTCACATGCATTATCATTTTCACCATACTTATATGGAAGTACAAGTGAATTTATAAACCAAGTTAAAAAGCAAGAACAACTTCTTTTAGATAAAACTGGAGTTAAAACAAATATTGTTAGATTTCCAGGAGGAAGTGGTTCAGCCGGAAGACTTAGAACAGATATGATTAATAATCTAAAAGCTAATGGATATGGATGGGTTGACTGGACTGCTCAAGATGGAGATGGTGGATATGTTCCATCAAGAGATGCCGCATGGAATACATTTACTAGTTCTATAAACGAAAATATTGAAGTAATACTATTTCATGACTACGCAGATGTAACTTATTCAATCTTAGGTGATGCTATAGATTACTTAGAAAGAAATAATTATATATTACTTCCACTTTTCTATGAAAGTGTTATGGTAAATAAATAAGGGATTTCAAATGAAATCCCTTTTATATTTCTACATATATTAATTCATGATCAGATATTTTATTAGTATTAATAATACCTGATCTTTTTATTTTGTATCCTTTTGGTATAAAGATATGATCTATTGTTTTACCAGTTCCATTTTTGCTATACCAAGTAGGATTATTAATCCCTACTCTTACTAAGTTATACTCTTCTACTTCATTAACAAAATTAATAAATAGCTTATCAGTACTTGACATATTAAAGTCTCCTGTTAAGAAGACTGGATACTCCTTCATATACTCTCTTATTAACTTTTTAATAGCTTCTAATTGTCTATTTCTAACACCATTTAGCCTATTGCTTAAATGTGTATTGATGATACAAATAGGTATATTATTATCATCATAAGTTATTACTACTGTCGCAATTCTAGGAACTATACACATTCCAGAAATTCCCCTCTTAATATCTTTAAAACGTCTTGGAATCCAAGGTAAACGAATAGTTTTAGTACCAATAACTTTTCTATTACAAATGATATTATTATTCTCATTAAAAGGAAAATGTCTAAGTACCTTACATCTATATTTACCATAGAAACCATAGTCAGATAGTAATGGCATAAGTATATTCTTATGAGACTTAGTTATCTCTTGTGTACAAAGTACATCTATATCATTTTTATACATTATATCTTTTAAGACTTTTAGTTCTTCTAAACTTCTAAGTCTTCTTTTTCTAAATTTTCTTAAATAATAATTTCTTACATTAAAACTAGCAATAATCATTATTACACCTCAAATAAATTATATCATAAAAAAGAAAAACGCTTATAAAAGCGTTTATGTATCTAATTCATAATAATAAATAGTTTTCTTTTTCTTATCAAGAAGTGCTAAAGAAAAGTTATAAGAAGATCTATTATTTAAATTACTATCATCATGAATACTAATAGACTCTGTATGTCTATCTAAAAAGTAATAAGATCCTTCTATATCTTTAGGAATAGAATATCTATCATATATATTCTTACATGATTTATCATCACAACTTTCCATATTAGTTATATTAGATAGTTCTTCTGAAAGAGGAAGTTCTTTCCAGTTTTCAGGAAGACTCTTAAACTCAAGTTTTTTACATTCTACTTTAACAAAGTATTCTCCGTCTCCTAAAAAACCACTATGAGTATCTTTACTAGATACTATCTTACAAGAAGATAAATCTAGTTCTATATTCTTACCAATACGTTTCTTATTATCCTTAAATAAAATAGCACATATTAATATAAGAATAACAACTAAAATTATTGTAACAATTATAAATGATTTCTTTTTCTTTAACATATTATCACCTACAATTATATTATATCACTTTTTAGATAAAATGTCTTGTGGTATAATGAAAAAGAAAGTGAGGATAATATGAACATAATTGTTGGACAATCTGGTGGACCTACTGCAGTTATTAATTCTTCTATTGCAGGTGTCTACAAAAAAGCTAAAGAATTAGGATACGAACACGTATATGGAATGGTTAATGGTATTGAAGGTTTTTTAAATGAAAATATTATTGACTTAGATGAATATTTAAATAATGAAGAGAACTTTGAGTTACTAAAAAGAACTCCATCAGCATTCTTAG
>JAEEMF010000005.1 GCA_016283075.1 Bacilli bacterium | reverse complement strand
TGGTAAGATAAGTGAAATAACACCTTTGTTACCATGACGACCAGCCATCTTATCTCCAACGCTAATCTTACGTTTTTGAGCTATATAAACTCTTACTATTTTTGAAACACCAGCTGGAAGTTCATCAGAATCTTCTTTAGTGAAGATCTTAATATCATGAACGATTCCTCCACCTCCGTGTGGAACACGAAGTGATGTATCTCTAACTTCACGAGTCTTTTCACCAAAAATAGCATGTAATAATTTTTCTTCTGATGTAAGTTCAGCAACACCTTTTGGAGTAACCTTACCTACTAAGATATCATCATCAGTAACTTCAGTACCGATTCTAACGATACCATTATCATCTAAGTTTTTACGTGCTTCTTCACCAACGTTAGGAATATCACGAGTAAACTCTTCAGGTCCTAACTTAGTGTCACGACATTCAATTTCATAATCTTGAATATGAATTGATGTATAAACATCATCACGAACTAATCTTTCATTTAAGATTACGGCATCTTCATAGTTATATCCATTAAAGTTCATGAATGCTACAGTAACGTTTCTACCAAGTGATAATTCACCTTTGTTAGTAGAAGGACCATCACCAATTACTTCACCAGCTTTAACTTTATCACCAGTTCTAACAATTGGAGTTTGATGGTAGCAAGTACCAGCATTACTTCTTTCATATCCATTTAAGTAATATGTATCTTTTCCACCAGCAGTTTTAACTACGATTTTTTGAGCATCAACATAGTCAACTACACCATCACCCTTACAAATAACAACAGCACCAGAGTCTTTAGCAGCGATTGCTTCAACACCAGTTCCAACAATTGGAGCTTCTGTTTGTAATAGTGGAATAGCTTGACGTTGCATGTTAGCACCCATTAGGGCACGTTTACCATCATCGTGTTCAAGGAATGGAATACCTTGTGTAGTAATAGATACTACTTGTTGAGCTGAAACATCGACATAGTCAATCTTTTCACTTTCAACGATAATGTTTTCAGTATTGAAACGTACTGGAAGTCTATCAGCAACAATTCTCTTATTTTCATCTACTTCAATAGTAGCTTGAGAAATGTGATATTTTAATTCTTCATCAGCTGTCATATAAACAACTTCATCAGTTAAGTGTCTATCAACAACTTTACGATATGGAGTCATAATGAAACCATATTCATCGATTTTAGCATAACTTGATAGTGATGTAATTAAACCGATGTTTGGACCTTCTGGAGATTCAATTGGACATAAACGACCATAGTGTGATGGGTTAACGTCACGAACTTCCATACCAGCTCTATCACGAGCAAGACCACCAGGTCCTAGAGAAGATAAACGTCTCTTATTTGCAAGTTCAGCAATTGGGTTAGTTTGATCCATGAATTGTGATAATTGACTTGAACCAAAGAACTCTTTAATTGCAGCTGTAAGTGGTCTAATATTGATTAAAGTTTTTGGAGTAACATCTACTAATTCTTGAGTAGACATTCTATCTCTAATAACTCTTTCAATACGAGACATACCAATTCTAAATTGATTTTGTAATAACTCACCAACTTGACGAACACGTCTATTTGATAAGTGGTCAATTTCATCAAAGTTACCTACTCCTTCAAGTAAGTTTAAATAATATGAAACTGAAGCATATACATCAGAAATAGTTAAACGTTTTTCAGTAATAGTTTGATCATTACCAATAACTTTAATAACTTGTTCTGGGTTAAATTTAGAATATACTTTAACAATTTGAACTTTGTTATAAGAATCTAATTCTTCATTAATTAATACTTCTTTAACACCATATCCATCAGCAAAGATTGGTTTTAAAGTTTCAAGTACTTTATTATCAACTAATGTACCTTTTTCAACAATAGTCTTACCGTCTACTACGATATCTTCAGCAAGAACTGAATCATATAAACGATCTAGTACATTAAGTTTTTTATTAAATTTATATCTACCAACTTTAGCTAAGTCATATCTAAATGAATCAAAGAATCTTGTCATTAACTGGTTCTTAGCACTATCTAGTGTAGATGGTTCACCTGGTCTTAATTTAGCATGAATATCAAGAAGCGATTCATCAGTATTTGTATTAGTATCTTTTTCAATTGTATTTTCAAGATATTTATCTTTACCAAATAAATCAAAGATATCTTCATCACTATTTAATCCAAGTGCTCTTAAAAGTGTAGTAATAGGAACTTTACGAGTTCTATCAATACGAACATAGATGTTATCTCTAGCATCTGTTTCAAATTCTAACCATGTACCACGAGTTGGAATAATTTGAGAAGTAATAATTAATTTACCATTTTTCTTATCGATTTCTTTTCCAAAATATACAGATGGACTTCTAACTAATTGTGAAACGATAACACGTTCAGCACCATTAATTACGAAAGTACCACTATCTGTCATGATTGGTAAGTCTCCTAAGAAAATTTCTTGTTCTTTTACCTCTCCTGTTTCATGGTTGAATAATCTTGCTTGAACTTTTAATGGTTCAGCATAAGTTGCATATCTTTCCTTGCAACCTTTGATTGAATAACGAGGTTCATCAAAGTGGAAATCACCAAATTCTAAAGATAAGTTTCCAGTAAAGCTTTCGACTGGAAAAATGTCTTCAAATACTTCAGTAATTCCATATTCTTTAAACCAGTTATAAGATTTTTTTTGAATCTCAAGTAAGTCCTTAAGTTCAATCGCGTTTTCTGTTTTTGAGTAACTACGTCTCTCTCGGTGATCACCAAATTTTTTTACAGTATAAGCCACTTATTTCACCCCTATAACTAAATTTTTTATGCATATACATACGCAAAAAAAGTATATGCCGCCAATATATAATTTTAACAAAACTATGTTATTTAGTCAATTGATTTTCAGCTTTAATTATATAAAAACCTTTATTTTTTTCAACTAAACTAACTTTATAACTATCTTCAAGGTCTTTCATCACTGATTTAGCACCTTGATCTTTGTTTATAACAAGATACATAGTTCCATTTTCTTTCATATGCTCTCTGGCTTCAAAGAGTATCTTATATAAGATTTTTTTACCTACTCTTATAGGTGGATTAGTAATAATGTAATCATATTTTTTAGTAACATTTTCATATATATCACTTTTAAATATGTTAACATCTACTTTATTTAATTCTGCATTTTTAACTGCTAAGTTTATACTTCTTTCATTAATATCTAACATATCAACATTACAGTTATAAACTTTTTTTAAGTAAATACCTATTGGACCATATCCACATCCGAAGTCTAGAACATCACCATGGATATCATCTGGAAGGCTTTCTAGTAAACTTCTAGTTCCAAAATCGAGTCCTTTTTTCGAAAAAACTCCATTATCAGTAAAAAAAGAGAGCTTATTAGTCTTTATAAAAACATCCTTAGAAACAACATTGTGTTTCAAAGAATTATCCTCTATAAAATAGTGACTCATAATTCCCTCCTTTAATAAACAGCCAAAGCCCATACTATGAAAATAGTATAGGCTTATAGGCTAGACTTTCAAATTATTTTAATTCGATTGTAGCGCCAGCTTCTTCAAATTTAGCTTTTAAATCTTTAGCTTCATCAGCAGTTGCTTTTTCTTTAATAACTCCACCGTTATCAGCGATAGCTTTAGATTCACCTAAACCTAAACCAGTAACTTCTTTGATTAATTTGATAACAGCAAGTTTGTTAGCACCAGCACTTGCAAGAACTACGTCTTGTGAGCTTGGTCCTTCTTCAGCAGCAGCAGCAGCTACTGGAGCAGCAGCTACAGCTACAGCACTTGGATCTACTCCGAATGCTTCTTTCATTGCATCTACTAAATCTTTAACTTCTAAAATTGTCATTTCGCTAATTGAATCAATAATTTCTTTTGTACTTAATTTTGCCATTTAAAATTCCTCCTTATATTTTTAATTATTTTATTTTAGTTTGGTTTTCGAAGATTAACCTTCTAAGTTTTGACTATGTAAGTCTAAACAAATTGCAACATTCTTAACATGTTCTAATAATCCAGCAGCGAACATAGTTAATAATTGTTCTCTTGATGGTGTTGCAGCAAGTACTGCTAATTCTTTTTGATCAGTAACTTTTCCATCAACGATTCCTATTTTAATCTCTAAAGCTGGATGTTTCTTTGCAAATTGACTTAATGCTTTAACTGGTGCAATAGCGTCAGTTCCGTAAGCCATAGCTTTTGGACCATTTAATTCACCTTGCATGTCATAGTTTAATGAATCAAGAGCTCTTTTAGCAAGAGTGTTCTTATAAACTTTAACATCTGAACCAGATTCACGTAAACTTCTTCTTAATTCAGTCATTTCTCCAACTGTTAAACCGCGGTATTCAAAGAATACAACTGAGTTAGAACCTTTAACTTTTTCAGAAATTTCATCAATAGTTGATTGTTTACGTTCTAAAATTTTTGCATTTGCCATGTCACACCTCCTCTATTTGGGGGTTCCGTAAAATAAAACCCTTACAGCATAAGACCGCAAGGGTGAAAGATTTATATTTATAATCTCCCTCGGTAGGAATTATTAAGCTTGCGCTCCTACTGTCTACGGTACCTATTATTTTCGAACTGAATTGATTATAACATAACTATATGTTATTTGTCAAAGCTTTTTGTATCAATTTTAATACCAGGACCCATTGTTGAAGAAACTGAAATGTTTTTAACATATTCACCTTTAACAGCAGCAGGTTTAGATTTTAAAATTAATGAAACAAAAGCGTTAATATTTTCAACTAATTTTTCTTCAGTGAATGAAACCTTACCAACGATAACAGCAACGTTACCATATGAATCAGTACGGTATTCAACACGCCCTTTTTTAACATCATTAACTGCTTTAGCAGTATCTAATGTAACTGTTCCAGTTTTTGGGTTTGGCATTAATCCTTTAGGACCTAAAACCTTACCTAATTTACCTAAAACAGGCATCATGTCTGGAGTAGCTATCATTACATCAAAATCGAACCAGTTTTCTTTTTCGATTTTGTTAACTAAATCCATATCTCCAACATAATCTGCTCCAGCTTCACTTGCAGCTTTTGCAGCATCACCTTTAGCAAGTACTAAAACTTTTTTAGTTTTACCAGTACCGTTTGGAAGAACTACTGCTCCTCTTAATTGTTGATCAGCTTTTTTAGTATCTAAATTAAGACGCATAACTAGTTCAACTGAAGAATCAAAATTAGTAACTGAAGTTTCTTTTACTAATTTAGCAGCTTCACTAATAGTATATAGTTTTCCTTTTTCAACTAATTTCTTAGCTTCTAAATATTTTTTACCTTTTTTCATTTTTTTACCTCCTTGTGGTTCAAGCGGATTATTTTATCCTTCCACTAGGTCAAACCTAGGAAATGACTTGTTAGTCAGTTATTTCAATACCCATATTACGTGCAGTACCTTCGATAGACTTCATTGCGTCTTCTACAGTATATGCATTTAAATCAGGTAATTTAATTTCTGCAATTTCTTTAACTTGTGCTCTAGTTAATTTTCCAACGATTTCTTTAGAACCTTTACTAGAAGCTTTTTTAACACCAGCATATTTCTTAATTAAGAATGCAGCTGGTGGAGTTTTAATTACGAAATCGAAAGTTCTGTCTTCATAAACAGTAATTTCAACTGGTAATATATCTCCCATTTTATCTTTAGTTGCATCATTATACTTAG
>JAEEMF010000028.1 GCA_016283075.1 Bacilli bacterium | reverse complement strand
AGTTTTCCTTCTATTGGATTATTAGAAAGAGCTGCAATACCAATTGTTTTTAAAGTAGAAGGAAAATGTATTGAAGTAATACCTGCATGTGATAAACTAGATCCTTCTAATGATTCAATGCCTTCTGGAATAGTTACATCTCCACCTTCACCAGCATAAGACATTAATTTCTTACCAGTTGAATCAAGTATAAAAGCGTTGTCACCTACAAACTGATTACCAGTAAAACAACCTTGTAATAAAGATAGTTGTTTTGGGTCATCAGGAAGTGTAACACCTGTTAAATTATTATCTCTAAATGCATACACACCTACATATAAGTAATCTGAATATGATAAATCAATTACTCCACTTAAGTTATTTCGAGCAAATGCAGATGTATTTATTGTTAAAGGTTTCTTTGTATGTGGAAAAGATAGATTTGAAATATTACCTCTTGCAAAAGCACCTTGTCCTATTGTTAACTCTTGAGTTACAAATGATAAATCTACTGTCGTAAGATTAGTATTATTAAAGAATCCTCCTGCACCTACACTAATTGTCGTTTTTAAAAAGTTATCACTTGTTATACTTGTTAGATTATTTCTAGCAAGCATGCCTACATTTATATATGTTCCACCAAATGTAAATGAAGATATTTTATTTTTATCAAATATATAATTTCCACCTAAATTAGTTTGAACCATTGATAAGTCAAGATGTCCTTCAATAACATTATCATAGAAAGCATGATCTCCTACTGAAATGATAGTTTGAGGAAATCTTACTGTTTTTAAAGCATTCTTTTCAAATGCTCTATATTTTATTGTTTCAAGTTTAGTATTACTAAAATCTGCTACTTGTAATTGATTATATGAAAAAGCACTTCTACCTATTTCTTTTAATTCTAATAATTTTGTAAAATCAAATGTTTCAAGTACATTTCCATGGAATGCATAATTATCTATTAATTCAAGTTTAGATAAACCAGTTGTCTCTACATCACTTATATTATTACCTGCAAAGGCACCTATTCCTATTCTTTCAAGTTTAGTTGTATCATCAAATGATAATATTCCGTTTAAACTATTTCCATAGAATGCCATATCATCTATTACTTCAAGAATTTTTAATCCTGAAAAATCTACTGATGATAATTTATTTTTAGCAAAAGCATCCTGAGATATTTTTCTAAGTGTAGTAATACCTGATAAAACAAGTTCACCTGATATTTGATTATTGTAGAATGCATATGCGCCAATTTCTTCTAAAAAACTGTTATCTCCAAATGTAAGATACTTTATTTTATTATTTGCAAAGGCTCCTTCTGAAGAAGTAGTACCTCCTTCAATAGTTTTAAGCATAATTGCATTACTTAAATCTACTCTTTCAATACCTTTATTATAGAATGCACCTGATGAAATGGTTTGTACTGGTACTCCATCTATTGTTTCTGGTATTACCACTTTATTACCACAGCCATTAATTTCTCCGTAGTAATTTAATATTGTTCCAGTTGAATAATCAAATTCATAACAAAAATCTGATGAAGAACCGTTTAACTCTTTTAATACATCAGTTTTAACTTTTGCAAATGTATAATTAGATGATGATAGAAGTGCTAAAACGCCAAAAACAAGCGCAACAAAAAGAATAAGTATTGAATACAATACTCCAGATATTACCATTCCTTTATTGTTTAGCTTGTTTTTCATATACATGCACCTATTTTATTTTTCTATTATTAATATTAACATAACATACACAAAAAAACAACTTTAAGAAAAATTACTTTTTCTTTTTAGTTGTTTTCTTTTTTATATTATTAAATACTTCTAAATAGTTATCCACAGTAATAAATTCAATGTCTTTTTTAATTTCTTCTGGAATCTTTTCTAAATCATTTAGATTACTTGATGGAATAAATATTTTCTTTATATTAGAGCGGTGTGCTCCCATACATTTTTCTTTTAATCCACCTATTTTTAGTACTACTCCTCTTAAAGTAATTTCTCCTGTAAAAGCAGTAGTATTATCTACTTTAAGATTAGTAAATTCACTTATTAAAGCAGTTGTTAGTGCTATTCCAGCACTTGGACCATCTTTAGGTACTGCTCCTTCTGGAACATGTATGTGAATATCACTATTATTAATATCTTCTATATTAATACCAAATGTACTTGCATTTGCTTTAATATAAGTAGTAGCAATACTTGCTGATTCTTTCATTACGTCTCCTAGGGATCCAGTAAGGATTAACTTACCTGTTCCTTTAAAGTGAGATACTTCTATTTTAATTATATCTCCGCCATAAGAAGTATAAGCAAGTCCATTTACTACTCCTACTCCATCATAAGAGTTTTCACTAAATGTATATTTAGGAGAGCCTAAATACTTACTTAAATTATCATTAGTAATATTTAATTTAGATACTTTTATTTTTTCTTTTACTATAGATGTTACTATTTTTCTTACTACTTTAGCTAATTGTCTATATAATTCACGTACACCTGCTTCTCTTGTATAACTTTTAATAATACTATAAATAGTATCTTCATTAAAGTTAATAGAACCTGGTTTTGCTGCATGACTTTCAAATATTCTTGGTAGTAAATATTTCTTAGCAATATCTAATTTTTCATATTCAGTATATCCAGATAATCTAATAATTTCTAATCTATCTCTTAGAGGTTCTGGTATATCTTCTTCTTTATTTGCAGTTGCAATAAATACAACATGTGATAAATCATAATCTTCTTCTATATAATTATCATTAAAATGTTTATTTTGTTCAGGATCTAGTACTTCTAAAAGAGCACTTGCTGGGTCTCCTTTAATATCTGAAGATAATTTATCTATTTCATCTATTAAGAATACTGGATTAATACATCCGGCTTTTTTCATACCAGCTATTATTTTACCTGGACATGATCCTAAGTAAGTTCTTCTATGTCCTCTTATTTCTGCTTCATCATGTACACCACCCACAGAAACTTTTATAAACTTTCTATTCATAGCTTTTGCTATAGATGATGCAAGACTAGTTTTACCTACTCCAGGAGGACCTATTAAACAAATAACAGGACTATTTAGACTATTAGTTACTTCTCTTACTGCTAAATACTCTATTATTCTTTCTTTTACTTCTTCTAAACCAAAATGTGATTCATCAAGTATTTTTCTTGCTTTCTTTAAATCTTTATTATCTTTTGTTTGTTTCTTCCAAGGTAAATCTAAAAGCCAGTTAATATATGAACTAGTCATACTAATTTCTGGTGATGTAGCTGGAAGAGATTCATACCTTTTTATTTCTTTTTCTAATTTTTCTTTTATATTTTTAGGTAAAGTTAGTTTATCTTTCTTATCGTTTAACTCTTTTACTTCTTCTTCTTTTAAAGAAACTTCTCCTAGTTCCTCTTTCATATATTTTATTTTTTGTTTTAAAATATATTCTCTTTGAGCATCTTCTAATTCATTTTGTACTTTATTATCAAGTTCATGCTCAATATTAACCATTTCAATTTCTTTATAGATGTCTTCTAAAATCATTTGCATACGCATAGCTGGATCTATTTCAGATAGATATGCAAATAATCTTTTTAAATCAACTGGTAAATTTTGAACAATAACATCTGTCATATCACCAAGTGATTTCATTTTACTAATTTCATTAATAAAACTATTACTTATGTAAGGTACTTTATTAATGTAATCTTCTACATCTCTCATTAACTTCTTACAAAGAAGTGCATTATCGTTTTCTGAAAGAGGTGTAGGTGCAAGTTCAGATACGATAGCTTCAAATAAACCTGCTCTACTTTGATTTAAATATTCAAATACACGTGCTCTTGCTTTTGTCTGTAGAACTAACCTTATTTTCCCGTTAGGTAATTCCATCTTATGAGTTATTTTAGCAATTACACCTATTCTAGGTAGATCACTTATAGAAGGTGCTTCTTCTAAAGGATCTATCTGACTGATTAAAAGGATTTTATTATCATGAAATAACATTGCATTATCTATAATACTTTGACTAAATGCTCCATCTATCTCAAATTTAAGTTCATTATGAGGAAGCACAACAATTTTTAGTAGTATCACAGGTAAGTTTAATTTCATGCTGATTCCTCCTCACTAAATTGACTTCTATTATAAAGCAACCAAAATAAAATGTCTATAAAAAAACCAAATATCAACTATCACTTTTAGTTATACCCATAAACAAAAAAACTATTAACATAGTTAATAGTTTATTTTAGTTTTAAAATATAATTTTTCTTCTTACCACGTCTTAAAACAATTACTTTTCCTTCAATAGCTAAATCTTTAGTAATAGGCATATTTTCATCACTAACTTTATCACCATTTAAAGTAATAGAACCGGCTTGTAAGAACTCTCTAGCTTCTCTTCTAGATGAAGTAATACCATTATTAGTAAGTACATCTATTAAAGAAACATTTTCTTCTATTTCAAATGTAGGAACATCTTTAAATCCTTGTTCAATTTCTGATAAAGATAATTCTTTTACATTACCACTAAATAATGATTCAGATATTTTAATTGCTTTATCAAATTCTTCTTCACCATGTAAGAAAGTAATTACTTCTTTAGCTAAAGCTTTTTGAGCAATTCTTCTTTCTGGTGCTTCAAAATGTTCTTTTTCTAAAGATTCTATTTCTTCTTTAGTTAAGAATGTTAATTTCTTTAAATAATCAATAACACATTTATCATCTGTATTAATTAAGTACTGATATAACTCATATGATGAAGTTTTATCTTTATCAAGCCATAAAGCATTACCTTCAGTTTTACCAAATTTTACTCCATTAGCATCAAGTACTAAAGGCATAGTCATACCAAAAAGTTCAGTATTTTTCATCTTTCTAGCTAGTTCTATACCAGTAGTAATGTTACCCCACTGATCTGATCCTGCTACTTGTAAAGTAACACCTTTTGTTTCATTTAAATGAACGAAGTCTAGACCTTGTAATAAAGTATATGCAAATTCGCAGAAAGTAATACCAGTTTCTAATCTTCTACTAATAATATCTTTATCAAGCATATAGTTAACATTTATATATTTACCATAGTCTCTTAAGAAATCAATTGTACCAATATCTTTAATCCAATCATAGTTATTTACTACCTCAAAACCAAAGATTTTTTTAGCTTGTTTAGTTAATCCTTCTACATTTTTATTAACTTCTTCTTTAGTTATCATTTGTCTTTCTTGACTTGGTTTAGGATCTCCTATTAAACCTGTTGCTCCACCTACTAAAAGTACTGGTTTATGACCATATTTAGCAAGTCTTGTAGCAATTAAGAAACTCGAGAAATGACCAATATGCATAGAATCTGCAGTTGGATCAGTTCCTATATAGAAAGTTAAGCTTTCATTATTTAATTTATTTTCTAATTCAGGACTACTAATATCTTTAATAAGTCCTCTCCATACTAAATCTTCAAAACATTTCATATTATTTCCTCCTAATAATCACTATTTAATCTTTCATAAACTATTTCATGTTTATGTTTTATAGCTTCTATTATTTCTTCTTCTTTTAAATCTAATAAATAGGCTATTTGTAAAGCATTAGTAAGAATCTTTCCTACTAAGTCTTCTGTCATATTATTCATTAAATTCGTACATAAGTTATATGTTTCATTTATTAACTCTAATAAATCTTTATTAGTACTTGTTATTTTATAATTTATTATATCCATTCTATTTAGATTAGCAAAATATAAAATCATTGTAATGACATCAGCATATTCTTCAAGTACCATTTCTTTATTAGGTTTTTTAGTACTCCAATATTTAAAGCACTTGGTCTCATTAATAAACTCACCAAGTTCTACTAAAAGTTCTATACAGTTACTTTTAAATACATCAGTATCAGAACTATAGTTGTCATTAAATATTTGATCTAATTCTATATTACGTTTATATACTTCATTTAACATAATTATTCCTCATGACATTTGCATTTTTTCCCGCATTTACATGCATCATCACAGTCACACTCATCACTTACTGTCATTAATTTAACACCACTACTAGTACCAATTCTAGTTGCACCAGCATTAATTAATGCTTCACAAGTTTTAATATCTCTGATACCACCTGATGCTTTTATTTCAAGTACTTCATTTTTATGTTTATTAATAAGTTCTACTGCATGAACAGTTGCTCCTTCTTTATCAAAACCAGTAGATGTTTTAATAAAATTAACAAATGTATCATTACATATTTCAGTCATCTTAATAATTTCTTCATCAGTTAGTAAACATGTTTCAATAATAACTTTTAAAGTTTTCCCACCTATTGAATCTCTTACTTCTTCAATTTCATTTTTAACATAATCATATTCTCCAGCTTTTAAAGCACCAATATTAATTACCATATCAATTTCAGTAGCACCATTATCTACTGCTTCAATAGCCTCATATACCTTTGTATTAGTAGTATTCATACCATTAGGAAAACCTACTACTGTACATACTTCTACATTAGTTCCTTTAAGATAATCAGCTACTGCTTTTACATAATAAGGATATACACATACTGAAGCAAAGTGATATTTAATTGCTTCTTCACATAATTTTTCAATATCCTCTGGTACTGAATCTTTCTTTAAGTTTGTATGGTCAATATAACTATTTAATTCCATTATAACATCTCCTTTTAAATAAAAAAGTTTCTACAAATATAAGGACGAATAATCGCGGTACCACCTTACTTCATAGAAACTATGCACTCAAACTTTAACGCAGTAAACGATTTAATTCAAAATATGTAACTTCATTAATATTCTTGACTAGTTTTCATCAACCACTAGTTTTCTAATTACTAAATATTAACTAAAAATATTTATCACTATTAAATTATTATTTTGATTTACCTTCTTTAATATTTATAGGATGTAAAGCACTTTCACTTTTCATTCTTTTATAAATATCATAAGGAGTTGGTTCATCTTTTTTTCTTGGATTGTTACTACTACTAGATACTTCTTCAACCTTAGGATATTCTTTTTTTTCTTTTTCTATCTTAAAAGGTTCGTATACTCTAGGAGTAATAGCTTTATAAACTTCTCTATATTTATCTAGTCCATCTGAATAAAAAGTAATTTTATTCATAATATCACCAACTTTTTAGTAGTTTATCATAAACATAACTAATTGTAAATAATTAGTTATTTTCTTCTTCATGAATCTTATCAATTATTTTTTCAATATTTTGACCATATTCAATTGATTCATCAAATACGAATTCAAGTTCAGGTATATTTCTTATATCTACTCTTTCTTTAAGTTCATGTCTTATAAATCCGGCTGCATTATTAAGTGCATCCATTGTTTCTTTTTTAAATTCATGGTTAAGCATTGTAACATATACTTTAGCATAAGATAAATCATTAGTTACTTTACAATCAGTAACTGTAACAAATTTAACATCTGGATCTTTTACTTCAGTCATTAATATGTAACTAATTTCTTTTACTAAATTACTTGCAATGCGATCTATTTTAATACTCATTGTTTTCACCTCTATAAGTATTATAACAAATTTAAACAAAATAAAAAAGGGAATAAATCCCTTTTTACATATGACGTCCTTCAGTATATTCAGAAGTATTTACTTCTTCATTTACTTCATTTGTAAGTCTAGCAATTTCTTCTTTAATTTGTTTTAGTCTTTCTACTTCATTATAGTCTCTACCATTAATTGTTAATTTAGTAAATGATTTTTTGTATAGTACAAATCCTAAAAATCTTTCAGGTTTGTCTACAAGATACTTACGGCATCCTTTTGCTACTTCTTTTCCATATGGTGAGAATTTTTCTACTGCTTTAACAATAGTATTACCATATAGTGATGCGTTATGTAACTTATCAATATATTTTCTTATTTTTCTTGGAGATTCTCCATTGTTTGCTAAACGCATAACATTTAGAGCTTCATTATATAGATAAGCATCTGATGGATTATTATTTACCATTTCTTGCCATTCAGAAACAAGTTCTGGAATAACAAGTCCATTTGCTTCTACCATAGCTTTTTCTTTAGTCTTATTAAGGTCACTTAAATAAGCATCTTCTATTTCCATCTTAGTATTACCAGATTTAGATAGTGGAATTATTTTTCTACCATTTAATTTCTTACTTACTCTTTCAGCAAGTTCTGTTTTTTCAGTAGTATCTTTAGCAATTTGAGATAACTTACTTACTGTTCCAAGTGATAAATGCTCAGTATTAGCAATTTTCATTAGTTCAGCGTTTAATTCATCATCTGTTAAATCACTTTTAATTAAAGAATTAATTCTTCTACTTATATCAGCAAGTTGATCTGCCATTGGAACATATTCAACTTTACTTACATTTACTTTAGCAAGACTACCATCTGCCATTTTAAAGTTAGCTTGTTCTACTTCTTCTTTTGAAGCTTCTTTAGTTACTTCTTTTTCTTTCTCAGCTTGAACTCTATCAAATTCTTCACTTACTTCCTTTTCACCAAATACACTAGCTAATCTTTTAACAACTCTTTCCTTAGTACCTTTAAGACCATTGTACATATTTAGTACTCTTTCATGTAGTCTTATCTTATTTGCTTCATCAACTTCTTTTTGTTGTTCTTCAGTTAATTTATATTCATTATTATCTTTTTCAGCTTTTGCTCTTTCAACATTTTTAGATACTTCAAGAATTGATTTTGTTTGTAATAATGAAATTAAGAAAAATCTTCTTTCAGTCCATGTACCTAAATCTTCAAGACTAAATGCTTTAACATTACCATCTTTAGTATTTAAATTAACTTTTCCATTTACTGCAATTTCATTAAATTTATTTGCAATTTCTTCTTCTAAAGCCTTAAGTGATACAGGTTTATTCTCAATATTATCAACAAAATTGCTTAATCCATCTTTATAAGCCCACTCATTGAAATCTCTACTTCTTTGCATGAAGTCCATGCTCATTTTATCAAATTCTTCATCCATCTCTGGAGTAGCTGTATTATTTTCTTTTGCAGTTATATATTCGTTATATTTTGCATTATATTCTTTTCGTGCAACTTCAAGTCCACTTATTCCAACTAAGTATTCAGAAGACATCATAAATTCAGAACGTTCTTTTTGAGTAAGAGTCTTTAAACTATCGACTAAATCATCTATTTGACTAGGTGTAATAGTTACTTCTAAATTATCACTTATATTATCAGGTTCTTCTGATTTTGGCTCTTCATTTGCTGGTTCACCTTCAAATGATGATTCCTCTTTTGATTCTTCTTCCATGTCAGCTGGAACTACTTGTACTGGAGTAGGTTCATCTATAACTCTATAAGTACCATCTATTACATTTTCTTCTTGTGATGCTACTTGTTCTTTATTTTCAGCAAGTTTAGCGTCTTCAATTTTTCTTTGTTCAACGATATCTACAAACTGATCTACAAGAGGATTTACTTTACCATCAACAATAAATGGCATTTCACTTTCATAAACTTGTCCTTTTTCATATTCTACTAAAAAGTGGAATGTATTATTTTCTTGATCTGGACTAAATTTATATCTATATCCTTTTGCTATTATATCGAAATTTACTTCTTGCATTATAGCACCACCTATTCTATTAACATTATACTCTTTTACTATAAAAAAGTAAATAAAAAGAAGTCGCTTGGACTTCTTATCTTTTAACCTCTACCATCTCATATGATTCGATTACATCTCCGACTTTAATGTCACTATAGTTTTCCACTGTAATACCACATTCAAGTCCTTTTTTAACTTCTTTAACTGAGTCTTTTTCTCTTTGAAGTGAACCAATATTTCCATCAAATACTACTACACCTTCACGAATAACTCTAGCTTTAGAATCTCTTTTAATATTTCCATCTACTACATATGATCCTGCAATAGTACCAACTTTAGAGAACTTAAATAGTTGTCTTACTTCTGCAGTACCAAGAATTTTTTCTTCAAATACTGGATCTAACATACCTTTCATAGCAGCTTCCATTTCTTCTACAACTTTGTAAATAATGTCGTAAAGTCTAATTTCAATACCTGCTTCTTTAGCTTTATCTTTTAATGTATTATTAGGTCTTACATTAAATCCAATTATAATAGCGTTACTAGCTTTAGCAAGAACGATATCACTTTCAGTAATTGCTCCTACTGTACTTCTAATAACATTTACTTTAACATCTTCAACTTCTATTCTTTCAAGAGAATTTTTTACAGCTTCTGCACTACCATTAACATCAGCTTTAATAATTACATTGATTTCTTTATTTCCTTCTTTAATAGAATTAAATAAATCATCTAAACTTACAGCTTGTTTTGGAGCGTTTGCAGCTTCTCTTGCTTGAATCTTTCTTTGTTCTGCAATCTTTTTAGCTTCTTTTTCTGATTCAAAAGCCATGAATGCATCACCTGGAGTTGGTGTTTCATTAAGTCCAGTTATTTCAACTGGCATAGATGGGAATGCTTCTGTTAAGTCTTGTCCTTTATCATTTTTTAATGTACGAACTTTACCTACTGCATGTCCTACTACTACAGGATCTCCAAGTCTTAATGTTCCATTTTGAACTAATATACTTACTACTGGTCCTAAAGCTTTATCAAGTCTAGCTTCAATAACAGTTCCTGCTGCATATCTATTTGGATTTGCTTTGTAATCTTCCATTTCAGCAACTAGTAAGATATTTTCAAGTAGTTCTGGAATACCTGTTCCGTTTTTAGCAGATATCTTAGTTACAATTGTATCTCCACCCCAAGTATCTGGAGTTAATCCATATTCAGCAAGTTCTTGAAGAACTTTATCCGGATTAGCATCTGGTTTATCAATTTTATTTATTGCAACTAAAATAGGTACTTTAGCAGCTTTAGCATGGTCAATTGCTTCTTTAGTTTGAGGCATTACACCATCATCTGCTGCAACAATAATAATTACGATATCAGTGATTCCTGCACCTCTTGCACGCATTTCTGTAAATGCAGCATGTCCAGGAGTGTCAATAAATGTAATTAGTTTACCTTCATAATTTACTTGATATGCATTAATAGCTTGTGTAATACCACCAGCTTCGCCAGCAGCTACGCTAGTATTTTTAATTGTATCAAGAAGTGTTGTTTTACCATGATCTACGTGACCCATAATAGTTACCACTGGAGGTCTTGGTTGTAGATCTTTAGGATCATCAACTATTTCTAGTTTTTCAAAATTTACTACATTAGTAGTTTCTTCACTTTTTAATTCTTTACCATAATCAATAGCAAGAATTTCAGCATTTTCAAAACTAATACTATTGTTTACATTTGCCATTATACCAAGTGTAAATAACTTCTTAACTATTTCAGTTGGATTTACACCTAGAGCATTTGCAAAATCTGTAACTGTCATATTATTTTTATAAATAACAACATTTTCACTAACTTGTACTTTATTAGAAGTAAGTTTTTCTTTATTCTTGTACATTTCTTTTTTCTTGTTAGCAAAATCACTTTTAACAGATTTTTTAATATTTTGATTATCAGTTTTCTTTTTTAATTTTTGTTTAGAAATAACATTATCATTATTTACAACTTTGTTATCTACTACAACTTCTAACTCTTCTAAATTTTCATCGTTATCATCATAGCTGTTATCATTAGCGAAAGCACTATCAAGTTCTGTAATAGCTTCATCATCTAGCATATCTTCTTCTTCATATGCATCAATACCAAGTTCTTTACATTTCTTTAGTATTTCACTAACAGTTTTATTCATGTCTTCAGAGTATTCTAAAACACTCATCATAAATAACACCTCTTTTCTTTATTTTACTAAATCAAATAGTGATTCATATAAACTATCAGGTACTGAGCATTCTAAAGCTCTATCAAGTGTTTTTGTTTTTTTAGCTTTAGCAAATACTTCAGCATCTTTTTTTAAGTATGCTCCTCTACCATTTAATTTACCTGTTAAGTCAACCTCAACATTTCCTTCTGGAGTTCTTACTACTCTAACAAGTTCTCCTTTAGGAAGTTTTTCTTTAGTTATTATACATGTTCTACATGGAATCTTTTTCATAATCTTCCTCCTAGTCTACTATGTTAATACCTAATTCCTTAGCTTGATCATAAGTTTTAACATCTAATTTAAATTTAGTTAATTTAGATGCTAATCTAACATTTAATCCTTTTTTACCAATTGCAAGTGATAAGTTTTCATTATCTACTACAACTAAGCATTCTTTATTCTTTTCATCAGTAATAAATACTTTAACATTTTTAGCTGGACTTAAAGCATTTTCAATGAATCTAGCTGGTTCTTTATCATAAGGGATAACATCAATTTTTTCTCCACCTAATTCACTAAGAATTTTAGCAATTCTAGAACCTTTTTCACCAATACATGCTCCAATAGCTTCAACGTTAGAATCTTCTGAGTAAACAGCAATCTTAGTTCTTACACCTGGTTCACGAGCTACACTGTAAACTAAAACTAATCCTTCATTAATTTCTGGGATTTCAAGTTCAAATAATCTTTTTACAAATCCATAATGAGTTCTTGAAAGTAAGATAACTGGTCCTTTAGGATTATTTTCTACTTTAGAAATATAAACTTTAATATTTGAACCCATTTTGATTTCTTCACCTGGAATAATTTCAGTTTTTGGAAGAATACCTTGAGTCTTACCTAAATCAATGTAGTAATTTCTCACATCTTCCATTTCAACTGTACCACTAACCATTTCATCTTGCTTGTCAGCAAATTCTTCAATGATTGCATTTCTTTCAGCTTCTCTAATTTTTTGAACAATTACTTGTTTAGCAGTAGCAGCAGCTACACGTCCAAAATCATGAGGAGTAACTTCAGTTTCAATAGTATCTCCTACTTCAATTTCTGGATGTTCTTTAACATAGTCTTCATAAATTACTTGAGTTCTTTCATCTTCAAAGTCATCATCTTTTACAACTGTAACAAATGAATATACTTTGATATCACCTTTTTTACGATCAATTTCTACTCTAACATTATCAAGTGAATTAAAGTTTTTCTTATATGCACTTGTAAGTGCTAGTTCCATTGCTTCATAAATAGCATCTTCATCAATATTTTTTTCTTTTTTAAGTAAACTTACTGCATTTAAAAATTCTTTATTATTCATATTAATTTCCTTTCTCTTTTGAACATACATCTAAGTAATATGCTTCTTTAATAGGATCTTCTTTATCTAAAATAGGACTAACTAAATGAAATACTTTTACTGTATCTTCTACATCAATAATTCCATCTTTATCAATCATAATTCTTAAGAAGAAAGTTCTACCTTCTTTAACATATTCAACAGTATCAAGTCTATAACCATTTTCAAGTATTACATCTTCAACAAGGTTTCTTATAGTATCTTCTATTTTCATAAATTACCTCCATATTACATTAAAGAGTGGGGAATTAACCCCACTCTCCTCTTGCAGTTAACTATATTATAGCATAATTTTTTTATTTAACAAGAAAAACTATCTAAAAATAGTATATTTTGTTATAATTAATATGGTGATTTTATGAAAGAAAATACTGAGAAAAATATCATAAAGGGATGTTTTGCTTTTTTAGCATATTACCTTATATATTCATTTGCAGATTTACCTTTAGTACTATTTAAAATTGATAAGACTAAATTGACTTATTCAACTGTACTTATATATAACATATTTATAGATATTATTTCTATTTTAATAATATACTTTATTTTTAGAAAAGAAATAAAAAAGATGTGGAATGATTTCTTAGAAAATAAAGATGAATATTTTAAAAAATATTTTAAATACTGGTTCTTATTATTAGGACTACTTATGTTAAGTAATGTTATTATTTATTTTATAACTGGAGATATGAGTACTGCTAATCAAGAAAGTATTAATAAATTTACCGATCATAGTCCTGAACTAATGTTTCTACTTGCTACTACATGCGGTCCTATTCTTGAAGAGTTTGCCTTTAGATTATCATTTAGACAAATCTTTAAAGATGATATTTTATTTATTTTAGCATCAGGAATTATGTTTGGAGCATTCCATGTTATACCTTTATATTCAAACTGGACTGATTTATTACATCTAGTATCTTACTCTATTCCAGGATTTATATTTGCTTATGTATTTAAAGATTCTAAAAATATATTTAATTCTATAGGATTACATATATTCCATAATGGTTTAACATTATCGCTTTATATATTAACTAAATTTTTATAAAAAGAAAAAGTACTTTTGAAAGTACTTTTTTTATTTTATTTCATATTCTACAAAAGTTACACCAGATAAATCTGCTGATGTTGAACTTTCTATTTCTACTTCTTGATTTGGTCCAATCTTATTATTATCTTCATCTTGTTCATATGTTATTGCTGCTATTTGAGTATTATCTTTAGCATATAACTTCATTGTTACTGAATTAACCACAACTTCTTCTTTTGTATAGTTAATTAAACTAACATTTATTTTACTTGAACCATCTTTTTCAAAATTAATTGTAAATCCTGAGAATGTAATATTATTTACTGTTTGATCTGATAAATTAATATCATTTGTAGCTTGATTAGTTATTAAATACTTAATTCCTAATCCAATTAATATAGCTAATACAGCAATAATTACTTCTATAGCTATTACTGTTTTTCTTGAATATAATTTTTCTTTTTTTCTTCTACCAAACATTCCTATCACCTATTATAATAGTATCATTTTTTATATATGTAGTCAATTGAGAAAGAAAAAAGAAGCTAAATTATTTAGCTTCTTCAGTAGCTCTTGTTTCTCTAATTACTACTACTTTAATAGTACCAGGATATTGAAGTTCAGATTCAATCTTTTCTTTAATATCTCTTGCAACTTTGTAGCTTCCTAAATCATCAATTTCTTCTGGTTTAACGATAACTCTAAGTTCTCTACCAGCTTGAATAGCATATGTACTTTGAACACCTTTCATTTCATTTCCAATTGCTTCTAGATCTTGTAATCTCTTAACATAGTTTTCAAGTGAATCATTTCTTGCACCTGGACGGCTTGCTGATAAAGCATCAGCGATAGCAACTAACTCAGAAATAACACTTGTTGCTTCTTTATTACCATGATGTGATTCAATAGCATTAATTACTACATCATTTTCTTTATATTTATGTGCAAGTTCACTACCTAAATCAACATGTGAACCTTCAACTTCATGGTCGATTGATTTTCCAATATCATGGAATAAACCTGCTCTTTTAGCTAAGTTAACATTTTCACCTAGTTCTGCAGCCATAATACCAGTAAGTTCTGCAACTTCAATAGAATGTTGTAAAACGTTTTGACCATAACTTGTTCTAAAATGAAGTTTACCAAGTAATTCTATTAATTCAGGATCTACTTTAGTAATACCTAATTTAAATAATGCATCATTACCCATTTCGATAATTTTATTATGCATTTCTTTTACTGTTTTATCATAAACTTCTTCGATTCTAGCTGGATGAATTCTTCCATCTTTAACTAGTGTTTCAATTGTAATTCTAGCGATTTCTCTTCTTAATGGATCAAAGCTAGATACTACAAGTGCTTCTGGTGTATCATCAATTATTAAATCTACACCTGTAACTGATTCAATTGTTCTAATATTACGTCCTTCACGACCAATAATACGACCTTTCATATCATCATTTGGAAGACCTACAACTGTAACAGTTTGTTCGTTTGCCACGTCAGCTGCATATTTTTGCATTGATGCAACAAGTAAACTTTTAGCTTTTTTATCTGCTTCAAGTTTAGCTTCACTTTCTTTGTCTTTAATGTAAGATGCAACTTCTAAACTCATCATTTCTTCAACACGTTTCATAACAAGTTTTTTTGCTTCTTCTTTTGAATAACCTGAAATTTTTTCAAGTAAATCAATTTGTTCTTTTTTGATCTCTTCCACTTTTTCTTGTTCGCGTTCTAAATCTCTTTGCTTATTAATTATATTATTCTCTTTTTCTTCAAGCATTTGCTCACGATTTTGCAGAGTTTGATCCCTACGATCCATATTATTTTCACGTGTTATTAATCTTTCTTCTGCTTCTTTTAATTCTGATTTCTTTTCTTTTACTTCTTTATCAGTATCTATTTTAATCTTTTGAGCTTCTTCTTTAGCCTCAAGTATATAATCTCTTTTGACTTTTTCTGCTTCTTTACGAGCTTTTTCAAGTGTTTTTTCAGCTTCTTGATTAGCTCTTTTTCCTCTAATATAATTAACAATAATATAACCTATTATTCCTAAAAAAATTCCTACCAAAACAAGTAAAATGGAGATTGCTATTTTTTCCATAAAATCCTCCATCTTTTGTTTCATGACAAGGCATAATATACCTTATCTATTTCTATTTTAATGTTAATAGATAAATATGTCAAGAAAAAGACTTCATAGAAAAAGAGTAGCAAATGCTACTCTCTAATCAACTAGTGGATTACCTTTAGAATCACTATTTATTGATCCAGATAAAATAAGAATTCCTTCAGTTACACCCCATATATACATAAATGGAGCAAACTTTAAAGAAGTGATAATGGTTACGAATAATTGGATAAATCCTCTAAAATAAAACCCAAGATAAAAATTATGTACTCCAAATGCTCCTAAGAGTACACCCATTAATCCAGCAACTGGTCTGCTTTTACCAGGTTTTTTATTATTTTTTGATTTTGTTTTTACTGGTGGAACTTCATGTAGATCAGTAGACGCCCCGCAATATGGACAAAACTTATCTTCTCTATCTATTACTTTTCCACAACTGGAACAATATCTATCCATAATCATTATCTCCTATTAATATTTTATCACAAAAAAATATGCATTTGCATATTTTTTATTTTTTATCATCTATTTGATAATGTGCTCTTACTTTCTTGTAAAGTTCATCTTTTAATTTTGCATCAGTCTTAAGTAATTCTTTAACATTTTCTTTACCTTGACCAATTTTCTCACCATTATAAGAATACCATGCACCTGATTTTTCAATAATACCTGCATCTGAAGCTAAATCAACTATTTCTCCTTCAACAGATACACCAGTACCATACATAATATCTACTGTACAATTTTTAAATGGAGGTGCCATTTTATTTTTAACAACTTTAACATTTGTCTTACTTCCTATAACATCTGCACCTAATTTAATTTGTTCAGCTTTTCTTATATCAAGTCTAATAGAAGAATAGAATTTAAGAGCTCTACCTCCTGGTGTTACTTCAGGATTACCAAACATAACACCTACTTTTTCACGTAATTGATTAATAAATATAGCTATAGTATTTGTTTTACTAATAACTCCAGATAATTTTCTTAATGCTTGACTCATTAATCTTGCTTGAAGACCAACATGAGAATCTCCCATTTCTCCTTCAATTTCAGCTTGTGGTACTAATGCTGCAACTGAGTCAATTACAATAATGCTAATTGCACCACTTTTAACAAGTGCTTCACATATTTCTAAAGCTTGTTCTCCATTATCAGGTTGAGATAATAATAATTCGTCAATATTTACACCAATCTTAGCAGCATATGCTGGATCTAAAGCATGTTCTGCATCAATAAAGGCAGCTCTTCCACCATTTTTTTGTGCTTCAGCGATTGCATGAAGTGCAAATGTAGTTTTACCACTTGATTCGGGACCATATATTTCAATAATTCTTCCTTTAGGATATCCTCCTATTCCAAGTGCTATATCTAGTGAAAGCGAACCACTTGATATTGTGTCTATTTTTTGATGAGTATTATCACCTAATTTCATTACAGCACCTTTACCAAATTGTTTTTCAATATCGGCTAGTACTGCATCTAAATTAGCATCGTTGCTTGTTACTTTTGCCATCTTGTTTCCTCCTACCATCTATACTCATTCTACAACACCCATTTAGATAAGTCAATACTTTTTACGAACATTTGTTCATTTTATATTCCTATCTATTAATATATACAACATTTAGTACCTTATTTCCTTTTTTTATAAGAAAAAAATAACGCTTAAAGCATTATTTTTCACTAAATAATATATTTTTATTTAAACTATAATATTGAATTCCTGAATAAACAGATAATACTGTTGCAACTAATAGTAATACACCTGCTATATCAATACCATGTCCAATTAGTTCAAATGGTAAGTTATAAAATAAAGTAAGTGTAATACCTGTCATCATACAAGCAGTTTTAATTTTTCCACTTTTAATAGCAGCAACTACTTTTCCTTTATTACCTGCGATCATTTTAATTACGTCTACTACTGTATCTCTAGTAACAATTATTACAGGAATAACTGCACTAATAAATCCCTGTGAAGCTAAAATAATTAAAACTGAATTAACAAGCATTTTATCTGCAATAGCATCAGTCATTTTTCCAAAGTCAGTAACTAGATTACGTTTTCTAGCAATATGACCATCTAAGAAATCTGTAAGTGATGCAATTATAAATAAAACTCCTGCAATTAAATATTTTACTTCTACTACTAGTGATTCATTTATAAAAAGTGGATTAATACTTATTCCTACTTTTTCAAATGGGAATAATAGTAATACTATTATTAAAATAGTTAAAAGAATTCTTGCAATTGTTATTTTATTTGGCAAATTCATTCTCATATTTCTTCTCCTACTCCAAAACACTATTATTTACTACGTTGTTTCTATTGTCATCAATTACTGCATCAACGACAAAGTACGCTACTATACCAAGAATCATTAATATAATTACCCATATAATAGCTGGTGGTATAATCTTTTTTCTTTTCTTTTCTAAAGTATAAGGAGAGATAATTTTTGGTTCCTCTTTATCCTTTTCATCTTCTTTTTGTGCTTTCTTTATATCATCAAGTGATAATCTAGATGTATAGTCAAATAAATATTCATTAAATTCATCGACCATATCATTATAATCTAATCCTAAATATTTTGCATAATCTCTTACAAAATATTTTAGAGAAAATACATCTTTAAAAACTTTAATATTACCTTCTTCAACTTCTTCAATTTGAGAAGGTTTTATTTTTAAATCTTCTGCTGCTTCTTCAATTGATATGCCAATACTTTCGCGAGTTTCTTTAAGTTTTTCACCTATTTCTTTCATGGCACACTCCTATCTAATTAGAATAAAAAAAATATCACATAAGCCATGTTCCGTACTCTTTCGAGTGACAAACATCTATCTATTGACTAAGTCAATCCCAACCTTCGTTCGATTCCTCCAGTTAAGCTCCCCTACCAAATTTGGGTTTCTCGCTTGCGGGGTTTACCTCGTTCCACTTCCACTATTTCTAGTTTCTTCGTCACTTTGGCACTTTTATACCTAATTTAACCATATCAAAGACTTAGGTTATTTCGGAGCCGTTAGCTTACGCTACCTAGGGTTATTTTTTCCCCTAGCACAAACACTACAGTCATCACAGACTGTGCGAGCATGGACTTTCCTCTATACTACGAGAGTATAGCGTTTGTCGTGATATTATTCTTTACCATATATAATTTTTTCTAAATTTGATACTCTTCTTAAAAGATCTGCATTATTGTTAGAATTTCCTGGCATAGTTGCACTTTCTTTTAAAGCATCTATTTGAGTTCTAAGTCTTCTAACTTCTTGTTTTAATCTAATGTTGTCTTCTATTACTTCTTGCTTTTCTTTTTCTAAATCGGATATTATTCTATTAAATTCATCATAATCTTTAATAACTACATCCAAATATTTATCTACTTCTTGTGGACGATATCCTCTAGTATCAACTTTAAATTCTTTATCTAGTATTTCTTTACTTGATAACATAATTTTATCTTGATACATTAGCACACCACCTTTCAAATTCCTAAATTAATTATAATATAAATATGTCAAAAATTCAATAATCTATTTTATTCCTAAAATAAGCATTCTAGAACAATAATATCCGTTTAAATTAATAATATCACCAGGTATTAATAAAATAGATTTGTTTTTAATATAGTAATAACAGGTCTAATAGAACGATTAGAATCAGTAGTACAGTTATTTATCATTCCATATTTATCTACACACCAAAACTGATTATTTCTAAATATTGCATCAGATGTCCAATAACCTATTTGTCCTGTAGAAACATCAAATTCACATCCAAATGGAGTACAACCTTTTAGATAATTAAATAGCCATCTATATGGAACTACTGCCGCTTTACCTGCTTCTGTTGTATAAGTCCAGCTTCCTTGAGCACATGATGTTTTATCTTTAAGTCCAAAACAAAACCAGCTTACATTATCAGCAGCATCATAATACCAGCCTGTTTTATCAGTAGCATTAACTATTTGTTGTACTTCTGGAAGTTTAACTGTAATAACATTATCCCAGCCTAAGTTAGAACCATTTCCAGCTCTAAAATATCTTTTGGCATTATACCAAGATATACCAGTATTATCTAAATCTTTTTCCATAAGTAAATCTACTGAAATATCATTTACTTCAAGTATAAAAAATCTTCTAGGTACTCCATCACCTGGATCACATTCATACCTAGTACCAACACTTAATCTATCATTACTATCTTTTGAATACTGAGAGTCAATATAAGT
>JAEEMF010000027.1 GCA_016283075.1 Bacilli bacterium | reverse complement strand
TTATTCTACTACAACCATTTTATTTGTCAAATTATACTTTTTATAGTGATTGACTTGAAATATACATATATATATAATTATATGTATAAGGTAGGAAATGGGTTTATATGAAAATATTAAAAAATAAATTGGTAAAAAATATTTTTATAGCACTTATATTTATATTAATAAGCGCAATTTTTTCATACTCATTTATAAATAGTAAACTAGGATATAAATTAAAAATGAAACTATATTATTCTAGTATTGCTCATGCCTTATATACAGAAAGTGGTGCTTTTGGAACATATTCTACTAGTGAAAAGGCAGTAGGAGAATGGATAGATGGGAGAACTGTATATGAAAAGACAGTGCCAGTAACTCTTCCTAGTACAACTAGTAGTATTTCACCACATGGAATATCTAATTTTGGAGCTCTAATATCTCTTGATGTTAGGTGGTATGATACTGAAGATAATAGGTGGCATGCATCACCACGTAACTATAGTAGTGCTACCATTTCATATACAAGTCCATATACATTAGGAACGGATGGTTTTACTTGTGATGGTACAAATATATATGTAGCAAATTATCCAAATGATGTAATAAACTGGGCTGCTCGTTCAACAAATGCATATGTAATTATAAGATATGTTAAAACAAGCTAGATAAGGGGAATATAAGTGAAAAATAATCTCATAACAAGATTACTGTTATTTATAATTGGAGCACTTATTTGTAGTATTATAAGTGTTGCTTTTGCATACTCTTATTTAGCAAGTGAAGTAGGATTTGATTCACTTGATCAATCTTGGAATGTAGATAATGTTAGAGATGCACTTGATTATTTAAAACATAATCAAATATATGCTAATTATTCTTTAACTGAAAGAGAAATAGGAACATGGATAGATGGTAAGAGGGTATATGAAAAAGTTATTCCTGGACTATTACCGACTGCAACAACTGGTGTATCTATTAGGCATGATATAACTAATTTTGGTGGACTCATTAAATTTGATATAACTTGGTATGACACTTCAGATAAAAGATGGTTTACTGGAACACGATATTATTATAGTGGCGGTACCGGATACAGTATTGGTTCTGAATCTATTCAAGTTGATTCGACATATATTCACATTAGCGGTATTCCAAATACTATTAACTGGCAGGCCAGAACAAATAATGTATATATAATAATGCAGTATTACAAAACTACGGATTAGTAAAAGATGTTTTTACATCTTTTTTTTGCGTTCAAATAATTCATTTTGACATATATTAATATATATAGTAAAATACATCTTGTTTTTTAAGGGGGAGTGTTTATGGCTAGGTTATCACTTATTATGCCAGTTTATAATGCGGAAAAAACAATATCAAGACCAAATAAGAGTATACTAAAACAAACTTATAAAGATTTTGAACTTATTATTGTAGACGATGGTTCTACTGATAAAGGTATTGAAATTGCGGAGAATCTTTTAAACGGTAATAGTGCTGGTTTAAAATATACTGTTTTACATAAGAAAAATGGTGGTGCGGCAAGTGCTAGACAATATGGACTTGATCACTCAAGTTCAGAACTTGTAAGTTTTATTGATAGTGACGATGCTTTAGATAAAGATTTCTTAGAAAAGCTTGTTGAAACACTTGATGAAACTAAAACTAATATATCTAATGGTAGATTTGGATTTAGCTTTGAAAATCCATTACTTCAACCAATATCATTTAAAAATAGAGGAAGAAAATTAGTATACGATACAGAAAAAGATAAATCTATTTTGCCAGCTGTTAACATATTAACAAATGGTAAAGTTTATAAAAGGGATTATGTTCAATTTACTAAAAATCTATATCAAGCAAATGAAGACTTAAGTAGAAACTACTTAATGTATTCTAAAGCTAGACTATTAAGCTTTAATAATAATGTAACATATCACTATATCCCTAACGATGAAGGTCTTGTTAGAAAATATATCTTCGGTATTTCTTGGGAAGTATTAAGAAATACAACTGGTCCACTTGTAGAGTTATATGAATCTTTTGAAAAAGAAGGATTACTTGAATATTACTACTACGAAGTAGAAGAATTATTTATAAAAAATATATTTGAACGTTTATGCTTTATTAAAAGAAATGCTGTAAACGATGACTACAGAAAAAGACTTATGACATTCTTATTAGACTTTATATCAACTTACTTTCCAACTTGGAAAGAAAATCCATATTTACGTAAGTATTTAAGCAATCTTGAAATACTTGATGTACAAAGAGTAGTAGAACTTTCTAAATTTGTTAAAGAATATGAATATTATCATTTACCTGATAATGCTAAAGCAATAGATGATTTTGGTAGTACTATAGCAGGTCAAATTACTCCTTCAAAACGTAAATCATTATGGTAAAAAAATAGTAATTGCGCATGCAATTACTATTTTTATGAATAAATATGTTAAAATGTATATGGATGTGATTACATGAAAGAAATAATTAATGCTATAGGTAGTAGTTATCCTACTATGAAAATGATAAATAGTACTATATCACTAGTACTATCATATATGGTTATATATAAAACTTTTTATTTTATATTAGGTATCTTTTTTACTAGAAAGTTTAAACCTGCTAAAAAGAAACATAAATATGGAATAGTAATTGCTGCTCGTAATGAAGAAGCAGTAATAGGTAATTTACTTGATAGTATAAAAAAACAGGATTATCCTAGTGAACTAGTAGATGTCTTTGTAGTAGCAGATAACTGCAGTGATAATACTGCCAAAGTAGTAAGAGATAAAGGTTATTACTGCTATGAAAGATTTGATAAAGATCACCGTACTAAAGGTTTTGCACTTCAGTTCTTATTTGAAAATATTAAAAAGGACTTTGGTATAGATAGTTATGAAGGATACTTTATATTTGATGCGGATAATTTATTAAATTCAGACTATATTACTAAAATGAATGATGCATTTGATAGCGGAGAAAAGATTATTACTTCTTACCGTAATACCAAGAACTTTGATGAAAACTGGATAGCAAGTACATATGCACTTCACTGGATTCGAAGTGTTAGAATTAATCATAGACCTAGATCAGTTTTAAGACTTGCAACTAATATCCAAGGTACTGGTGTACTATTTAGTAATGAAATAGTAATGGATGGATGGAAATATACTTCTCTTACAGAAGATAGAGCACTTACTGTTGATGCAGTAGCGCAAGGATATCAAATTAGTTTTCAAAATGAAGCGGTATTCTTTGATGAACAACCAACTAGTTTAAAAATAGCTCTTCGTCAAAGATTAAGATGGTCTAAAGGACATTTACTTGCTTTCTTAGAAACTGGACCTTATTTATTTATAAATATCTTCTTTGGAAAGAAATTTATAAAAACTAAATGGAATAAAGAAAAAGATAAAAAGCTTCCTTTTGGAAAGAGATTACTTGAATCTATAAGACATAGATTTGCTTCTTATGATACATTTATGCAACTTTGTCCTATATCAGTATTAAATATCTTTAGATGGCTTTTAATTTCATTAATTATCTTTGCTTGTTATTCATTTGGTAAAGGTATTGATATTGCTTTGATAAGTAAGGGTACTTATTTAGGTAAGTTTATTAGATTATTTGCTAATCCTAGATTTATTAGTAATCCTGGATATGGATCACTTCTAGCAGGACTATATATTACTATATTCCTTAGATTATTCTATAGAGTAGGGAAGTATTTAGAAAATACTTTAATGGCTATATATATCTTCTTTATAGAAAGAAAAAGAATTATACCAATACCACTTTATAAAAAGGTATTATATGTTCTTACATGGCCTATATTTGATATTATTGGTAGATATACTACTTATGTAGCAGTATTTAAAAAAGTAGAGTGGAAACCAATTCCACATACTAGTAAAATTACTATTAATGATATAGAAAAGAAAAGTGCTAATTAATTATTAATTAGCACTTTTTATTTTTTTAAAATAATCATATTTTAAAGTTAAATCATTTTTCTTAGTTAAATAATAAACATAACTATTAAGTTCATTTAATTTAGTATTTTCTTCATCAATAGGAGTATCACTTGTTATATAGTATGATCCATTATACCAAGAGTAATCTGGGAAGAATACTATACCTTCATATGATTTATCAAGAGCATCTTCTCCTATATAGTAATTATCATTATGATCTATACCAAATAAATTTAGTACTGTAGGTAGTACATTAAGCTGAGAAGTAACTTTATTAACTGCTAATTTTTTAACATTACTACTCCAAATAAATAGAGGAGTATTATTAATTAAGTTATTACTTGTTTCTTTATATTTATCTAAGATAGTTTGATCTGTTAAAGTATATAAATAGTGGTCAGCATACGCAACTATTACAGTATTATCATATAAACCATTATCTTTTAAACCTTGAATTAGTAGTCCTACCATATCATCAGTTTCTTTAGCTTGAATCTTAACACAATCTTCTTCGGAAAGTATTATTTCATCATCTGTAGTAGCAATATTATTTTTTTTTATATCAAGTGAATCTTTTTCAATTACTTTTTTACATACACCTTTAGTATTAGTAAATGGAGTATGTACTGAATAAGTAATTATATAATCTACAAATTTATTTTCTTTATTAAAAATAGATTCATAGAATACTTCATTATTAATTAATTCAGTATCTAAATAATGATCATTATCAGTATATGTACCTAAATCTTTTAAACCATTATAACTATCATAACCCCAGTTTTGATAATTAATTCCTCTTGAATAGTAATCAGCTGAATTCATATGATATGCATTAACAGCGTATCCTTCATTTTTAAATAGTTTAGCCATAGTATATGGAAAATTATTTTTATTAAATGTATAAGCATTTCTAGTATAAGAAAATGGAGTAATAAATCCAGTATTAATTGCAAACTCGGAGTTAAATGTAGAACCACCACCATTATAGAAAGAGTAGTGATTATTAAAGTTAATTGAAGAATTCATAAGTTTATATAAATTAGGAGTATTTTCTTCATTAACAATCCATTTATCCATTCCTTCTAGTTGTAAGAATATTAAATTCTTTCCTTTAAACATATTAGTATATTCATTAGAGTGTTTTTTATTATTTTCTTCTTGATATACTCCTTCTAGGAAAGCTATTTCTTTTTCATCAATAGTTTGTTTTCTTTTTAAGAATGTTATATAAAAGTTTCTAAATGTATATTCATATAAATCAGTAATCTTCATACCTTGAATATCATCATTAAAGTTATTATAAATATTTCTTTTATTTCTCCAAGTATCCCAAGTAAGCTCTGTATTAGCTCTACCATATAGTACTGGAATAGTAACGTGTACTAAAGTAAATATAACTAAATAAATACCAATTCTTTTTAAGTTATTAGTTTCTACTTTAGGATATCTTTTTCTAAAGATATAAATAGAGTAGATAAGTACTCCTATAAAAGATAAATATACAAGTACATTAGCATTTTTAATAGTATCTACTATATACTCAGAACCTTCACTTGCCATTTCTACTAAAGAAAAATCAAAGAAAGCTTTAGTAAGGGAAAAATATATTCCATTTGTTAAGAACATAAGCATTCCTAGTCCTAGGAATACCCAGTAAACTATTTTACCTATTTTATCTTTAAGATTAAATGATACTCCTACAAATAGAAGTGTCCATAATAAATTAAATAAAACTCCTGGTAAATAAAAAATATCTTTCATTTTTTTTAGAAAGAATAATCTAGTGACAATATTTAAAATTATAAATGGTAAAGAAAATAATATAACATTTGTAATCATTTCTTTATTCTTATTTATATATTTAAATGTTTTAGTCCTTTTTATTCTTTTTATTATATTTTTAAGTTTCTTCATTATTTCTTTTGTATTTATTTTAAAAGGAAAACTTTTTTTCTTTACAGGTTTCTTTTTTTGCATAAAATCACCAAAAAAATTATACCACTTTTTACTAGTATAGTAAACCTAGTATAGGTGGTATAATTTTATACTTTATTATTTAAACAATACTTTTTTATTATAGAATAAATTATATAAAAAGTTAATAAATAGTCCTATAACTAATCCTATTAAAATACCTATAGAACAAACTAGTAATGCATTATTAAGATTAAATAAAAATAGAGTCATGATACCGAATAAATAACCTGTTATAGAACCTAAAGCAATACCTCTTTTAACAGACATTTTTAATTCTCTAAACATATTACTTCCTCCTTTATTCTAAGTTAATTATATCATATGTATGTAAAAATATGACAATTAACTTTATATAAGAAATAAATTTTTATATAATGATTAAGGAGGGTATTATGAATACAGATATAATAAAACAAATAAGTAATGATTTAAATATTAAAGAAAAAAGTGTAGAAGTTGTACTTGAAATGCTTAGTGAAGGCGCAACTATTCCTTTTATTGCAAGATATAGAAAAATGCAAACAGGAGCACTTGATGAAGAACAAATAAGAAGTATTAATGAAGTATATGAATACCAAGTTAATTTACTTAAAAGAAAAGAAGATGTTATTAGATTAATAGAAGAAAAAGATTTAATGACAGATGAACTTAGAGAAAAAATAATGAGTGCTACTAAACTAGTTGAAGTAGAAGATTTATATAGACCATTTAAAGAAAAGAAGAAGACTAAAGCTACTGAAGCAATTAAGTTTGGTCTTGAACCACTTGCTAAAATGATAATGAGTTTTCCTTCTAAAGGTGATATAAATACACTTGCTAGTAAGTTTATAAATGAAAATGTTAAAACAGTAGAAGATGCTATTAAAGGAGCAGGGTATATTATCGCGGAATATATAAGTGATAATGCATACTTTCGTAAATGGATAAGAAGTTATACTTATAAAAATGGACTTATAGTATCAAAAGTTAAAAAAGATACTCCAGATGATAAAAAAGTATATGAAATGTACTATGACTATACTGAAAAAGTAAAAGAAGTTAAACCACATAGAGTACTTGCTATAAATAGAGCTGAAAATGAAAAAGTACTTACAGTATCAATAGATATTAATGAAGATGAAATACTATCTTTCTTAGAAAGTAAAGTTATTAAAGATAAAAATAGTTTTGTAACTGATATAGTTAAAGAAGCTATTAAAGATAGTTACAAAAGATTAATAGCTCCTTCTATAGAAAGAGAAATAAGAAGTGATTTAACGGAAAAAGCAGAAGAAGTAGCAATAGATAACTTCTCTCATAATGTAGAAAGTTTACTTTTGCAACCTCCTATGAAAGAAAAAGTAGTACTAGCTTTTGACCCAGGATATGTAAATGGTTGTAAGCTTGCAGTAATAGATAAAACAGGTAAATATTTAACTAGTACTGTTATTAAACCATTTATTAATAATATAAAAGAAGCAGAACTTAATAGATATAAAGCAGAAGTACTACTTTTAATAAAGAAATATAATGTAGATATTATTTCTATAGGAAATGGTACTGCATCTAGAGAGAGTGAAAAGTTTTGTGCTGATTTAATTAAAGAAAATAAACTAACTTGTAAATACGTAATAGTATCAGAAGCAGGAGCATCTATCTATTCAACAGAAAAAGTTGCTCAAGACGAGTTTCCTAATCTATCTCCTAATGAGAGAAGCGCTGTATCAATAGGTAGAAGACTACAAGACCCACTTTCCGAACTAGTTAAGATACCACCAGAAGGTATTGGAGTAGGACTATATCAACATGATGTATCAAGTAAAAACTTAAAAGAAAGTTTAGACTTTGTAGTATCTAAAGCTGTTAATAGTGTAGGAGTAAATATTAATGTAGCAAGTCCATCACTTTTAAAATATGTATCAGGTATT
>JAEEMF010000026.1 GCA_016283075.1 Bacilli bacterium | reverse complement strand
TTTCCTTAATATCATCAGTATATTTCACAAATCTTTGCCCTTTTGTAGCCATAGAAAAACACCTCCTTTCGGAAGTGTATTCTATCATTTTTTATATGAACTGTCTTTTTTTATAATGTCTACTATAAAGGGTGCAGTTCAATAAGCGAATCTTTTTTTTATTCAAATATTTTCTTTTTAGCTGACTCAGTTTCCGCAAGTAACGATGCACGTGTTTGAAGAAGTAATGTAGCATCAAATTCTAATATATATTCATCTGAGCCTCTTTCTCCGCCATCCCAAAGGTCTTCGCTTACTGATACGCCATTTTCTTTTAAAACCTCATTAACTACTTTAAAGTCAATTTCATGCTTATTAATAAAGTCAGGAGCTCCTACTAAATCATTTATATGAGAACCTTCTCTTCCGTAATGAAAATAAGCTTTGGCTTTTTTCTCTTTTTCATTAATATAAGCGTCTATTCTATCTGGAGTTCCAATAACTTTAGAAACACTTTCATCAAGTGATTTAGTATCAAATTTCCCAGTTCTATAATCATAAACTTTTATTAAAGATAAAACTAATCCTAAATACATTTCAATGTATTCTCTATTTTTTTTGCATTTATTTTTAAATTCTTCATCTTCATGATTATATTTTGCAATTGCTACATCATTAGCCTCATTTAGTTTTTTTAAAAATTCTTCTGTCATGCGTAACCCTCCTAATTAAGTATTTATTATACACCACATGTTTTATATTATAAAGATTTTTTTATAGGTGCTTTTATATCCGTACAGTTTTCCATAAATGTTTTATTATTAAGTTTTTTATAATAAGCATAATTATAAAACATTACATCATCTAAAGATGATAGTTTTTTTCCATCACATGTATAAAATATAGCGTTTTCTTTAGATACACTTGTTTCTGGTTTTTCTAATTTATAATCAACTGCTTGATCAAGTACAAATACATCTCCAGCTTTAATTCGATAATTATACTTATAATCTCTAAAATAGAAAGATTCCCCCATCTTTTTAATTGGATAATGATATACTTCTAACTTTAAAAAACTAGCATATTTTACATCTTCAGAATATCTATGTAAGTTCTTTTTTAATACCGAATCATAATTTTCTGGATATATCATATTTGTATCATAATCTACTATCCAGTTCTCCCCGTTCCATACAACTACATCTTTTATTCTTTCCATATTATCCCCCACTTTGCTGGTTATTATAACATAAGGTAAAAATAATGCAAAATTAAAGAGATAACACAAGTTATCTCTATCTTAATATCCCCAGAACTGTAATTCCAAAAGTCCTGCCCAAGAGTGGCCGGCATTCGTTGCATTTATTCTCCAGTATCTATGTTGTGTCATAGGTGTATCTACCTCAAATTCTTCTCTTAAATCAGCAATAGTACTATATGATGTTGGGTTTCTTGGTGTATATGTTTGTACATCTGTCCAAGACGAGCCATTATCACTATACTGAAGCGTAAATGATGTATATCTAGCATTACCATCACCTGGGTGACCATAATATACTACCATAGAAACTATTTTTTCGTTTCCTGCTCCAAAGTCATATCCTATTTGATTACCTTGTGTTGAAGAAATCATATATCCAGGCCTATTACCAAATGCTGATGGTGGATCTATTATTCCATCAAATGCTTCCCAAGGACTTCTTCCATTTGCTGTATATGTTGCGAAAGCATTTCCTCCTCCTGATGTATTAGAAGTAAGTATAGGAACAAGATTCTCTGGATTTAAAAGTGTATTAACAAGCTGAATAGTACTTTCTTTATAGTGATCATATTTATCATATGCTACTACATAAACGTAGTAAGAAGTACCTACGCTTAGTCCTGTTGCATCAATAACATTATCTTTCGATACATAAGACTTTATATCATTACTATTTTCTTTATCTGTTACATATACATGATATGCTGAAATATCAGAGCTATTTTGTATAGTAGTATTTATAGTTACTCTTATATACCTATTAAATGCTACTGGAGTAAAACTTATATTTGTTATTAGTTTGCTTTCTCTTCCAAATTTATCTCTTAAATCATCAAGTGCTTCTTTAGTATTTTCTACATTCCACTCTGTATCAGTAGGAGTATACCCTACATTTTGTGCTAAATAAGAGTATGCAAAAACTGTACTTATTCCTAGTATAAGCACACCAAGTATTATATAAACAATTTTACTTCTAATACTCTTCATATAGCTCCCTTATTATTTATCTTTATATATTTTTATTATATAAATTATAGTTTTTAAAGTCAATCAAACAAAAAGAAGAGCATAGCTCTTCTTTACAATTTTTTAGCATGAAGTACTACTCTATGAATTCTATCACTTGTACATGTAGATAAAGTAAGTATTTTATCGTTTTCATCTACATCTACTTTAAAATCATAGATAGATCTTTTCTTAATAATCTCCACAAATTTATCAAAATCATCATTAAACTGAGTTTTAATATAATAATCTTCCGATAGTACTGTATATACAGAGAATACTTCATATATACTTTCACCATCTTCAGTTATAAATAATACTTTATGATTTTCAGTATTTTCTTGCCACTCTTTTGTAAGGACATTTTTTAAAGATCCAAACATACTTCCATCTAATGTATTATGACCAAATATAACTATATTTTTATCATATCCATTAAACTGGTTATGAAAGTCTGCAAATATCCATCCTGATATATTATATGATCTATTAAAACTATGTTTTAAGTAGAAAGAGTTATCACTACCTTTTACTACTACATAATCTATATTAGTACCATTTACTTTTAAGTATCCTACTGTATCAGGATTTTCTTTTTTTAAACTTTCAAAATCTACTTCATATTTTACTTCTTCTTCAGTAGTTTCTACTTCTTCTATATAGTTTTCTATTATTTCATTTTTTATTTCTTCGTTTTCTTTATTACCTTTATAGTACAAGATTATTTTATGACCAGATAATGTCATTACAAGAAGAAGTAATATTATTAAAATTATTTTTAATCTTTTAACTGTTTTCATTTTTTAGCTTTCTTACTCATTGAAATAATAATAAGTACTAATACAATAAATGCTACTGCAAATGAGCCTATCCAAATATAGATAAGATCTCCTGTTTGAGGGTTACCAGTAATACTACCAAGTACTGCATAAGTACTTAAGTGATCTATTGTTCCTACTAAATAATCTCCTTCTTTAGTTAATAGAATTGGACTTTCGGTAACAAAATTATTATCAGTATCAACAAACATTATTTTAAAAGTATTATACTTTTTCATATCGTCTGTCATTTTTATTTTTATCTTGAATGGTCCATTATGAACAGGATTACTATTTTCATCAGTTACTTCTATTTGATAGAAACCAACTAGTGTTCCTGCTTCTTTAGTTGCATTTGTTATAGCTTCTAGCATCTGATTATAATAATCCTTTGGAATACTTGCAGCTTCTAACTGTTCATCTGTTAAGCCAACATAATTAGTTATTTCAAGTGAATATGTATGACCAGGTTCTTTAACAAATGATACTGTATTACCATCAGTATCATCTAATGTATACTTAGTTGTATTACCTTCTTTAGTTGCGATTGCATAACTTGAGAAACTATCTGTTTCAAAAGAAATGCAATTAGCAGGAAGCGTATAGTTAACATCTATTAATTCATAAGTTACTTTATTACCATCATGTTTTTCATGAACAACAACAATATCTTTACCATTTAAATCATCTTTAAGTGATAAAGAAATACTTGCTTTTTCACTTAAATCATTTATAGGTGTATCCCATGATTCATAGTTACCTTTTGAATCTTTTAAACCACCTTTATAAACTGAGTTATATAAAGAAATATCAAGCAAATTATCAATTGTATATCCTTCTTCATATGCAGCATCTTCAAAATTTTTAGTTCTAGCTGCTGACATATTTGTATTATCACTAACTTCAAGTTTTGCAGTACCTATATCAAATCCTGAATTTGCTGCTTTATCAACATTAATACTTCCAAAAATAATATCTTGTGATGCTAACCTTACTTCATCATTTACTTCTTCTATTGTTGCTTGTAAATGGAATGGTCCGCCCTGTACTTCAAAACTATAGATTCCAATTTCTTCTTGTGGTTCAAATACTCCGCCATTTATACCGAAATCAATTAACTGATATCCAGCATCTGGAACAATTTTAACAGTAAGTATTGTTCCTTTAGGAAATTGTGCTTCCCCGCATCCTTCTCTATCATCAGTATAATTATCTTTTCTTGGAGCGTCTCTCCAAATATAAACACCACCTAAAGCATTTATTTCATCAGCAGTTTTATATACATGATTATTATATTTAGCTTGTACAAGTTCTAAAGTACCATGTAATATTTTATCATCAGGTCCTGTATAACCTTGAGGATTATAATCCCATAAGAAGTTACCCATAAATTCTTCAGAAGAATTAGGATATCTAGCATTTATAACAATATCATAAGTACTAGCTACATCAATATCATTAACTTCTATTTCTAATTTATGATCATTATAAGCATTCTGTAATTCACTACTTGTTTTAGGTAAATTAGTGATTTGTTTATTATTAATTGCAAGTCCTGTCATTAATGTTCCAGGAGCCATAGTAAATACAAAATTTACCTTATTTGTATTAGTATCATAATCATAATGAATTGTATCTCCTGTTATAGTTAATCCTGTTTTTTCAGTCATTGGCTGTAATGTATTAGGATCTAAAATTGGTATTGGTTGATTATTATTTCCTAATATTATTTGACCATGTTCATCACGCTCATAAGCAGTATCTTCTGTATATGTTACTTTTGATTCATCAGCTTTATATCTAATACCATTTATATAAAAGCCAATTCCGTGGTCATAACCTCCACCTTCACCATACTCTATTGCTCCATTAATAGTGTAGTTTAATGTTGCAGCTCCATTGCCTTGGTATGTTGCAGTATCTCCTCCACCAACTCCTGGTGAAGATTCTTCTTTTTCTTTAAATTCAACATTTTCAAGTTTAACTTCTTCAATATTTGATGGAACGCTTAATCCACCTGCACTTTCAAGTCCTAAACTTGAAACATTATTTTGACTAACATCATCAAACCTAAGTTCAATTCCGGCATAGTCAACTTCCTTTTTATCACCAGGAACAATCTTTAATTTAAGATTATTTCCAGTTACAGTAATACTAAGTTCATTAGTATTATTTGTTATATCAGTCCATGTACTTCCGTCATTAAGACTGTACTGAACCTTTCCTAAGCTTTCGCTACCACTTCTAAATGTAACGGTTAATTTTGTAGTACTCGATGTTGCAAAAACGTTTAAAACCGGCATAAAATAGTTTACTAGCATCGCTGATACTACCAATAAAGATAAAACTTTGATTGGTAATTTTTTAATTAGTTTTCTAACTTCTTTTATCATTACCTATCTACCTTCCTACTATAATAATAGCATACTTTTATAATAAAAAAAAGTGGTTATAAACCACTTCTTATTATTGTTTTTTCTTCTTTTTTCCGTTTTTAACAAGCATTATAACTAGATATACTAATAGTATTACAAATGATAAAATTTGTAATAAGAATAACCAGTCAACAAGTGCTACATTTAAGTTAACTTGAGTAAGTACGCTTTCAGACCAAACAATTGATAAGAAGAATACCCATATTGTTTTAAAACCATAATCTATTATTAAAGCAATAGCACATTTTGCATCTTCTTCATTCTTCTTAGAAAAATAAGAAGCTTTTGCTTTGTCTGAAAAATAGAATAAGAATTCAAATATAACAAACAATATAAATGATGCTATATATGGATATAGTAAGTAAATTATTTGTTTTTTGCTTACCATCATGTCATATACGCCAGTTCCAGAAAAATGAACTCCTACTCTTTCAGGTAAACCTTTATAACATAATGCAAGTCTAAGTAGTCCGCCAACTATCATTATTACACAAGCAAGGTTTGCAACTATGTGTAAGATCTTTTTTAGTTTCTTCATATACTCTCACCTATTTTAATTATACAAAAAATAGTAGAAATAATCTACTATTTTTTTAAAACTCTTTATTTAAGTATATTTTTTTAGAAATTATATACGAAATAAATGTAAATATTACTACTAATACTAATGCTAAATACATACCATAATCATTAAAGAATTTAACTAGTTCTACTGAAATAGGTAATTTTACTCTAGATAAAAGTAATCCTACTCCTGCTAAAGAAAAACCTACTATTACCATAGCTGTTCTTCCTTTTTCAGCACCATATTTAAACATTATAGGAAATACTACTGACATTATAAGTACAAATGCACATGTAGCACCCATAGTTCCTTCTATACTAAAGTCTTTTGTATTTAATAGTAATCCTATTATTAGGCTTACTACTAAGAATATTAAAGTAATAAGAGTACATACTAAATACTTTGATTTAACTATATTAATTCTTCCTTTTGGAAAACTAGAAGCATATATATGAAATGATGATAAATCATCATATGCAAATGTAGATAAACTTGCCATTAATCCCATAAGTGGTAATAAGAAAGAAACATCTAAGTTAAATACTAAACCATAAAACATATATAAAAATATACTAAATAATAATGTTTTAGTATTATTTTTAATCATTAATAAATCTTTTAAAATTATACCTTTCATATTATTTCTCTCCTTTTATAACAAGTACCATTAATTCTTCTAGTGTTATTTTATCTAGTACAAAGTTTTTATATTTCTTTTTACATGTACTCATATTATTTATAAGTACTTCATAATTATATTTATTCTTTTTAAAAGATACTATATCTTTTTTATCTACTTTATCAAAGTCAGATATACTACATTTAAGTATTCCGTAGTTATCAAGTATTTCATCTCTAGTATTTTCTAGTACTATCTTTCCATCATTTATAAAAATGATATGATCTGCTATATGCTCAAGTTCACTTGTTATATGAGTAGATAAAAGTATAGAGTGTTCTTCATCTTTAATAAAGTCTAAGAATATATCTAATATTTCATTTCTTACTACTGGGTCTAAACCACTTGTTGCTTCATCTAAAATAAGTAACTTTGGATAGTGAGCTAGAGCAGATGCAATTTCTACTTTCTTTCTCATACCTTTAGACATAGTCTTAAGATTTTGAGTATATGTTATTTTAAAATCATCAAGTAGTTTATAAAAATAATCTTTATCCCAAGTACTATATATATTTTTCATTACTATATCTATATCTTTAGGACTAAATGTTTCTGGATAAAAAGTATTATCTAATACTACTCCTATATCTTCTTTAATAAGTAGTTCTTCTTTATCTAAATCTTTATTAAATATTTTTATAGAACCACTACTTTTATTAATTACATTAAGTAAAAGTTTTATTAAAGTAGTTTTACCTGCTCCATTTTCTCCTATTAAACCAGTAACCTCTCCTGATGGAATGTTAAGCTTATCTATATCAAGTGTAAATTTAGGATATACCTTTTTTAAGTCTTTTATTTCAATTACATTTTTCATTATTTATCACTCCCGTAAAATATATTAAATATATCAATTATATCTTCTTTATTAATATCATGTTTAATAGATAAATCTACTATTTTAGATATATAGTCTTCTATATCTTTTTGTGCTTTTTCTTTAGCAAGCATTGTATTTTTTGGTGCAACAAAGCTTCCTTTTCCTTGAATAGTTTTTATATATCCTTCACTTTCTAATTCATCATATGCTTTTTTAATAGTCATTACACTTATCTTTATATCACTAGCTAGATTTCTTATAGAAGGAATCATTTCATCTTCTTTAAGTTCATCACTCATTATTTGATCTATGATATTCTTTTTTATTTGTTCATAGATTGGTACTGAACTAGTATTACTTATTATCATTCTCATAGTTGTACCTCCTTATATATAACACTATATAACAGTATATAACATTTGTCAATAAAAAAGAGAAGAAATTAATCTTCTCTTTTAAGTTGACCTAGTTTTTTATCATTTTCAATTCTATCTAGAGCATCCCATACTCTTTCAATTTCTACACCTTTAAATCCTTTTAAAGCATTAATAGTAATTTCATCATCTGAAGCTAGTACAAAGTCTACCATATTAGAAGAGTCTACTCCATTACGTTCTTCTAACTCAGCAATTAGCCCTGCTCTATAAGTATCACCTTGTAATTTAGCCATACTTTCAAGCTGCTCAAAGCTCATATTAAAATCATCAAATCTAGCTTCCTTAATACGAATTAGTTCTTCTAGGATATCTCCTTTATATTTTTTTTCTTGAGCAGGCATATTTTTAAGCCATTCACTATTATAAAGTTGCATTAACTTATTTCCTATTAAGTTAACATTAGAATTCTTAACTCTTCTACCAAATGCTCCTAAAGTCTTATAATCTTTTGTATTAAGTGCTTTTTCTTCAAATTTAGCATAATCTAAATTAGTAGCAGTATTTACAAAGTTAACTAAACTACTTTCATCAAAATTATCTTCTCTTTTAGATAAAATAATTTCTCCTAGTTTATCTATATCTTTACTTTGGAAAAATCTTGTAAAGTCTGCTATTGCTTCTCCGTCATATTCAATAGCAAGATCTTCAAAATTACTTATTAACTCTTTAATCATATTTACATTATTAAAATTATCTACATCTAAATAGTTAAAGAATAAATCCGATACTTTCTTTTTGTAAGAATCATTATAATGACTACTATTAAGTAACATTCTTACATATCCGCATACATCATATTTTAAACAAACCATAATACCCTCCTATATAAAAAACTACTTCTATCATATAAAAAATTTCTTTTAAATGCAAGAAAAAAACCACTTTTAAGTGGTTTTTAATAGTTTTCAGCTTTTAATTCAAAGTAACTTTGTGGGTGACTACATACAGGACATACATTAGGTGCTTTCTTTCCTACTACGATGTGTCCGCAGTTACGGCATACCCAAATTTTATCTCCATCTTTAGAGAATACTACTTCATCTTCAATATTTTTAAGTAATTTACGATATCTTTCTTCATGATGTTTTTCTATTTCTCCTACTTGTTTAAACTTTAATGCAAGCTCAGTAAATCCTTCTTCTTCAGCAGTTTTAGCAAACTCAGAGTACATATCAGTCCACTCATAGTTTTCACCATCAGCAGCTTCTTTTAAATTATCTATAGTAGATGGTACTTCTCCGTTATGTAGATATTTAAACCACATTTTAGCATGTTCTTTTTCATTTCCTGCTGTTTCTTCAAAGATAGCAGCTATTTGTTCATAACCATCTTTCTTAGCCTTAGAAGCGTAATATGTGTACTTATTACGAGCCTGGCTTTCTCCGGCAAAAGCTTTCATTAAGTTTTCTTCTGTTTTAGTTCCTTTTAATTTTTCGTAATCCATAAATCCTCCTAATCATTATTACTAGCATCTACACTATTTGGAATAACGATATCTTTAACTGGTTTAGACATATCAGAAAATGCTTCCATTACAAAGTTATCTCCAAAATTAGTTTTTCTAAATAGTTTATCTAGTTTTTCCTTCATTTCTTCTTTAGTAAATGATTTTATAACACAGTCATAAAATCCACTACTTTTTATCTTTTCTATATCAGCATCTGGATCATTTGTTAATGCTATAACTGGTATTTCAAATGTTGGGTTTTCTTTTAATCTTTCAAGTGTTTTATATCCATTTAATTCTTCTAGTGAAAGTGACATTAGTATTAAACTATATTCTCTTCCAGTAATAATTTTTTCAAAACATTCACTTGAACAATTACATTCATCTATTGTTAAATTAAAGTCTTCAAGTTCTTTACGATAAATCTTTATATTAACTTTATCTTCATCTACTAAAAGTACTTTCTTATTACCATAAGATACTTTAGTATCATTATTATATACTACTTCTTTCTTTTCTACTGGAGCATCACTTATCTTTTGTGGAATATTAATAATAAAGATAGAACCTTTACCATACTGAGAACTAACTGTTATATTACCACCTAACATTTCAACAAGTGATTTTGTTATAGATAGTCCTAGTCCTGTACCTTGAATACTTGTATCTTTTTCTACTCCTAATCTTTCAAACTTATTAAAGATTTTAGAAAATTCATCTTGTCTTATACCTCTTCCTGTATCTTGACAAGAAATATATAAGTTACTAATTTTCTTATTATTATCATTAATACATTTAATCTCTAAAGTAATTTCTCCTTCATCAGTATACTTAATAGCATTACTTACTACATTACTAACTATACTAATTACTTTATCTCTATCACCATGTAAATTATATGGTACATCATCTGCTACATGGAATTTAAAGAAGACGTTTTTCTCTCCAATACGTTTTTTAAGTTTTTCACATAGTAATCTTACTTCTCTAGCAAAATTATAATCTACTTCAACTACTTCCATTTGATTAGATTCAATTCTATTCATTTCAAGAATATTTGTTACTATTTCATTTAAAGTATCTCCTGCATGATTTATATCTTCGCAGTTTTCAATTACTTCTTTAGGAAGTTCTTCTCTATATCTTAAGTTATCTTCAGATAAACACATTATTGCATTTAAAGGAGTACGAATCTCACAACTCATACTAGATAAGAAACTAGTCTTTATTTGATTAGATAGTTCAGCTTGTTCTTTAGCAAATGATACTTGTTCAAGCATTTTAACATCAGGATTTTCTATTGAAAATAACATTATTAAGTTAACATATGCTATTATAGCAGAACTAATTACTATTGATTTATCAACACTATTTAAAACAAATACAATTGCAAATAAGAATATTAAACTATAAAGTGGCGCTAACTTCTTAGTAATTGCTCTCTTATAATTTATGATTAGGCATATAATCATTGCTGCAAAATATATTCCACATCCAATCAACATACTAGTAAGAGCTGGTCCATCACTATACATAACTATTCTATTATTATGTATATTAATGTCTAAGAATAATAAAGATAGTATAACAATTATGTCTATTACTGTAGTTAAGAAAAAGAAAAATCTATATATTTTTGTTTTTTCTACAAGAGTTTTCTGTGATGTAACATAATAAACATATAAAAATAAATTACTAGAAAATAATATATACATAGCATAATCAAATTTATTTAAAAAACCAAGTAATTTTACTTTATCAGGATTAAATAAACCAATATAAATAATTGCCACCATTAATATGCTATCAATAAGTCCATATATAAGTACTCTAGAAAAAACTGCGGTCTCTTTATTAGTTATTCTTTTCTTTAAGAAAAAAACTACTCCGCAAAGCAATTCTATAAATAATCCACATACTGGAATATATAAATTATAAATGCCAGTCATATATATCACCTATCCTACATATTAATTATAGCATATACATAATAAAAAAATAAGAAAATTATTTAAATAATTTTCTTATCTTAGAATCTTTTTTAGTAATACCTGGAACAAAGATTCCCTCTTCATTTAAGGTATATTCATTTTCTCTTGGTTCACCATTTAAATATAGTAAAAACTTTTCTTCTTTTTCAGAATCATATGTAAAACCTAAAGCTTTAAACTTTTTAATATAAGTATGATTTAGGTATTCAAGTTTATCTATATCATCTAAAGAATCTCTTTTAATACCAAGTTCTTTCCATAGCTCTTTTCTCATACGTGTCATTTCATCAGTAATACGTTTTGATTGAACTGGTAAAGAATCAGTATAATTAAAGTACATTGGCTTACCAAATCGAATTATACATCTATTAATTAACTTACTTTCAGATTTAATTATTCCTTCATTTTCTACGTATTCAACTATAACCGGAACAACAGGAACTTCTGATATTAATGATATTTTTACTGCTCCATTTTTAATATTATGCATCGGTAAAGTAGGATGTAAATTCCATGTACTTTCACCATAGATCCATCCATTTTTACCATTTAATAATTTGTGTGCCATAATACTAGCGGCATTTTGACATTCTTCCTTGCTATATCTATCAAGTAGTGTAGCATCAGAAATATCGAATATCTTTCTTGTAGCAGGTACTAAACAGTCAGAACCAACCATTTCACTACCATTTCTACCTAGAAGAGAAAATGTTTCATAAGCAGTAAATGCATCATGTGAATTACTATGATTTGCTACAAATAGTACATTTCTATATTTAGGAACATTTTCTTCACCCTCTATTTCGATTTTATAATTACGAAGTAGTGGATATACTTTTTTAATTATTCCTTGACCAATATCTAATTGTTTATGTTCTAAATTAAAGCATTTTTCTCTTAATGCTTCATAGTATTCTTTTCTTTCAGATACTGTCATCTCTTCAAGATTTTTATGTAACTCTTCCATATTTTTACCCCCATTATTCCCTTTTTATTAAGGTATATTCTATCATTATTATGTATTTTGTCAATTTTATAAAGTTATTACATAACTTGAACTAGTTCCTTCTTCTGTAGGATAACTAGCTATATCTAGGATTCCTCCATTATTTTGAATAACTTTTTTAGATGCTATATTATTATCATTACAGTTTATTCTTATTTTTTTAAATCCTAGTTTTCTTGCTTCCATAAGTCCAAATTTTAAAATAAGATTACCATATCCTTTATTTCTCTGACTTAATCTTATTTTATAATATATTTGACTTCCTTTATTAACCCAGTAATCATTTATAGTAGTTCTTATACCTAGTTCTCCTACTGGGTTGTCATTATCAAATAAAATATATCTTTTAGTATCTATATCTTTTAAATATTCCTTACAGTTAGTAAGATAATCACCTCTACTTAAACCGTAAAAATGATTAATACTTCCTACTTCTTCTTTGGGAATATCATTATATAGATTATATACTTCTTTATAACATTCATTAAACGGTACTAATTTAATCATTTAAATCCTTTAGAACTTCATCCCAAAGTTCTTTTAAATTATCAAATGTAAGAGTATCTCTTACTTTATCTATATCTACAAATAGTATTTCTGCTACTTCTGCTTCTTGATTTTTAGGATTAATTACTCCATCTGTTTTTCCTACAAAGTATACTACTTCTTTAGGTATACCATTTTTTATAGGATATGAAATAGAATATCTTTTTTCACTAGTAACATAACTTTCAATATTAGTTTCTTCTCTAGTTTCTCTTATTGCTGTTTCTATTTCTGTTTCTCCTTCTTCCATGTGTCCTTTAGGAAATCCATAGAATCCAGAGTTTTGTTTAACGATTAGTACTTTACCGTCGTTAATAACAATCATTCCGCATGACTTTTCTTTCATTTTAATCACCTAATTTTATTATATCAAAAAAGAATAAATAAAGTTACAAACTTTACTTATTCTTTACTTTAGATAAGAACTCTTTTAATCTATCATCTTTAGGATAATTAAATATTTCAGATGGAGTACCATCTTCTATAATATTTCCTTCTTCCATAAATATTACTCTATTACAGAAGTTTTTAATAAAGTTCATTTCATGAGATACGACTATCATAGTCATACCATCTCTTGCAATATTTTGCATTAGATTTGTTACTTCACCTATCATCTCTGGATCTAGAGCTGATGTTGGTTCATCAAATAGCATTATATCTGGTTTCATAATAAGTGCTCTTACTATTGCTATTCTTTGTTTTTGACCTCCAGATAATTCTGAAGGATAATTATTTATTTTATCAGCTAGTCCTATTTGATCTAGTAGTTTTAAAGCCTCTACTTTAGCTTCTTTTTTAGTAAGTAATTTTAGTTTAACAGGAGCAAGTATTATGTTGTCCATAATAGTTAAATTATTAAATAAGTTAAACTGCTGAAAAACCATACCTACTTTCATTCTTAGTTCTTCTAAGTTATCTTTTTCATCTATAGTATTACCTTTAAATATAATCTTTCCACTTGTTGGTTTTTCTAAGTAGTTTATACATCTTAGTAGTGTTGATTTACCACATCCAGAAGGACCTATTATACCAATAATATCTCCTTTATATACATTAAGACTTATTCCTTTTAAAACTATTTTATTTCCAAATGATTTCTTTAAATTTTTAATTTCTAGCATTTTTATTAAGCCTCTTTTCTACTTTACTTACAAGTTTACTAAGTACATATGTAATTACTAAGTATATTAAAGCAATTAATATTAATGGTAAGAAATAATCATAAGTTCTTGATGCGATTATATCGGATGCTTTAGTAAGTTCTACTATTCCGATATATGCTCCTACGGATGTTTCTTTGACAAGTGTAATAAATTCATTTCCTAAACTAGGAATAGTACTCTTTAAAGCTTGTGGAAATACTATATGGTTAATTACACTTCTATAATTTAGTCCTAGAGCATATCCAGCTTCTATTTGTCCTTTATCAACAGCGTTTAAGCCGCCACGGATAATTTCTGCAACATATGCTCCGCTATTAATACCAAATGATAGTATACCAACAAGTACTATATTTACTGATGTTTGACTAAATATAACGTAGTAAATAATCATAAGCTGCAAGATTGAAGGTGTACCTCTTATTATATTAACGTATAGTTTAGCAAATCCATTTAGTAGTCTTAGTTTATTAGTATTATCATAATAGTTTCTAATAATAGCTAGGAGTGTTCCTATTACTAAACCTATTACTACTGCACCTAGTGCTATTATTAAAGTATTTACTAAACCTTCTAAGATATATTCATATCTTTTATCATATATTAAACTATTATATATTCTTTTATAAAAGGTTAGTTTTTCTTCTTTTTCTTCTTTATCACTTAGAGAGTGATTTATAATCATTTCATCTATTTTACCGGATTCTTTTAACTCTTTTATAACAGTATTTGCTACATCAAGTAGTTCTTTATTATCTTTAGATACTACCATTCCGTAAGAATCTACTACAAGTGGTTCATCTAGTATTACCATATCACTTGTAATTAACTCTTTAGCAGGTAGTTCATCCATTACTACTGCTACTACTTTATCATCTTTTAAATCTTGTATACATGCTAAGAATTTCTTTTCTCTTACAAGATCTACTTTATTATTTCCTGTTAAAAAGGCATCTGCTGTAGTACCAAGCTGTACTGCTACTTTACCAGTAAGATTATTAGTACTTGTAATTGTACTACCTTTTTTAACTATTATCATTTGTTTAGATGAAGCATAATCTATAGTAAAAGTTACTTCTTTTGCTCTTTCTTCTGTATATGAGATTCCTGCTGCACCTATGTCTGATTTACCAGTTTTTACTTCACTAATAATTGAATCAAATGCAACATCTTTTATTACTAATTTCTTATTTACTCTTTTAGCTATTTCTTTAACTATATCGATATCTACACCGACTATTTCTCCTCCACTATAGTATTCATAAGGAGCAAATCCGGCTTCAGTAACAAGTATAAGTTCTCCTTCTTTTCTAGAAGAACATCCTGTTATAAAAAGCATTAATATAAGTATTAAAAATAATAATCTCTTTTTCATATTCTTCACCTATTATAAATATTATAACAACATTTATTATAAAAAAAAAGAGCATTTATAAATGCTCTTATAAGAATATCATTCCTAAAGTAAGAAGTAATATATTAACTATAAATATTACTACTAATACTTTAAATACCCATTTAAGCCATGTAGAGTATTCTACTTTAGCAAGGGCTAGTCCTCCCATGATTGCACCACATGTTGGAGTAAATAAATTTACAAATCCATTAGCAGCAACCATTTCCATTAAAGTAGTTTCAACACTATATCCTATTTCATGTGCAAGTGGTGCAATGATTGGAGCTGAAAGTGTTGCAAGTCCTGATGATGAAGGAACTAGTACAGATAGACCTACATGAAGTATATAGTTAAGTGGTGCAAATACTACAGCTGGTACATGTTTTAATGCTTCTGCTGCATTATAGATAATATAGTTATCTAAATGAGTTACACTCATAAGTACTGATGCGCCTCTAGCAAGAGCGATTATTAAAATAACTCCTACCATATCATCTGCTCCATCAACAAGTAGGTCAACGATTTCTTTTTCTTTCATTCTATTAATAATAGCAATTATTATTGTTGCTATTAAGAACCAAAGTGTTGCTTCTTGGAAGTACCACTGTCCTAAAGGACAACCGGCAAGCCAAGATAATCCAATAAACTTAGAGTTAGCAAATAATGTTACTCCAAAGTCTTCCCATGGTATAAATGATACTATCATTACTAAGAATGTTAAACCAAATAGTATTAAAGTTACTTTTTGTTTTCCAGTAAGTTTAGCTTCTTTCTTATTACCATTATCTCCATAAGTAGCTTCCATATTTCTTTGTTCTTGTAAACTTAGAATTGTAGAACCTTTTTTCTTAATAACTTTTTTAGCATATCTTGTTACAAAGAATATACTTATTAATAATGTAGTAATCCATAGGATTGCTCCTATACCAATGATTACTCCTTGGTTAACTTCTATTCCTACGCTTTTAGCAGCATCTATTGCTACTCCTACGGCAAATGGATTTACCGTTGAACCAAGTACACCAGATCCAGCACCTAGAAGTACTACAGCAGATGATACTATTGTATCCATACCTGCCATAACCATTGTAGCTGCAAGTAAGGCATAGAAACCAACTGTTTCTTCTAGCATTCCGTAAGTAGTACCTCCTATTGAGAATACTGCCATAAGAATTGCTATTAACATTAGTTCTTTTCCTTTTAATTTCTTAATTAATACTTGAATTCCTGTTTCAATAGCATTAGTAGCATTTACTACTTTTAAGAATGCTCCTAGTATTAAAACGAATACACAAATATCAATTGCATCACCAAATCCTTTGATTGGTGCTAAAAGTGTTTCAGATAAACTTGCAGGTTTAACACCTGATCCATTTAATAACTCACCATATATATCAAATTGTGCTTTTGGTAAAAAGTGAGTTATAGCTGCAAGTATAAATATTAAAAGCATTATAATTGTAAATGCACTTAGTGAGAATGATACTCTTCTCTTAGGTTTATCTTCTTTTATTTCTGGTCTAAATATTCTAGTACCAGTTTTACCTTTTAAAGCAGCTTCTGCTTTATCTAAACTAGAGATAATTGCTTCATTACCAGAGTATTTAACAAAGTCCATAGCAGACTCTATTTTAGGAAGCATACTTCCTTCTTCAAAGTGTCCATTTCTTATATATACTCTAGCATCTGATATAGAAAGTTCTGATAATCTTTCTTCATTTTCTTTTCTATAATTAATAGATACTTTATCTACAGTAGTAAGTATAAGAAGTTTATCAGCCATAATACTTTTAGCAAGTAAAGCACTTGTTCTATCTTTATCTATTACAGCATCTATTCCTTCATAACCTTCGGTTCTAGTCTTTACGACTGGAACTCCTCCTCCACCACAAGCAATAACAATAGTACCTTGTTCAAGTAAGTTTTTAATTGTATCAAGTTCTATTATTTCAAGTGGTTTAGGAGATGCTACTACTCTTCTATAACCTCTTCCTGCATCTTCTTTATAAATATAGTGATTCTTTTTATGAAGTTCATCAGCTTCTTCTTTAGTTAAGAATTCACCAATAGGTTTAGTTGGATTTTCAAATGCTTTATCTTTAGCATCTACTAGTACTTGTGTTACTACAGTTGCAACATCTTTATCAATTTTTCTTCTATTAAGTTCATCTTTTAAAGCTTGTTGTAATTGATATCCAATATAACCTTGACTCATGGCACCGCTTTCAGCAAATGGCATATTATCTTTCTTCATGTCATTATATATCATACCAACTTGTGGTCCATTACCATGAGTTATTACTACATCATTACCTGACTCTACTAAATCAACTATATGTTTAGCAGTTTCATCAAGTAAATCATGTTGCTCTTTAGCATTTTTACCAAGAGCATTTCCGCCTAAGGCAATAACTAATTTACTCATTTTAACGTCTCCAACATTACTGCTTTAATAGTATGAAGTCTATTTTCTGCTTCTTCGAATACTCTTGATTGACTAGACTCAAATACTTCATCAGTAACTTCCATTTCTTTTAATCCAAATTTTTCTTCTATATCTTTTCCAATAGTAGTTTCATTATTGTGGAAAGATGGTAAGCAGTGTAAGAAGATAGCTGTTTTTTTAGCATTCTTCATTACATCCATATTAATTTGATATGGTTTTAAAAGTTTAATTCTTTCTTCCCATAACTCCATAGGTTCACCCATTGAAACCCATACATCAGTATAAAGAGCATCTGCTCCTTTAGTACCTTCCATAATGTCTTCTGTCATTTCAATAGTTGCTCCTGTTTCCTTACAAATTTCTTTACATCTATCAACTAGTACTTCGTTTGGCCAAAGCTCTTTAGGAGCGCAGCAAGCAAAGTTCATACCAAGTTTAGAACATACTATCATAAGTGAGTTTCCTACATTATTTCTAGCATCTCCGCAAAATACTAACTTTTTACCTTTTAAGGAACCAAACTCTTCTAGTACTGTCATAACATCTGCAAGCATTTGTGTTGGATGGTATTCATTAGTAAGACCATTCCAAACAGGAACTTTAGAGTATTTAGCAAGAGCTTCTACTGTATCTTGATCAAAACCACGATATTCTATACCATCATACATTTTATCAAGTACTCTTGCAGTATCTTCTATAGTTTCTTTTTTACCTAATTGACTACCAGTAGGTCCTAGATAAGTAGCATGCATACCTAAATCATTTGCTCCTGCTTCAAAAGCACATCTAGTTCTAGTTGAATCTTTTTCAAAGATTAAAGCAACTTGTTTACCTTTTAGGTATTCATGCTTTCTTCCATTTCTTTTTTTCTTTTTTAAATCAAGTGCTACTTTTAAAAGATGATTTATTTCTTCTGGAGTAAAATCTAGAAGAGTTAAAAAATCTCTACCTCTTAAGTCTACCATTTAACATTCCCCCTAACTAGTGGCATACTCATACATCTTGGGCCTCCACGTCCACGTCCTAACTCTGCACCTTTTATTTCTATTACTTTAATACCAGCTTTTCTTAAAGCCTCATTAGTAACATTATTTCTATCATAAACAATAACTGTTCCAGGAGCGATGCATAAAGTATTAGATCCATCATTCCATTGTTCACGTTCTGATGCTACTCTATCTCCTGCTCCGCAAGGAATAAGTTTAACTTTATGATTCATATACTTCTCAAGTATTTCACTTAAAGAACCCTCTACCTTTTTAACATTTAAATCTTCAAATGTATCAGGATCATATCCTTCAGTAATCTCATATACTTCTAAAGTATCAGTAATACCTGGATGATAAGTAAATGTATACTTATCAATATGAGTAAATACTGTATCAAGATGCATGAATGCTCTTGATGAAGGTATTTTAAATGCTAATACAGTATCTATTTTACATGTATCATCTTTAAATAAGTTCTTAGCTAACTGATCAATAGCCGCAGGCTCAGTTCTTTGACTAATACCAATAGCAATAATATGATCATTTATATTAAGTAAATCTCCTCCTTCAGTAGACCAGTTATAACTTCTACTATAGTATTTAGGAGTATCCTTATAATCTGGATGATACTTAAATATATATTCCGCATAAATACATTCTCTATTTCTAGTTTCAGAGTACATATGATTAATATCTACACCTTCTCCTACACTAGCAAAATTATCTCTTGTAAAATATAAATTAGGCATAGGTTTAGCAATAAACTTATCAGGTGTATCTATCTCATCAACTAAAGTTTTTTCAACTAATCTCTTACTAGCAGGAAGATCACCTACTTGTATACCAGCCATAGTCTTAAGAACTAATTCCTTAGGATTTTTAATACTATCTAAAAACTTATATGTTAAGTTTTGATATTTTATAGTATTAATACCAGCTTCTAAAATAAACTGTTTAATAAAATCCGAACGAACTATTTCAGACTCTGATATTACTTCAGCCATTAAGTCTTCTAAGTATACAACTTCTACACCATTAGTCTTTAATATTTTAGCAAAAGCATCATGTTCCCTTTGAGCATATGGTAAATATGGAATATCATCAAATAAAAGTTCACTTAATGTATCTGGAGTTAAATTAAGTAGTTCATTTCCAGGTCTATGAAGTAATACTTTTTGAAGTTTTCCTATCTCACTTGTAACATGAATATTACTCACATTTTTCACCCTTTCTATCATAATATCTATATATGATAATAGCCTCCCTATTATCTACTATAATTATAACAAATATAGTAAAAAAGTAAAGGACAAAAAAAGAACATCAATTGATGTTCTCGCTTTGAAAAAAATAAAAATATACAGAAAATTATCACTTTAAATCATTGGAATCTATAACATAATTATATAATTGATAATATTCATTCGAAAATTCAATTCGTTTATCTAAAGCTAATCGATACAAAATAAAACACTTTGGATATTTATTCTCATTATCAATATCATAAAAGGATTTCGATATAATATCTTGATAATACTTATCATCAACCATCCAATTTAAAGCTTGTTTATCAGCTTTATCTTCACAATTGCCATCATCATATGAAACCATACTTGATGCCTTAGCTTGATTAAAATCACTCTTACAATGAGCCAATTCATGTAATAACGCAAAATATATATCTGCTATTCTTTTATGCTTATATGTTATATATATAGATGGAGTATCTTTATTAACCTTAAATGCACCTCGAATTTTAGAACCAGGCAAATCTTCTTGAATAACTAATTTTATTCCATATTTATTAAAAGTTTTAATCAAGTCTTTCTCACTGAATTCACCATTTTTTGCACATGTATTTATATAATCAACAATCAATTCAATATTATCCTTATTATAAGCAGCAACTTTTTGATCTTTTGCAATTCTATAACATCTTTCTAACCAAATCATCAACAACTCAGGTTTGTCATTTTTGCTTTTATATAATATATTTTTATCCAATTTATATAAAATATCAGGTTTTGAAACTCTTAAATACTTTAATATATCCATTAATGTAGTCATCTTATCATCGACATGAACAAATTGAATCCATTTATTTTTAAGTAATTCCCTATATGAAAACTTATTCAAGTATTGCGTTAAAGAAATATTTTTTTCGTTTAAAAACTTCTCGATTTCATTTTCCATTCGATGATTTTCTTCAAATTTAATAATATAGTCAACTGGAATATTAGTAACTACAGAAATTGATTGAATAATGGAAGTAGATAATTCTACTTCACCAGATAAAATATCTATTAAATGTTTTGGTGTAATTCCTATTCTAGCAGCGAATTCCTTATTTGATATATTGTTCTCATTCAAATAATCCTTTAATACAACAGCAAAACTAACATGTGTCATATAAATCACCTTCATACTTTCCTCTTATATCTTTTAAAATCGGTATAATGTTCATCAGATATGTATTCCAAATGGATAGTGTCATTAGAATACGAGAAAATGAGTCTCAATTTTCCGTTTCTACCGTTCTTATCAATGGAAAATCTACAAAAGCCTGCTAAATCATCTTTTAATTCCTCAAATCCATATATGTATGACATAGGATGATTCTTTAAATCATTATAATTATTAACATTTTCAATATGATTTAGCACATTATTCAATTTTCCCCTAGCTTCATAATTCTTCTTTATTTTTCCAAAGCTATTCTTATACCCAGATGTCTCAGAAATAATCATAAAACTATTTCCTCCTTTCTTCTAAATATTCTCCTTCCTCTATCCCTTTTTCGTTTTTCCTTTTTATCCACCTAATGTCCTTTAGTACCTCTTTTCATACATATATTAACATATAGGTTAATATATGTCAATATATAATTGTAGATTATTCTCATTTTCCAGTTATATTAAAAGTTATACATTCCTTGACTTAATATATATATATATAATTAAAGATAGAATAATGGGAGGTGTATATGAAAAAGAAATTATTTTTTTTAACAATAATTTCAATATTATTGATAAATGATATTGTGTATGCATTCTCTTATTCTAGTACTAATTATAGTTATACTAATAGTGATTCTATAACTAATGCATTAGACTATATATTAGATTATGATATGTTTAAATATAAAGTAGGAAATATAACATCGGTAAACAATATAGGGCCTTCTCAATATCCATATAGTATTAGTTCAGTAACATTTACTCCTAGTAGTAATTATGACTTTTATATAGCAACAATACTTCGTTTTAGTGGTGGTACAGGATATGAATCTATGAACCTAGAAAGAACAGCAATAGATGAATCATATATAAATGATACATTTGATTATTATGAGGTAGGAACTTCATCTAATAATAGTAGTAATGGTTCTTCTGGAGCAGGGAGATCATATATTATTATTCCTAAAACAGATGATCCTATCACCATTAAAGTAGTTGGAGATCTAGATGGTATAGGAGTATACGGAGTATCACTAGGAAGTGAAACTTATACTCCAGTAAGTGAAGACTTAGGATATACTCCACTAGATTCATCTTGGAACGTTAATAATGTTTCAGAAGCACTTTCCTATATCAAATCACATAATAATAACTATTTAAAACCAAAAGAAGAGACACTTATTAAAAAAGAAGGAAATGCAAATCAAACATCCTTCTCTCCTGAAAGTGATTATAGTTTCTATATATTAACCGCATATATTAGTAGAACTCCTACCGGATACTATAGCACATTACATGAATACCTAAATATATCATCTATAACAAATGCTAATTACTATCTATCAGGTGATATAGGTAACAATGCAGGTGGTTCATGCGGAGTAGCAAAATCATGGGTTATCATCCCTACTAATAACAATCAAATAGATATAACATTTAATAACCAGTTTAGTTCATATACCTTATATGGAATAAAGTTTGGGAAAAAATAAAACAGGATACATAACAATATGTATCCTGTTTAAATATATTTGTACCTAAAATGTTCCCTAATAATAGCATTTAAATCCAACAAACCTTTATATATCAAAAAGCAATTAAAAATAGAGCAATCTTTTACTCTCTTCAGAGAAGGGTTAGCTGTTATAGATATTTATTCTTTATTTCTTTTCTCTCCAATTAGTAAATAATTCATCTACCTTCATAGTCAATTTTTCGCCATCAATATATAAAACTATATTAACATTAGTTATATTTTTTTTATTTTTCAATCGGCTATATATATGAGCAAAAAGAATATTATTTATTTTATTCAAAAAAGTATTAATTTCATTTAATAAACGTACTCCAGAAGACGCATAATCAAAATAAATATCATCGCTTAAATGCAATACTATAGGTTGATTTTTACCGTAACCCTTCGGAGACTTTAATGGGAATAATAAATCAAATGGATTAATTCTCTCTTTGGACAAAATTGCTTCTTCAATCTTCGATTTAATGTATTCACTTTTATATATGTCAATTAAAGTACTAGCAAAAAAAATGTGATTATGATTATCAATTTTAATCATATTACACTTAGAACTGAACGTTTCATAACAAGAACAAATTTTAGATTGTTCTGAATATCTACTTTCTGTAAAATGAACCATTCTATTTCTTAACATGTATATTTCCCACCATAGCCCAAATTGATTCCTATCAGGATAAAAATGAAAAGAATTACCGTTATTTAAATAATGCTCTAATTGATTTTTTTGATTCAGTTCAATAATTGAAGAAAATTGTATAATTAGGCTATCAAAATAATAAGGAAAAACATCATTCAAAGGCGGAAATGACATCCCTTCTTTAATTTGGAATAAACTTTCAGACGTAGGAATAGATTTACTTATATTACTCAAAAACTGAAAAACAAAATAAATAAACTCTTTCTGTTTATATAAATAATTCTCTATAACACTAATGTCATCAAATCTAACCAGAACTTCACTTCCTCCAGTTTCCTCGATATAGTAATTTGTAATCAAAAAATATAAAGCCTCAATCCTAAATCTGCTTTTAATATATTCTTCTTTCAAAAGGCTAATATTGTTTTTAAATTCATCAACAAGCATACCATCACCAGTACTTATATTATATCATATGTTTGCCCTCTTCTTTACCAAAGAGAGCATATTTTTTAACTTAAAAAGAGGTATTATAACCTCTTTTCAAATTCTAAAAATAATTGATCTTCATCTTTACTTTTCACAAATAAGAATCCAAGTTTTTCAAGCACTCTTCTAGATGGATTATTATCCTCTACTACATCTGCTACTATCTTAGATATGTTCAATTTGTTTGAAATATCAATTAGTACTCTACATGCTTCTGAACAGTAGCCTTTATTAGTATAATCATAATCAAAAATATAAGATAATGTTGCAATACTATTCTCTATCTTAAAATCTATAAATCCTATTCTAGTATTATCTTTTAAATATACTGTTAAAGAATGTTCCTTCTTTTTTAGAAAAGATATTCTTTCTTCTTTTGTTTTATTTTTTATACCGCCTAAATTCTTTTGGGTTTCTTCCTGTTTATCTAGTTTTAGTAATAATTCTACATCATCTAATGTAGTCTTTTTTATTACTAGTCTTTTTGTTTCTATTGGTAATAGTTTTAATAGTTCTTTATTCATATCTTATTTATAAATAACTATATCTTCTAGTGGTTTTCTTTCTGTATGTAAGTGACTTGGTGTGCAGTCATCTGTTTTATATCCTACCGGAAGTAGACATACTGGGATAAGGTTACTTGGTAAATCAAATTCTTTAGATATGATATCTTTATCAAATAGTTCTATCCATATGTTATTTACTCCTAGATTAGTTGCTTCAAGCATCATATGAGTTGCGACTATTGATGAATCCATTTCATATGTAGACATTACTTCATTAGAGAAAGCTTCATCTTTATTACCACATACAACTAATACTACTGGAGCATTATATCTACAGCTAGTAGCTTTATCTATAGATGCTATACCATTTGGTGTAGATACTACTACAACCTTAAATGGTTGTTTATTTTTTGCTGTAGGAGCTATTCTTCCTGCTTCTAGTATCATATCTAGTTTTTCTTTTTCTAGAGGTTTATCACTAAACTTACGACATGCAAATCTATTTTTAATTACTTCATTAAATTCCATAAGTACTCTCCTATCTAATAGTATTATACCATAACTACTAATTTATGTAGTGCTCTAGTCATTGATACATATTTTAGTTTTAAATCTAGTTTACTATCTTTATCAAAGGTATCTATTAGTATTACACTATCAAATTCTAATCCTTTAGATAGATAACTTGGTACTACTAGTATTCCTCCATCATAAGATATATTATCTTTAGTTATTAAGTTTACTTTATAACTATCTTTTAGATTGTTATAAACTTCACCAGCTTTAAATGAATCTTTTGTTATTATTGCGACTGTATTATATTTATCTTTTAAAGTATCTAGTACTTCTTTTATATTACCCTCTTTATATAAGACTTTATCTCCATGTCTTATAACAGGTATTGCTATAGGAAGGTTAAGTTTTTCATTTATAGTATTTGCTTCATTCATTATTTCTATAGTAGTACGATAACTTTTATTTAAATAATCTATTTCTAGATTATTAAATATTTCTTTCAAAGGTTCCCACGTATCAATACTTCTATAAGAATATAAGGACTGGGCTAAATCTCCATATATACTAAATGAACTATTTGGAAATATTTTCTTTAAAGTATAGAAAGTAAACTCTCCGTAGTCCTGTGCTTCATCTATAACAATATGTTTAATATTGTTATAGATATTATCTCCATCAAATAGATATTTTATGTATATAAGAGATGGTATATCTTCTATATCAAGAATACCTTCTGATATTTTACTAGTACTAAAGTTTAAGGATTTAAGAATATCTATGTAGATATTCTTTATTTTATTATTTAGTACCGTAAAATATCTTCTTAAATAGTATTCACATTCTTCTTTAAAAGAAGTAATTGTATCACTAGGTACTCCTTTATTTATTAAAGATGTTACTATTTGTTCTTTATTAGAATCAATATGTTTTAGTATTAGAAGTATTAATCTATCTATTTTAGATTTAATACTAATATACTGGTTTTTATTAATACTATTAAAGATATCTTTAATAGTATTTTTAGAAAGTATTTTAATACCTTTAATAGTAAAATCACTATTTTCTAAAATATCTATTTTATTAAAGTAAGAATCTATTACCTCTTTCATTTTGAAAGATACTTTAAAAGATGAAGTATCATCTTTTAAAGTTATTTTATCTAAGTTATTACTTATTTTAAAATGTTCATTTGTATACCTTTCAAATACTTCTTCTAAAGTATATTCTAGTACTCCATCTACATCTAAGTCTGGAAGAATACTAGATATATAATCTACAAAGAATTTATTAGGCCCTATTACCATATAATCACTAGGTTTAAATAAGTTTCTATTATTGTATACTAGGTATGCTATTCTATGAAGCGCTACGGTAGTTTTACCAGATCCTGCTACTCCTTGGATAACCATATTTTGTCCTAGTGGTTTTCTTATTATTTTATTCTGTTCACTTTGAATAGTAGATACTATATTCTTAAGTCTATTATCTGCTGAAGCATTTAAATATGGTTTAAGTAGTTCATCATTAGATACTGTATCTACATCATTAAAACTAATTAAGTTAGAGTCTTCTATAACATACTGTCTTTTTAATGTAAGAGAGCCATTTACTTCTCCATCTGGAGAAGTATAAGATGCATCTCCTATATTAGAGTCATAATAAAGACTTGCTATAGGAGCTCTCCAGTCTACTGTAACAATATTATTATCAAAGTCTTGTACTCCTACTTTACCGATATAACACTTTTCTTTTCCTAGATTAGACTGGAAGTCTATTCTGGCAAAGTAAGGACTCTTTTTAGAGTTATTTACTTTGTCTATCATATTTAAAAGTCTATACTTTTCTTCCATCAAAGAATCATAATCTTTAGGATAAAGATTAGGTAAGTTACCAATCTTTAGATTAGAATCTTCTATAACTTCATCAAACTTATCTAAGGTGTAATTTAAATTAGATAATTCTTCCTCCATATAACCTCCCTATACCCTACGGGGTATTATTATCATACCCACCAGTTTACGCTAGTTTATATATAATGTCAATAGAAAAACCTGGTTTATTTACCAGGTTTTCTATGGCACTGACTATAGTACTTATATTGTCCTACTTTTTTATAGATGTCATCTTCTTTATTTTCATCTAATTCATATTCTTTTTTAATATATTCAAATTCTAGTGGATCTATTTTTTCTCCAACTATTCTAAATAACTGAGAAAGTTTTTCTTCTCTAATGCTTAGAAAGGATTTAGAAAAATTATGTGTGAGAAAATCTAGATGACCACCTAATCTACCTAAATCAGTTTTAATATATTTATGATACTCTCCGCTTCTCATTCCATTAATAAACTTTCTTTTTTCTTCAAAACAAGTATCAAATGGAAGCATAGCAGGAACTCCAGGTTTAATATTTACTATACAGTAATCTTCCATATCTTTAATAGGTTTAACTACCATTTTTTTAGAATTTGGTAAAGATACTGCGTATCCTTTTCTATTATCATCTGCTAGTGATAATAATAAACCATAATCTCTATCTTTTTTATTTGTATATTCAAGAAGCATATATTCTTTTATTCTTTCACCGTTCATATCTATACCAAGAACATTACTCATAGTATCACCTCACGAATAAGTATTATAACAAAGTATTAAAAATAAGCAAATTAATAAAAAGGCTTGGTAATTATATTACCAAGCTTTTCTATTATTATATTTATATTCACCAATTACTTTATAATTAGTCCAGTTTGTGCAAGATCCTTTTCTTCTTTCACATTCAGTATTATCACAGTTAGCACATCCTTCTGATAATATATCAGATAGATATCTTAACTCTCTTATATCTAAAGTTTTACCTAATTCTTCGTAGAACTTATCATCATAATTAAGTCCTCCTAGTTTACGTGCTACTCTTGGAAGTAAATCTGCTACATTAGAATATACATATTTATTGTACATTCCTGATTCCATTTTAATTCTAAAATCTTCTTCTATTTTAGTAGCTAATTCATCATTTAAATAAAGAGGTTTATTATCATTACCTTTTACTATTTGAAAATGATGCATATCATTAATAGGTCTAACTTGTTTTCTATCAAATTCATTTATTGATACAGCATATCCTCTTCCTTGTAAATCTGTTAAAATAACAAATAAAGTTAAAGATGCTGAATTATTAATTGGTTTAACAATCATGTATTCTTTTATTTCTTCATTGTAAAAATCTTTTCCTAAAATCTTTTCCATATATTTCACCCCACAGGGGTGATATTATAACATAAAAAAATAAAATAGCAAATTGATGCTATTTTATTCATATGTACCATTTTTTAAAGATGTTTCATAGTTCTTTAAATATTCATCTAATCCTATTGTAATAGCATTAGAATCAGGATTATTTATTAAATATGGGAATGTTAATTCATAATCATCTTTATCATATTCATAAGGTGTTAATTTATTATATCTATTTATTAAATTAGAGAAGTCTTCTGTTACTACTCCAGTAAAGATATTATAACTTAACTTATATTTTAAATTATATTTATTAGAAGCATATACTAGTAAGAAATTATCTCTATAAAAATGTTTTGGCATATTTTCATATGACATAACAAAGAATTTCTTATTCATATAACTTGTTTTAATAGTATAGTTATATCCGACAAAACCATAGTCTTGATATACTTTATTAATATCTAGTATTCTAAAGTTACCATTACCATATACTTTAGTTAAGTTATTAATTAATTCTTCTCTATCATATTTACTAGAAGATGCAAATTCTACTTTTGCAGATATTAGCACAAATAGTATTGCACCTATAAATACTATTGTTCTGGTTGCTAAACCTCTTAGATTAAATCTAATCTCCGCATTCTTCTTTATCTTATTTCTTATTTTATGACCCATAGCAAGTAAAACTGAGTTAATAATAACAAATATTAAACAAATTATTGTTCCTGTATATAATGGTTTTAAATCATATGTATTCTTTTGTAAGAAATGGAATGTAGATAGTACATAAAATGCTCCTTTAAAACTATATGCATTTCCCATTATAAGCCATGAAGAAAGTACTGCTACTAAATAACTTGAATCATTAAAACCTTCAAAATAGTTCCATGCTTTTAAATCTCTCTTTTTATTAAATTGATATAAATAATGTCCTTGTATAAGTATTTCTAATATACAAAGTACAACTGTAAGTGCAACCACATTTATCCCTCCAAAAATATCATAACATACATATTAAAAGAAAATAAGTTTTCTTTTAATATGTTTATATCTATTTACACTTTTTAGTATCAAATGAAATATGATTATATGATTTATCAAGTACTTTTACTAAATGATCAAATTCATCTTTTTCTTTAGAAAGACCATTTATATCAAATGATCTAAGTAGTTCTTCCATATATGCTTTAGTAAGATTATCAGTATATGGAGAAATACCCATATCTAGTACTTCTTTTACTTTACTAGATAGTATTTCTTCTTTTATAGAAGAAAACTTATCATGCTGCTTTGTTACATATTCCTTAGTAAAGTCTAGGTAACCAGTATTAGCCATTATCCTTAAATATCTATCATACTCATTAAAAGGAGCTTTAATTCTATCGTTTCTTATTATAAAGAAATCAATATCTCCTGGCTTATAAGTACCATATTCTTTTCTACTTAAAAGACCTTCTACATCATTTTCACATACTTGGTAGTTGAACTGCCCTGGAGTAATATACTTTACTCCTTTTATACTTTCCATTTCGTCTTTTAATTTTCCATAAGAATATATACCTTTATAAAACTTATATATAGGTAATGAATATTTTTTTATTTCTTCATCTGTAAATACATTATTATCTTTAGACATAAGTCCTCCTATAAAGTGAAATATTTAATACTAAATGTAGTACCTTCTTTAGAAGATTCTACACTAATACTACCATTATTTTCTTCTATAATAGTTTTAGCTAAGGCTAGTCCTATACCAATACTATCTGAAGATGAGTTTTCCCCTTTATAAAATCTTTCAAAGATATGAGGCATATCTTTACTAGATATACCACAACCATTATCGCTTATTGTAATTTCAGAGTAAGCATTATTAGAACTTACTATAACAGTAACTTCGTTACCTGTTATAGAGTGATCAATAGAGTTTTTAAGTATATTAGTTACAGCTTCTATTTGCCACTTCTCATCACAAGTAATAATAGAATCTTTTTTAATACATTCTTTTATAGTTATATTTCTTAAATCACATAGTGGAGATACATTCTTAATAGATTCATCTACTATATCTTTTAAACTATGTTTTTCTTCTATAAATTTAACTGTATTAGCATCAAACTTAGATAATTTTAAAATAGATTGTACTAAGAAACTTATATTATAGACATTTCTTTTAATGTCTATAATAAAGTCATTTCTTACTTCTTTATCCATATCAGGATCTTCTATTATATTATCAAGCATTACCATAATACTAGTAAGTGGTGTTTTAAGTTGATGTGATATATCTTCTAGTGATTTCTTTAAATTTAGTTTATCTAAATTAGAGTTTTCTGCTGCTTCTTTAAGCATTATAGTAGTTTTATATATTTCATTTTTTAAAATAGATAATTCATCTTCTGAAATAGTATCTATTTGAAGTTCATAATTCTTTTTATTTATTTCTTCTATACATTTAGTTATTTCTTTTATATCTTTATCTCTTTTAGATAAATATAAATAGAATATTATTATAAGAATTATGAAAGAAATAATTATTAAAGTAATATCTATTACTAAATATATTTTAAATATATTATCATTTTTATTTACTATAGAAGTATCATTTAAAGAATAACCATACTTTAAAAATAATTCTTCATTATAAGTATCATCATTTAATATATTAAATATTTCTTCATCAGATATACTAGGATGCTTTTCTTTAATAGTACTTACTAATTTTACTATTTTATCATTATATCCTCTAGTATATGTTTTATACTGATGTATAAAATATATACTAAAAATACTGGTAAGAATAAGAAGTGTTATAAAAATAGAGATAAAAAATTTTTTAAGTTCTACTTTATTCTTCATCTATTCTATAACCCATTCCTTTAATAGTAGTAATAATATCTGTTCCTATTTTTTCTCTTATTCTTTTAAAATATACAGTAACAGTATGGTCATCTACAAAGTTACCTGTCCAGTCATATATCTTATCTAAAATAGTATTTCTAGTTACTACTTTATTTAAGTTATTAAATAGTAAATTAACTAGTTTAAGTTCAAGTGCACTTAGTTCTATTATATTACCATCTTTAGTAAGTACTAACTTATCAGTATCAAAAGAAATATCTTTAATAGTAATAATACTTTTCTTTTTATTTCTTAAAAGAATTCTATTAATTCTAGCAAGTAATTCTTTAGTACTAAAAGGTTTAGTAATATAATCTTCCGCTCCTATATCTAAGCCTTTTACTATATCATCTTCATCATCTCTTGCTGTTAAAAAGATGGTTGGTATCTTTTTTTCTTTTATTACATTTTCAAATAAATCAAAACCATTACCATCAGGAAGAGTAATATCTAGTATTATTAAATCAATATTACTAGATTCAATAAACTCTCTAGCACTAGTAATATTAGTTTTAACATCTAAATGATAATTATTCTTTTCTAAAGTATATGTTAATCCTTTAATAATTGATTCTGTATCCTCTACTAATAATATATTCATAAAAGGCCTCCTAGTTAATTTAATTATAACATAAAAATAAATATTGATTACTCTATTCATAATCAATATTTATTACTTTTAATATTCTATTTAAATAATCCATATCATCTATTTTATGTATACCAAAACATTTCTTTCCCAAGTCTTTAAAACTAGCACCACTTGAAAATAATATTTTTCTATCTATAATTATAAATCTATCATGAAAGGAATCATTATTTATAAAAGAAACATTACTATATTGTGATTTATATTTATTTTTTAATACATCATCTATATTTTTAGAAACTATTATAATTTTCCTATCAATATTTTTTAAAATATCTAATAGTTCTTTACCAGCATAATTATCAATAATAATTATCTCTTTATTTGTTTTATTAAAAATATCTATAAGAAGCGAGAATGCATCATATAGTTCATTTTCAAAAAATATTTTATTTATTCCTTTCTCTTTAAACTTATCAAAGGCACTTTCTAAAACAAGAAGTCTATTTTCATGATTAAGAAGTATTTCATTATTACTTGCAAAGTATCTTCTCATCTTTACGAATGCATCCATTATTCTAATAGAAACCTCTATAGCTATATCACTTTTTAGAATAGTTGCGAGCATATATACTCCTTGCTCTGTAAAAGCTGTATGTCCTTTCCTAGCACCTCCTTTTGAAGTCAAATGTATTGACTTCAAAGAATTAAATTCTTTTTCAGTAATTCTTAACAAATATCTATCAGGAAATTTATTAGGATTATTTTTTACTGCTTGATTAATTTCCTTAGCTCCATTCTTACAATTATATAGTTTAGCTAAATCACTATCTAGCATTACCTGTACCCCTTTAATTTCGTAAATTAGATCTTCTATTATTATTTCTTTCATTAATTACCTCCTATTAATATAATACGAGATAAATCACTTATTTCCTTTTTTTAATGATATTTTTATTTAAAAATTATAATGAAATAATATCTTTCTTTAAGGTCGCAAATTGCGACCTTAAAGGATTATTGCATATATTTGCGGTTTCATTTTGAAACCGAAAGTTTTTAATTAAAAATAAAAAGGAGATAAATCTCCTTTTAGATATTTTCATTTCTAATAGTTTCTATAGTATTTTGTTTACTAATTTTACTAATAGAGAAATGCATTATTATTGTTAGTAGTAAGAATACTACTAGAATAGATATTAAAATTGCTATTATAGGAAGACTGTAAGGAATACCTGTTTCTCTTCCTACTGCAAAGTGTATTATGTATGAAAGTACTATTCCTATTGGAATACCAATAAGTAATGATTTAAGACCCATGAATAATGATTCTAGTCTTATCATTCTATTAAATTCTTTACTTGTCATACCAATAGACTTAAGCATTGCAAATTCTGGTTTACGTAGTTGCATACTAGTTGTAAGTGTATTAAAGATATTAGTTATACCTATTAAAGATATTACTATAATAAATCCATATAAGAAGATTGCAACTAAAATAAATAAATTTCTTAGAATCTTAGCTTCTTCTTCAGCATTATTTAGAAAGTGTTCATATCCAGTTAATTTATTTTCGGCTTCATCTTGGAATTTAGACGCATTATTTGCAACTACATATGTTTGTAAATAAGAATCACCTTTAAAAATCTTATCATAATACTCTTCGCTAACAATTAAGCTAGATACATCATATTTTTTAGACATACCAAATGGTATTTTTGAAGTTGTTACTGCTCCTATGGTGATAGTAGTATCAACATCATTAACATTTAAAGATACTTTGTCACCTTTATTAAGGTTATATAGTCTAATAGTTTCTTTAATATTATTACCAGTTGAAACTACATCACTATCAAATAAAATTGCTTTATCTTTTAAATATTCTTTAGATAATCCTAATTCTTTTATAAAGTCATTATAAGAATCATCACTTATAGAGCGTATTATAAAACGCTTTAACTCAGTATTATCATCACCGAAACGATCAATATATTCTTTTGAATAATATGATTTAGTATATGTTCCTGGTATATCTCTTATAATAGAATACTTATCTATATATGCTGAAGAAACTAAACCATCTATTGTATCTCTTGTATCAGAGTAAGAACCTATATAAATATTGTAGTCCATTTCTCCTACTTGTACTTTAGTAGCTTCCATAGTTGTATTCATAAATGTAGATAAAGCTATAAATACAAATACAGATACAATAATAGAAATTGTTGTTGTACGATATTTTCTTTTATTTCTTTTAATATTTTTATAAGAGATTTCTCCTCCTATACCAAAAATATTTTTAATGAATTTAGGGCATTTTAAAGATTTATTTTTTATCTTTATATTTGCACTATTTCTAATAGAATCAATTGGAGAGATTTTAGAAGCTTTTCTTGCACTACTAAATGCTGAAAAATAAATAGTTATAATACCTAGTAATATAGATATTATTATTACTATCCACGAAATATCAAATAATAATTTAGAATTTCCAAGTATTGCATCACCTAAGAAGTAATTAGTTACAAATACTAAGATAAATGATGCAAGTAACCCAAATAATATTCCTAAAGGAATACCAATTATTCCTAGAATAGTTGCTTCATAAAATACATTTTTCTTTATTTGTTTTTTAGTTGCTCCTATACTTCTTAGCATTCCGTATTGTTTTATCTTTTCTGTAATAGATATATCAAAGCTATTTTTAATACAGAATACTGAAGTAAATATAATAATAGCAAGTACTATTATTACTACTATACCTACACTATCAAGACCTGTTGATTTAAGTGGATCAGTTTCTAAACCAATTAAACGTTTATTAAAGTCATAACGATATGTACGTTTTTCATATTGTTCTTCAAATATAGCATCTTCTTTTTCAGTTAATGGTTCATCATGATAGAACTTATTAAATAATTCTGGATCTATATTTATAAATCTACCTGTATTAATATAAATATCTTTTAAACTTTCTTTCTTAAACTTAATATAAACATTTACTAAGTTATCAAAACTATCACCATATGTTATAAATGAATAACCTGGGTCTCCAGAAAACTCTATAAAATGTGAAGGAGTAGATACTATACCTACTACAGTAAAAGTCTTTTCTTTTTGATTTATTAAAGTTTCGTTTACTTCTTCATCAACTTTTTTATAGGCATCTAGAAATATTTCATTACCTTCTTCATCTACTCTAGTACCTAGATTTAAAGTGATAGTATCTCCTTCTTTTAAATCTAATCTACCACGTGTCTTTAAATGACTAGGTATTAAAACTTCATTACTATTTTCTGGTAATCTACCACTTATAAGTGTTGGTGCTATATTATCAAGAGCACCTTTAGAAAATTTAATTACATGAGCATAAGGTTTATATCCTTCTGTTTTAACTTCAATAAGAGAATATCCTAATGACTCAGTTATACTTACACTTTCTAATGATTTATTATATTCAAATTGTTTTTCTTCAGAAGCAGGTACATTATATAGTACTACATGAAAGCTACCATTCTCTTTCTTTTCATAAGAAACTAATGTAGAAACAAAACTATAATACATAGAAGATACAGCAGTAAGAAGTGCTACTGAAAGCATAATACCTATTATTGTTACTACTGTTCTTTTCTTATTAAGTTTTAAGTTCTTAATTGTTAATTTATTAAGTAAATTCATATTAAACCTCCGATGCTATTTTTCCATCTTCAATTTTAATAATTCTATCAGCTACTTTAGCAATCTCCATATTATGAGTAATCATAATAATTGTTTGATTAAGCTCTTTATTAGTTTTCTTAAGAAGCGCTACTATTTCATCACTAGATTTAGAATCTAGGTTTCCTGTAGGTTCATCAGCAAGAATAATAGTAGGATTAGTTATTAATGCTCTTCCTATACTAGTTCTTTGTTGTTGTCCTCCAGAAAGTTCATTAGGTAAATGATTCTTTCTATTTTGAAGTCCTAGAAGTTCTAGTAATTCATTTAGTTTTTCTCTATCTACTTCTCTATTATCAAGTGATAGTGGTAATGCTATATTCTCTTCTACATTTAGTATTGGTAATAAGTTATAAAACTGATATACTAAACCAATTTGTCTTCTTCTAAATATAGCAAGTTTATCATCATTTAAACTAAAGATATCCTTTCCATCAATAAATACTTTACCAGATGTAGGTCTATCTACTCCTCCTATTAAATGAAGAAGTGTCGATTTACCAGATCCAGATGCACCTACTATAGCAACAAATTCTCCTTTATCTACTGAAAAAGAAACATGATCTAAAGCTACTACTTTAGTAGAATCTTTTCCATATACTTTTGTTAAATTATCAACTTTTAAGATTTCCATAAGATAATCTCCTTCCTTTTTACAACTTAATTATACGTTACTCAAAGTTACAGGTAAGTTACAATTTCAAAAAAAAATTAAAAAAATAAAACAATGTTGCAAACTACAACAATGTTTTTAAATTATTTCTTATATTTTTTATATTTTTATATGCTCTTTTAGACTGAACATTTGGTATATCTATTTTGTTATATTGCTCTTCTAGTACTCCGTCTTCTACTAAATACTCTAATACTTTAGAAGGAATATGATTAATATATATAAATATATTTTCAACTAATATACGATTAGTATAATCATCTTTATTAACATAAGTAAAAATAGATGCATTTCCTTTTAAAGCCTCTAACATACAGTTTGAATAGTATGCATACTGTCCTATTTTCCCAGTATATTTAGCAGTAAGACATGATCTAATTAAATAATCTAAATATGAACCATCTTTATATATAGTATCTTTATCTCCTAATATTTCATAATTGGTTTTAAATAATTTATAATCTACTGGTAATATGGAATATAAAGGTTTTATATCACCCATTCTTACTTCAATAGGTTCATTAGCACTTATTAATTTATTTTCAAATATATGTATATATATATTTCTAAAGTAATCTTTCCCCGGTATTTCATAGGTAGTATTTAATAATTCAATTAAATACTTCATAAAATTAGCATCGACTTTATCAGTATTTTTTTCAAATATAATACTGAAAGCATTAATTAATTCATCTAATGTTTTTACATTATATTTAGAATAGATTTCTGATATACGATCTAAATGACTACCCATTTCAAATACTCTATTAATATCTACTAAGTCTTCAATATGAAGGTTACTAATTTTATCACTAATTTCTTTTGGATTATTAAATATAGCACTATCTAGTTCTTCATCACTTAAATATTTAGATAAAATTCTTTCAAATGAATAAATAGTACTATATATTTGATAAACAGTTCTAATATCTTTTAACATTGTATCCATATTATCGCTTCCTCATGGCTATATATAATAACATATTATATATATTTGTCAAATTATACGTAATTCCTTATTATATAAGAGATTATGTGTAAAATAGATATTGTATTTTATAAAATATTTTACCTTTGTATACAAATATACATTTAAATATATGTCAAATTGACACTAAAATGTACTATTTTACACATAAATTTTACATATTTCTATTGATATAAGTGTCGAATATATATATAATTAAAGTACAAGAAGGGAGAAATGATGTATGAGTAAGAAATTTAGAGTATTAATTTTACTTATTTCGCTATCACTTACACTATCAATGATGAGTAATACTTACTCTAGATATGTTGCTAATACAACTGGTAATATTGATGCAGCATTTGCAAAATGGCAAATTCTTATCAATGGTAATAATGATATTACAGATGGATCTACTTCATCAATTACTATTGCTCCTACAATCATTCCTAATGAAAACGTCAAAGAAGGCACATTAGCCCCTTCATCAACAGGATATTTCGACATTGAAATAGACCCTAGCAACGTAGAATTATCATTTGATTATGAAATAACACTTGATTATGATAACACAAATATGCCTGACTTAGTAATTTCTAAATACGCAATCATTGATGAAAATACTAATGAAGACAACTTAGTATTTACTACACTTAATAGCAACAAAATAACAGGAAGTTTAAATTATGATAATCAAACTGATAACTTCAAGTTTAATACATATACTGTTAGAGTTTACTTTGAATGGTACGAAGGACAAGATGAACTTATGAATGATGAAGATGACACAGAAGTTGGATTAAATGCAGCTACTGAAGATACTTCATTCACAATCGCAGCAAACATAACTTTCAGCCAAAGAATGGCAGAATAAATTTCCACTATTATATAAGAAAAGCAAGACGCCACATCTTGCTTTTCTTATGCACTAAAAAAGGACTTTTTAAAGTCCTATAAGTTTGCTTTTGAAGCTATTATTACTGGTACTATATTACATGTATTAGATGCATCTTCTTCATATAATTTACCAGTACTATCATTTATCTTTTTAAAGGCAAATCCATTAGTATTATAGTTTGAACTAGTCCAGTAACATCTATTAGTAGATAGATAACTAAACTTATCTAAACTATATTTATAATATGCATTAGAATTAATAACATTTGTAATATTATTATTCATTCTACTTCCATATTTTAAATTACCTATAATAATATCTGAAAGATTATTTGTTACTATTACTGAATTAGTAATATCAGTTGAAATAAATCTTAGTAAATCTTGTACGGTTAAAGCTCTTGTTGTTGCTCCCCAGCCTGCTGTAATAGTACTTAGTACTGTATTATAATCACTAAATGTACCACTTCCATATGTATCTCTTACATCTGGAAGAAGTGTTACTGAGTTATTACCTAGTGTTGAATTAACATCAATTATATGAGTAATAATACAGTTACCACCTACTGTTTCACAGCTTCTATTATTTACTACATCAAATATAACTAAATCTCCTAAATTATAATCAAAATCACTTGATATATTAGATTCTATATATTGTTCTGCAGTAACAGATATTTCTATTTTAATAGCTGGTCTTATTTCATAAGTTGGATCGGCTTTTTTTCTATCTTCTTCTTTCTTTTGAAAGTTATATGCTTGTTTACCCCAAGTACTATCATCTTCATCAGTTCCCCCATCTAGTGGCCAAGAAATTGATACTTCAAAGGTAGTACCTACATCATCTAAAGCTTTTACATAATATCTATCTAGTTCTATATTTACATGGAATGGATAATCATGAGAAAGCTTATCTGCTAGTTCTTCAGGTGTTAAAGTTTTTTCATCAGGTACATATTCCGTATCAAGTATTCTTGCGGAAGATATTTGATATCTTAAACCAGCATCTGAATCACCTAAATTTTTTATATGAACAACTTCATTTATAGTTTCCATACCTGGTGATATATTTTCTAAAGAAATAACTATATCATTTGATACTTCTTCATTTCCTTTAGAAAACTCTATATACCAAGCTTTTACTGTCGCGTCTATGGAGGTTCTAGCAAGGCCACTATAAGCGAACCAAGCAAGTGTTACCGATATGAACGAAACTGCTATAAAGAATAATGAAACTATGTTAATTCTTAGATATTTTTTATATCTATGTTTTTGATGTTCATCCATATCACACCTCCTTTAGAGCATAATTTTAAGACTATTTTGCCATTGATCTACGTTTGTCTTCTTTATCAAGTAAGAAGGCTAATACTTCTGAACCAATAATATATAATAAAGGTAAAATAACACAAATAAATAATCCAAGTGTAGTACCTACTATTTTATATACAAATGATAATGTATATAGTTTTCTTTTTACTACACCATAGACTTGTTCTTCTGATACAACAGGATCTTCTACTACATTAGTAAGTCCTTTTGTATGGAATAAGTATCTACCATTTAATTGTTTTTCAATAGATACAACTTTATGTGTAATAACTTTATCTTTGAAACTACCTTTAGTTCCTAAATAACTAACTACATCCCCTACTTTAATATCTTCAGGTTTAGTTTCTTTTGCAACAAGTACATCACCTACAACATATTGTGGGCTCATACTTCCAGTAGCAACAGTAAACATTCTATATTTAAAGAATGATACTCTATTACCACTAAATCTTTGTAAGCATACCATTAGTACAAATGCTATAAATAGGAATACAAAGACTATTCTTACAAATAACATTAAAACTTTAAGTATTTTATTATCTTTTAAATTTTTCATATTATAATTCCTACAAGTAATCTTGTGTCCTTTCTAAGTATTCATCTATAGCAGATTCAAATTTCTTTTTAACATCCTCTGCCCCAACTAGTCTAGCTTTCTTAGTTTCTCTCATTTGTTTAGTAAGTTTACCTATTAATTCTTCTTCAGATAAATCATAACCATTAGCATTTAAGAATCTAAGTGTTTTATCTAGTTGTTCTGTAAGCATCAGTACTGATACCTTACATAGTTTTTCTTTTTGTTCTCTTTTCTTTTGTGATACAGAGTTTAATATAAAGTAATCAAACATAAATGATTCATCAAGAAACTTAATTACATTTCCATCGCCTGAGTTATCAACAACTTCTTTATGTTGTTCTTCATCATCTGTACCATATGTTTGCAAATAATTCCATAGTACCATTGCTACTTGGAAGTTAGGATTTTTAAGGAAGATATTTGTTTTCTTAATTGGTGGTAAAACAAATGGAACATTAGCTTTTTCAAGAGCTTTCATCATTTCACTCTTGTACCAACTATTAACATATATTCTTATTTGTTTTACTCTTTCTTTGACATCTTCAATTGTCTTCTCTAACTTTTTATCTCCTTCTTCTTCGGGAGTTTCTGTAGAAGTTAATTTTACTTCTATTCTTACATCAGCATTACTTGTTTTAGTAGTACCAACATATTCTAGAAGTTTATGATTTTCTACTTCGTAATTCTTAAGTAAATCTTCTTTCTTCATTAAAAATCTATTTAAGTTATTTATTAAAGTATATAAAAATCTATTTTCATAGATATTATATGTTTCTTCATTACGAATATCGAGAATTTTTTCTGGTCTAACTTCACTTTTAGCAGTGTCTACTTTAGTAATATAGTTAGTGTGTCTAGCTAAATCTTTAACGCTAGACACATTAACTTTCTTTGATTTTTCAGTTTTAACGGTAATCTCTTCTCTAACAAGTGTTAGCTTTGGTCTTCTAACTACATTGTCAATAAATGGACAAGCTTTTTCTATTTCATCAAGCCAGCTAAAATCAAGTAAATCTCCTGATAAGTCCAAATTAAAATGCATAGAAGAATTTAACTTCTTAGAAAATAATTCACTTTCTTTATATAACTGTTCATCTAGAGAATTCTCTAAAAGCTTTGCCATATTAATCAACTACCCTTCTTATTAAATATTCTTTTTAATTGTTTCTAGGTATGCAATGCATTCTTTCATTACACCCTTACCAAAGTTTTTATTTAACCAGTTAATAAATGGATCAATTTCATCACGAATAAATGTAATACTTAATTGATCAAATTTACGTAATATCTTTTTAGCTATAAAGTAATCAATACCGGAGTATTCATTACCTCCACATGCAACATAAACTGGTACGAATGTATTAAGTTGTTTCATAATACGATTACCAAATGCTACACGGAAATGTGCTATTACATAATCATCCATTTGATGTACAAGTTCAAGTCCTTTTGCTGATACTGGATATTTATCTATAGCTTCAGCAAATAAGCTTTCTAAGTAACTTGAGTTAATATCAATTGCTTCTTGTTCTCTACATTTAAATGGATCTACTTTTGTATTAATATCGATTGGCATAGCACGGTCATATACTTTATCTGTTACCATGAATGTTGAGTCATCGTTATTGATTGTACCAATATACCAAAGGTTTCCAGGAAGTCTTAATTTTCCTTTAACAATATTCTTTGGATCTTTTGGCCAAGAAGATGGAACGATATCAACAAGCCATTCACTTCTATCTGGCATTTCAAGGATAGATAGTAAATCAGCAAAGTAATATTCAACACGCGCTAAGTTCATTTCATCTAGGATTATTGTATGAATATCATCATCAAATCCTGCATTATAAATTTCACCAAGTGCTTTTGTTTCATTGAATTTTTTAGTAAATTCATTGAAATATCCTAGGAAGTCTGATTTATCTCTCCAAGATGGTTCTACTGGAGATACACAGGAATCTTGTTTAACAAATTTTCCCCAAGCATGTGCTAAGGAAGTTTTACCTGTACCAGAAATACCTTGTAAGATAATTAACTTACCACAAGCAAGACCTGCAAAGAATGGTCTTAATAAATCTAAATCATAATATAGTTTTAACTGACTTGCAGCATAACATCTAAAGTCTTCAATAAGTTCTGCAAGTGTAAAACTATTACCATAATTCTTAGGTTTAAATCCTTCTCTTTCTCTATCAATTTGAACAAGTTTAGGGAATCTAATATCTGGATTATCTTCAAGATCTTTTGGAACTTCCTCCTCATCTGATTCAGTATCAGTATCCTTTTCCTCTTCTTCTTTCTCTCCTGGTTTAATACCAAGCTGAGAAACTTTCATAGCAAGGATTTCATCTTTTTCTTTCATAAGTTTTCTTACTTTATCATTAAGTTCACTTATTTCATCTAATAATTCATTCTGATTTAATTTAGTAGTTCTATATCTTATAAATCTTCTTATTGCAAAGAAAATAAGTACTACTATTAAACCAACTATAATTATTATAAAGGCAACTGAGATACCTACAAATAGCCACTCCTTACCTTCAAAACTATCTTTATAACTATTAATGATTTTACTATAATCACTAAAGTTAAACATAGTTCCTATTCCACTAAATAATCCTTTGAATGCAGATATAAGTCCGTCAAAGAATATTGAAATAAATTCGTAAAAAAATCTAAAAAATGTATTCATTATTATTCACCACCAAAATTACCTACTTTACTTCCTATATCTTCACTTATTACATGCACTGCTGCTTCCTCAGGAAGATTTGGAATAATATTTGCTGTATCAAATTTACTCTTATTAATAAAGATATAATCCATAATATTAATCATTGGATGATCTTTATCATTAATTTTTACTGCTTCATCTAAAGATAAAGCAAATCTAAAGCCAACCTTTTTAAGATTTTTTATAACCTTTTTATTTTCCATTAAATCTTCATACTGACATAGTATAAATATATTATCTTTTAAGAAATCATTATTCATTACTCTCATTAACTGAGCAACTTTATTATCTTTACTATATAGTGTTCCAGGGACATATAGTATATATTTCTTAGAAAAATCATAGTCTAATATATCAGATGTTATTTTAGAAGTAAGTAGTGTTAACATAACCATTACTTTATCTTCTGCAACTATACCTTCAGTATAAGTCTTATCAATTATATAATCACTATAAACTTTACTAAATTCAATATTATGTTTTAAACTTGTTGCTACAAGTTTTCTATTTGAACTTAGTGGACTATATACTATTTCAAACATTTCTGTATTAACTTTCTTTAGTATATAGTTAATCATTGATCTATAGCTTCTTTCTACTTTAATAATACTATTTATTATTTCAAATTGTCTTCTTGGAATATAGCTTCTCTTTCTAAATGTTTTATCAAGTACTTTTAAATATTCAGTTCTAAGATCATCTATAGCATCATATGTATTAAATGCTTGTTCTAGTTGTAATACTGTAATAAACATATTGGCATATTTATTAACTTTATTACTATATCCTTTATCGTTACCATTATAACTATTAGTCATATTAGCAGCTTCTTCTAAAAGTAATTTAGTTAATTTAGATACCATATTTTTATTATTATAATCAGCATTACTATTACCACAGTGATTATAGTATTTAGCATCAATATATATCTTAATGAAATTATCTTCGATTGTAGCTTCATTAGGAAGTAGTTTCTTTTCATCATTTAGTATTTCTATTATTTCTTCTAGTTCTTTTGATTTAAGATACATAGTTCTATCTAGAACATTACTAAATTTCCTTTTATCTTTCTTAGATAACATATCAAGTTTACCTTTGATAATAGAATCATCTTTTGGTTCTTTATCTTCCTCAGGTTCACTTTCTTTTATCATTTCTTTTATCTTTTCTTGATTAGCAGTAAGTTCTTCATTACGGCTTATTGCTTCAAAAGTTCTAGATAAATCATCAAGGTCAACACTAATTGCTCTAAAAGTCATAGTCTTACCTAAGTCTTCTACTGTTACTTCTTCTCCATCTTCCATACTATCAAGTTGTTCATGTAAAGCTTTAGCTTCACTTTCTGATATTGGTTGCATTGGAGTATTTATTTGAACACTTTCAACTTCAACTTTCATTTCTTCTTTAGGTTCTTCAATAACTTCTTTGCTTTCTACTATTTCTTCAATAGTAGGTTTATCTATTTCAGAAGTTTCTTCTTTTTCATCTTCTAGCATCGCTTCTAGAGGATCAACCTTTTCTTCTTTTTCTTCTTTCTTAACTTCTTCTACCTTAACAATCTTATTAGCTTTTAAAGCTTTCTTTTCATTTTTAACTTTATTTTCTTCATCTATCTTATTAATGATTCTATCAAGAAGTTTATCTACTAAGATATCTAATTTATTATTCGGTATTGCAGCATCATTATTTTTCTTCTTAAATGTGAAGTTAAATAAGTATACTGTGATTATAAGAAGTAGAAGTACTATTGGATTAAATAAAGTTCTTTTTACAATTCCAAATTTAGGAATAATCTTTACTACTTTACCTACTATTTGTTCTTTACTAATAGGATCATCTTTAGCACTATTAGCATCACCCTTAGTAATATAAGTACCTTTATACTTTTCTACTACTCTATGAGTTATAAAGTCATTATCTTTCTTAAATGTAATAATATCATTTACTTCAATATTATCTGATTGTTTAACAATAATCCAATCACTAATACCTATTGTACCTGTCATAGAACCTGTTTGAACTTCAAATACTGAAATCCCAAAGAAGTCCGCATAACTCTTTCCTAGTACTTTAACTTGAATGTTTTTGTAAATTGAAATAAGCAAAATAAATGCGAAAACAACTAGTAAAATATCAAGTACAACATTAGTTATTTTGCTAATAATTTCTTTTTTATTTCCTTTCATATTACTACACCCCGTATTCTTTATTACCCTCTTATACCATACATATTTATTTTATCATAAGAAGGATTTTTATACAACCAAAAAGGACCTATTTTAGAAATAAAAAAAAACTGATTTTTAATCAGTTTTTACTTTATTAATAAACATCTGAACCATACTTAATTTCAACAATTAAAGCATATAATTCATAAATAAATATTAAGAAACCTGGTACTAGAATAAGGAATAAGAATCCCCATTTAGATGTAATAAATGCAAGTATTCCTCCCCATTTTTCATACTTTTTAACAGCAGTACCTGCTACATATTCCATATCATAAGAAGAACCATTTTCAAATACAATAGCATTTGAATCTTTATAGATGTTTCCTACTACTCCAACATCTATAGTAACTGATTCATCTTTATTTACTTTATAAGCAAATACTTCATCTCCAACATTGATAGTATCAAGTGTTTGAGCTTCAACAATAACTAAATCACCTTTTTGGAAATGATCTGAAGTTATCTTATTTTTTATTAAAACAATTGATGTTTCACCAAATTGAGTTACTCCATATTTATTATAGTTTAATAAAAGTATAGTCATAGCTAGAGCAAATGCAAAAAATACAACCCCTAGCACTGTTAATATAAAACTTTTGATTTTCTTTAAAACGTTCATGTGTCCACCTATCCTAATCTATAAATAATAATAACATAAAAGAAATAAACTAGCAAGATTATTCATTGCAAGTATTTGATTCGGATATAGTAAAATCTTTCTCTGATAGAGAAGTACTTCCATTATTATAGAAGTTATAATTTATACTATTTTTTAAAGGTACTATAATACTAATACTATTAACATACCCATCCTTATCAGTCGTATATACCTGTCCTTTATAATCAGATAATATACTTATATCATTAGATGACCAGCTAATTTTTGCACATTTATTACTATTATAAGAATTAGTAATAACTAAATTAGTGTAATCACTATGATTATTAACTTTTACTGATAATGCTTCATTATCAGTATTTACAAAGTGTAAGTTATAATCCCCAATTAATACTCTTCTATATGGACTAGTTGAAGTAGCAGTAACTCTTACATCATAATCTTTAGTATTAATATCAATACCTTCTAGGTTAAAGAATAATTCATTATTAGTTACTTCATACCCATATTCATATCCATTTGTTTCGCATTCAGCTTTTGTATATTTAGATACATCTACATTATCACCAGTATTATTTTTACAAACCTGGTATTTAGAAAGTGTACCTGAATAATTACTTAAATTATTTACTTTACAAGTTCCTTTAACATTATTAGTTATGTTGCAAGTAACAGTATAGTTAATATCTACTTCACTTGCTACTAACTCATTAAGACCATTATTTAATTCAAAGTAAATATTCTCACCTATCCAAGCATTATTAACATTAGTAACACCTGATGTAGATAAATCTTCACTATTAAAATAAAAACCTTTAGATCTTAAATAATAATTCCAAATAGAACCAGTTGCATATTTAGCATAAGAAAAACCACGTACTACAAGAAAACTAAATGCTATTATACTAACAACTAATATTATATATTTCTTTTTCTTTTCCATAATTCCTCCTATGATACTTTTTGCCAGCTCTTAATCTCTAAATCTATATAATCAACTAAGTTAGAATAAATATCATCTACATATAAACTAGGAAATTCCACTTCTAATTCATAACTATCAATTTCTTCCATAGAAAATGGCATTTCCTGAGTACTAGTATTACATACTAACTCATTCTTATCATTTCTAGAGAAAGTTTCATCACATGAAAGTACCTCTAATCTTTCTTTACCTGCTTTTTTATAAAGCTTTATATTTAAAGGTATTAAATGTAATGTTTTTATAACTATTTGATACTGTATAGTTACATTAGATAAAGTAGTTTCACTACTATTACTTACTTCAAATGAGTAAGTCTCTTTATCACCTGGATTTAAATCTACCAGATTTAACTCTAGGTGATCTAGTTTTTCAGCATTAAATATAAATTTAGCTATCTTCTGGTTTGATACATCTATATTAGTTCCTGAAGTGAAAATAGAATAAGTCATACCAGAACTAAATAAAATTAATACTAATAAACCTACGATAAGCATTGCCTTACGTTTTATTTTCACTTCATTCACCTTCTATCTAACAATAAATTTCTTTTCAATACTTCCTACTTTAGTATTACCATCATATAAATCAAATACTAATTTATATCCAGTATTTTCAAAGTTACCTGGAAGTAATGTTAAATTAAATGTACTTGATACTCCGTTTATAGAGTTACTACTAGCATAGTATATTTTATTACTATACTTAGTTAAATTATCATTAACATAATCTTTTAAATCAACTAAAGTATAATCTTGTTCATATGCTGTTAATTTATCTTTCTTATATAAAGAAACTCTAATATTAGGACTTGCAAAGTCTCCATCTTCATATAATTTAAATGTTAATAATTTTCTTACATCTTCTTTAGATATAATACGATTACTATCATCATATGAAACATTAAAACTATAGTTTCTAGAAGTATTACTACTAGATACTGTAATAGGAATACTTATAGCATCACTAGATAATTCATTTGAATATACACCATCATATGCTATAAAACTACTAATATTTAAAGTATATGTTCCATTAAGTAATTTCATATTATCTTCAGTAGTCTTAATAACAAGAGTTTTATTTGAAACATTTAATCCATTATTAAGATTAATTCTAAAGATACCATTTATATCAGGAGCATATTCTTCTCCATCAAGTGTAATAACTAAGTTACGAATATTTCTCTTAGTAATAAGATTATTACTACTATCATAAGCTTTAATCATTATACCTATAGATTTATTTTCTCCTAAAGTATCATATATAGTTTTATCATTTTTAGTTTGGTAGTTAATACCAGCTTTAAATTTAACTGATATAGAAGAATTACTATTTAGTAGTATTCCTCCATTAAAACTACTTTCAATAAATAAACTACTATCTGAATCATTAATAACATTAAATGTTTTTACTGAAGAAGTAAGTGTACTTCTAGTAATTTTATTATTATCAGTAATATTCATATATATTTTAATATTCTTTATATCATCAGAGATATTTGAATTTCTAAAGTCTACTGTTACTTTAAATCTATCTTCAATTACTTTATTTCTAAAGATAGTATCGCTAAAGTAGTTATCTTCGCTTGCTTTAGATGTTTCTTTAAATAGACTAAGTGCATAAGTAGCATATCCATTTTTATTAAAGTTATAAATATCTTCACTTGAAGTAATATCATATTTATAAACTTTATTATTCTTTAAATCATATAAAGTAATACTTGTTCCTTTAGGAAGAAGTACACTTGATACTAAGTTATGTACTTCACTAGAAGTATAGTAATTAGTATCGTTATAAGCTAGTTCTAAACTTATACTTGATTTATCTGTAATATTAATATTATTTAATACATTAGATGTATTATTACCAAGAGTAATATTACCTTCACTAAATCCATTTAGTGAAATAAAATCAGTATTTGCGTATGTAACAAATCCGCAGTTATCTACTGCCTTAACATAGTATATAACTGGTGAAGTAGAACTTACTTTTATTGGACCAGTATACTTAGTCCATACACTAGTTTCAAGTTCTTCACTTGTAAGTACCGTATTTGATACTAAGTATTCAGTAGATTTAACTCCTGAGTATTCATCATGAGTTTTAATAGTTAATGATTTAGATTCATTAATATATAAGTAATTAGGTGTTCCAAAACTATCATAAGATTTAGAACTAATATTTATTTCAATATCTGCACCTGTTAAATCAAGTATTAATAAGTCAGTATTAAGTAAATAAGTGTTACCTCTTGTATCTATTACTTTAGCATAGATTATATAGTATCCTTGCTCTTTAATAGAACTTACTCCTTTATAAGTAGTCCACTCTGTAATAGAATCAATTTCACTCTTATTAAGTGGAATTGGAGATTTATGAATATAATAATATACTTCACTTACAGGTCTTAAAGGATCATTTTCCGTAATACTATAAGTGATATTAGAACTAAAGTTAATATTCTTTAGTTTATATCCTAAACCATCCCATGCATAAGTTCCAGCATGAATACTTGCTACTGGATTAGTTAAATCATCAATATATAGTATTGGATATTCATCTTCTTCATATACCCATACATTATCTCTATTGTTATTTAAATTATTAAAGTCTACAAATTCATAGAATGAAAGTGTTCCTTTACCAAATGTTTTATTTTTCAAGTTAGCTTCAGTAGTCTTAGTAATAGATCCGCTAATACTACCAGTTCTAACATTTAAATCAGATGTATTATAAGAATTATTAACAAGTACTGTAGTACTTACTATTTCATCAATAAAATAATCACTACCTGCACTAAATGTATTAGTAATATTTATTTGAGTACTGTTATTAACTTTAGAAATAATACTACCTTTATTAGTAGAACCACTATTATAACTATTTGTAATAGAAGTTCTTACAGTATTAAGTGATACATAGTTAATTAAACCAGCAGCACTTATACCATTAATACTACCTTTATTATAAGACATATTAACATTAGTATTAGTTGCAACTGCTATTAAACCAGCACTATCTAAGTTACCACGAATAGTAGCTTTATTAATAGTTCCTTTTAAAGTAGAGTTTTTAGCTAGTCCTACAATACCAGAAGCATAGTTAAATTCATAATTAACTGTATACTTAAGATTTGTTATTGTAAGTCCTTCTGCTCCGGTAATAGATATTTCATTTAATTTAGATGCTCCTAAATTAATACTGAAGTTACTTTCAGTAACACTATTACCATTTATTAAAGTTTCACCATTTACACTAGATATAGTTCCTTCTAATTTAGACGAAGTAACTTTACCAAGTATTAATTCATTTACTTTAAGTTTTTCTTCACTTCTAGCAGATAAAATATCGTCAAATAATATATTTTTACTTTCTTCTTTGTTAGAACTATTAGAAATAATATTTCCACTTACAAAGATGTTTTCCACTGTATTATTTGTTATATCAGTAGCAAGTGCTGCTGATATATATCCACCATATATTAAAGTGTTTTCTAAATAGATATCTTCTACCTTACCAGATAAATTAGTAAATAAACCTAATTTATCACTTGAATTAGAAGTAACATATAAACCAAATATAGTATTAGAGTCTCCTATAAAAGTACCTTTAAAATTATTTAAAGGAGTTAAAGTATTAACTCTTCCAACTAAGTTTTTATATTCACTATCAGAGTAATACTCTTTAGTATATTCTTTAATATAGTAAGTATTACCATTTATAGTATAAGTTAATTTATCTTCAAGGTAGTTAAATACACCTTCATTTAGAACAATGTCATCTCCAAGTACTACGTACTCTCCATTATAATCTTTTACATTAAGTGTTTCAGAAAGGTATGCAAGTTCCGCACCAGTTGTAATTACATATGGATCACTTTCAGTACCTGTTCCTTTTTTAAAACTAGTAGCTACACTTCCATCCCAAGATACTACATCTTCAAGTCTTGTTCTATTTTTGAATCTTGCTAAAGAAGGAAATATTGTAGAAAGCGCAAAAGCAACTATTGCTAAACCAATAACAATATAAAATTTTAAACTTGCTATTTTTTTCATATTTATCCTCCTTTTATACTACCCTACCATATACATCATTATTATAACATAACACTTATTTTTTTTCATTAAAAAATAGATTATTTTTATAATCTATTTTTGTTTTTCTTTTCCAAAAAAATAAATAACAAATAATTACATAAAATATAAGAATTTTCTTATACTCTACTTAATAGAAATATTATGTTTTCTCATAAACATTTCAGGTTTTCCCATAGTAAGTTCATCAGATACGTTTATATTCAAATTATTTATAAAGTTTTGTATTTCTTCTTTAACTTTTTTAACATCAACAGAATCATTAGTACAATACTCAACTTCCATAAATACTCCCAAATCCTTAACAGACTCAATTACAATTTCATAATCCTTATATGTATAAGTTTCTTTACTATTATCTATCTCAATAAATTTTATTAGTCCTAACTTATTAAATATTTCCCTAATCATGCCGATATCATCAACTTTTGTTTCATATTCATTGGAATATAGCCACTTGCCATTATCAAAAATATCATCTTTATATGTAATACTATATTCATCATTTTTTGTTCTTAATCTAAGGCAGTGATCTAATCCATTATTTTTATTAGGTTTAAGTTCATCACGTTTAGGATCATAATAATATTCATCAATCGTTCTTTTAAGCCCTTTATAATCAAATTTTTTAAACTTTTTCTTAAGAGTTTCAATACTGTCATATACTTCAACAAGTATTTCGATTTCCTTCACGCTATCACCTTCTACTTAATATCTTTTCTAAGCATTCTTTATTTTAGCTTTTCTACTTCTTCTCCACTCTTCAAAATTTGAAGCAGTTATATCATCTGGAATATATCTATATCACATACTATTTAGTTCATCACCATTTTCATTATATCATATGATAAAAAAATCTATAAAAAAAACTTCCTTATTCGGAAGTTTTCTTTTCTTTAGCAAGCATCTTATCTACTTGGACAATAAACCATAATTTTTCAGCGTTTGTATCACTATTTTTTATGATATTATCTCTTATAATTAAGTTAATTTTTTCTATAATAGAATCAAGATTTTCTTCTGATAAATCTTCAGAAGTAATTCTTATACTATTAAGTCTATATTTATTAGCTATAAAACTTGGGATATCAGATGTTCCAAAGATTTCTACTCCATCAACAATAATATTTGTAGAGTCCATAGCAAATATATCAAAATTATCACTATATTTTACTACTTCTTCATATTCTTTTAAGTTAAATACATTTTTAATATTAATCTTTTTAAAGTAATCATAACTATAGAATAAGTGTAGTAAATCTGCGACTGTTAAATTCTTATTTAAAATAGTAAGAACTCTTTCGGTAATATACTCTTCATCACTTTTCTTATATAGATCATATAAATCTTTAGCAAGATTTACTGATTTCATTTTTAAATTCTTAACTTCATAAGCATTTTTAGGTCCAAAAAGTCTAATTCCTCTTCCATCAATCTTACGATTAATTTTATCAAGTTCAGCTTCTTTAGCTTTTATTTCATTACTAATAGAAGTTCCTTCTTTAGCACTCTTTGTTTTCTTTTCATTACCTTCTGGAAGTAACTTTTGATACTTCTTTTTAAATGCTTCAAATAGTGGTGAGAACTCTAAATAACTCTTATATTCTTCTACATTTGAAAGCATCTTTTTAAGATATTTTACTATCTTATTTAGTTTTTCAATATTAGTTCTATCAAAGTCTTCTGGTAAGAAATAATCATATGCAGCTTTCATTACTTTATTTCCTTCTAAGAACTGATTAATATCAATATTACCATTCTTAGCAAGAGCTAAAACATCTGCTACATCTTCTTCATATGCTTCATTTAAATCGTTATATGCTGCATCTAACTTAGTTAATGCTTCAGTATAACTCTTTATATTATTAGCAGCCATTACTTCTTCTCCTATACTTTTAATATAAGATTCAAATTTTTTAGCATGCTTTTTAATTAATCTTCTAAAGTTAAGTTCAATATGTTCTACTATTTGAGGATTAACCCAATATATTTTTTCAAATATTTCATTAACTTTTTCATATTTATCTGACTTATTAGCTCTTACTTCTAAGTAAGAAGTCATATACTCATTAACATAACAAGTATAGTTAAAATCATCCTTAGTAAGATGAATTCCAACAAGTTCAAACTTATCTAAAAATCCATTTAAAATATCATTAAGTGATTTAAAGTTAAATACATAATAGTTACTAATTTGATATACAAGATTATCAAATCCCATTTTTTCATAATAAGTATTATCTGGGTTTAAAAGAAATTTAACATTACCTAGTATTTCAATTCTAGTTTTAATCTCTTCGATTCTTTCTGAATCGTCAAGTTGTGCTATATTTAATGAATTACTTTTAGCTATTAAATAGTTTCTTACGCTTGATTTATATTCTTCATATTTATCATGCATAATATCAAGTGTTTCATTAAATTTTCTTATATTAGTTTTAGTTTTAGTGGGCATAGTGGAAATAAGCGTTCTTTTAGCAGTAGTGTCTTTTAGTATGAAGTCTAAAAAATTATTCATCTTCATTCTCCTCTTCTACTATTTTTGTTTCCTCAGTATACTGAATAAAACTATTAATTTCTTCATATACCTTTATAAGCTCTTCTAAAGTTAACTTTGATAAGTCAAAATCTACTTTATTTTCTTCCTTATTCATATTATCACCTTACCCTTTTAATTATCAGCGTAACCGCTATTATCCTTAGATAAATCAATTGATACAATTAGTTCTGCACCAGTTGAATTAGTCTCTAAACTATCAATATCTTGTCCTTCAACCCATAAATAAACTCTTACTTTAGTAATACCATCAGGTATCTTAAATAATGGACTAGTAAAGTCTGATTCTTTTATAGTATTTTGAAGTGCAAAGTATTTAGGATCTAGTAGTGGAGAACCACTAATAGTATTTTTAATATATACAGTTTGTCCACTACCATCTTTCCAAGCAAATGTTGGATATGGTTCACCATCAACTAAATCAACTCCAAAATTAGCTGCTCTTTCAATAGAAAGTGCTGAGTGTTTAGTACTATTTGGTTCATAAATGATAGTCTTACAATCATTATTACAAGTTATACCTTGTACAATATTTGCTGGAGATTTTTTAGGAACAGTACCCATCTTTAAGAAACCAACTCTAAGAGAATTAACAAGTCCATCCATTTCTTCTCCAACTTCTTCTCCATCTTCTGGTTCAGGATCTAGTTCAATAAATGATGTTTCATCCATATAAAGATTATCACTTATTGGAGAACCAGAGTCATTCTTTAAGAATATATCAAATGCAATATATCTATTATATTCACTTGCTTCTTTTTCATCATAAAGTTCTACGGTAACAAAACCATTAGTTTTGTTTCTAGAGCGGTATCTAACGCCACCAGAAATATATATATCAAATCTAGGAGTATTGTTATTTCTTGCTCCCATTGTAGATACAGGAATTAAACCACTTCCAGCCCACTGATTAGTGTTACTTGGATATACGCCTTCTAGTTCATGTATTAAAGTATCTGCAGAGATTTCTACATAACTACCAAAATTAATACCATCTAGTGATATAGTTAAACCACTATTTTTAGATACTTGCATCTTAAAGGTATTAATATGTACATTTAGTGCTGTTGAAAGCCATGCATAAGTTGAGAAAATTAAAAGCACTGCAAAAAAGAAGATAACAAATGCTGTAAGGACATTATTTCGTTTTTCCCTCTTTATTTCAGCCATTCTTTTCCTTCTGCGTTCTCTACTAGCCACAATACTGTGACCACCTATTAATCTGTCTTTCATTTTCGTGGTTTTTCCACTGCTTTTCTTTGGCATAAAACACCACCTTATATATAGATATAAATAAAGAGTAAAATTAATTACTCTTTATTTTATATCCTATAATTAAATTAGATTATGCTCCTGTAATAACTCCATCTTCACCAATAGTTGGAACAACTGGTCCATTATATTGTAAGCTTGGATCGCTTTCATTATATCTTTCCTTAGTGAATCCGAATTGAACAGAAATTTGTCTTCCTAATGAAGCAAAATCATAGTTATCTATATCTTGACCTTCAATATAGATATAAACTCTTAATTTAGTAATACTATTTGGAGCTAATTTCATAAATGTTGGACGAGCAGTCTCATATTTATTTTTATCAGTATCTGTAAAGTATGGATAATCAACTAATGTGAATCCAGAATAATCATATTCAGAACCATTAGTTTTTAAATCTCTTTCAGTTACATAGTCAGATGTACTAGTTACATCAGCAGTATAACCATTGTAATCTTCTCCATCATATACATCTACATAATCAGCAATAGCAATTTCTTTAGCAATTGCATATGTTGATACAGCAGTACCATTAGCAACAGCTCCACAATGTGAATCGTTGTTATATGATGCAGGTAAAGTTAAATTAGTTCCATTTGCTTTTCTTGTTTTACAAGAAGTATCATACCAGTTAATTGCGTTTGTAACGTGTGCTTTATCATTTGGTTCCCAAATTTGTGCATCACGGCAAATACCAGTAACTTGAACTTGGTTAGTATCAGCAGCAACATTTGAACAAGTAATAGCAGTAATGTTGTCAACACCATAACCTTCAATATTATTAGTGTTTCCTTCAACACGACCGATTTGAGCAAATGCAACACGTACTGAGTTTTCAATACCAGTTCCGGCAATTCCACCTGTACTAGAAACTTTTACAGATGAATTATAAGTTAAATAAATATCTTCTTCATTTAAAATATTGTTAGTTGTGTAATATTCATTACCAGAAACGTTCTTAATAAATAAATCGAATGCTACATAACCTTTAGATTCTTCATATTTATCTGAAGCATTTTTAGTATAGTTTTTAACACGACTAGCAAGTAATCTATAACCACCTGGAGTAGTAGTTAAACTTGCTTTTTCATAAAGCTTCATAGTAGATGAAGTAGCGTCCATTTCACCAATTGATGACATTGGAACAAGTCCACTAGTAGCCCATGTATTAGTATTTCCTTCGTATGCAGTTGTATTTCTTGCATCTAAATTATAATACCAATCTTGACCATCCATTGATAGGTATAAACCATCAGTAGAAGCAATGTTGATATCAAATGAAGAAACAGTAACTGTTTGCATACCTATAAACCATGCATATGATGAGAAAACCATAGTTAATGCACATAGGAAACAAATAACAGCAAGATTACGTACTCTTTTAGTGTGTCTCTTATTTTGCTTTTTCATAAGATTCTCCTTCTATAAAAATTATAACCTAGCTAGGGTTTCCCCTAGCTTGGTCTATATATTTAATGAATTATTAATCACCAACTGTAGCGCTAGTTGCAGCAGGATTTGGTGTATATTGTTCAATTGGATTAGTTTCTCTTCTTACATCATCTGGAAGTGTTGCTGTGTTAGTATCATCATAGTTAACATCAGTATCAACAAATCTTTCCTTAGTGAATCCGAATCCAACAGTAATCTTTCTTCCTAATGAAGCAAAGTCATAGTTATCTATGTCTTGACCTTCAATATAGATATAAATTCTTACTTTAGTAATACTATTTGGAGCTAAAGTAATGAATGTTGGTCTAGCTGTACCTTCTAAATTCTTCATTGTATCAGTGAAGTAAGGATAAGCAACTAATTTACCAGCTTCTGAATTAGTAGCAGCGATAGATCCATCTGCTGCAGTAGTTACAGTATTAATACTTTCAGTATATCCATTGTATTCTGTACCATCATATACATCTACTTGATCAGTATAATCAATTACACCAGATACAGCATATGTTTTATTAGCAGTACCATCTTTAACAAGTCCACAACTTCCATTATAAGAAGTAGCAAGTGTTAAATCAGCACCAGTTCTCTTCTTACATGAAGTTTTATACCAGTTAACAGCGTTTGCAACGTGTTTAACATCGTTTGGTTCCCAGATTTGTGCAGTTCTTGAACAAATTCCAGTTACACCTTCAGCATCTTTACCACCATCAGTAGTATCAGTACAAGAAATTCCTGTAATAGTTCCTACAGTAGTAGTTGTAGCTTTAACACGTCCGATTTGTGCAAATGCAACACGAACTGAGTTTTCAATACCTGTTCCAGCAACTCCACCATTAGTAGCAGAAGTAACTGCTGAATCAGTTGTTAAAAAGATAGCTTCCTCATTTAGTTTATTTAATGCTGGATAATATTCAGCACCAGATAAGTTTTTAATAAATAAATCAAATACTACATATCCGTTAGCTTCAGCTTCTAAAGCTCCTGAAACTTCACGGTAGTTATTAACACGGCTAGCCATGATTCTATAACCACCAGGTGTAGTAGTTAAACTTCCTTTTTCAAATAAAATAAGTCTTGATACATTACTATCAATGTCACCTACAGATGAAACTGGTACAAGTCCACTTCCACCCCAGCTATTTGTGTTACCAGTATATGAGTTAGTACTGTAAGTATCTGAATCAATATATACAGTATCACTCCAAGTAGCACCATTTAAAGATAATGATAAACCATCGATTGCAGCAATGTTTACATCAAAGCTTGCAACATTAACTGTTTGCATACCAATGAACCATGCGAAAGTTGATGCTGTTAATACAACTGCAGCAAGAGCACATGCAATTATCATTTTTCTTATACGTTGTTCTCGTTTTTTGTTACGATTCATAATAATTCTTCTCTCCTTCTTAATTCTCGACAAATTCTGAATTAAATTCCATTAGCAATTTAATTTCGCCACCCAAAATGTTGTCGTTGCATTCTGGATCATTGCCTTCCAGCCATAACACGATAGTATATTTATCTATTTGACCAGGTTTAAAATCTGAAACATGATAAGTTGCAATTGATGAATTACTTTCAAAAGGAGTAGTTCCTCTTTCTGGCTTTCCATCACCTGCTAACTTAGCATACGTCACAGATTCCCCGTTCTTATATACTCTAAGTCTTATCGCCTCATCGACATTTTTTATAACATCTTCGATTACAATCTCTCCCCAATAATCAGATACGTCATTACCCGTATTTTCAATATAGAATGAATAAGCAAGGTAATTATCACCATTGTGATTTCCTTCATATTTGTCAATATCACTTGGAAGCCATTTTTCAGAGATATTGTCAAATTTTTCTGGAATCTCTACCTGAATTCTACTCCTATAGTTCTTGTCATACGGATTATCGTAAACAACGATTCCTTTCTCGAAATAAAGATTTCTATCGAGTGTTATAGTAAAATTTCCACTATTATAGATAAATCGAAATACAAAGTATAAAAGAATGAAGGCAAGTAATAACACTAATAAAGTTATTTTTACCATCTTTTCTATTTTCTTGCTGCGTCTATGCTTCAAAGACTTTAAAATAACTTTGTTCTCCATATATACCATGCCTCGTTTACTTGTTGTAAAGATTTTTGCGTATACCCATTCCGATACCCTCTACAATATAATTAAATTATAGCATAAATACTTTCTATGTCAACACAATATAAACTCCTAAATTTTGCAAATTATAAGGGTTTTTCCTTTATTATCAACACATTTTAAAGATTTAAATTTTTTCAAAAAAATTTCACAAAAAAAGAGTTATAAAAACTCTTTAATTTTCATCAATATTTATAAGTTCGTATTTAGTACTTCCAAGTCCTAAGCTTTCGGCATACTCTGTAATATGTCTTCCTAATCTACTATCAATTCTTTCTTTAATATCTTCAGTACCTTCTTCATTAGTACTCCATATTGCATCTATAAAGGCTTGATCGTTTGCAACGGGGTCCAAACTAGCAAATATTCCTATATTGCCAATCACTGGATCACCTTGATTACAATCACAATCACAATCTAAACTAATATCATTAGCAACTGTTATATAAACTATTTGTTTATTATTATTTTTTATATAATCAGCAACTGCAGTTGCAGCTTCAGCCATAGATTCAATAAAATCTATTTGTTCATGTTCTGCTTCCCAGCACTTATCTGGATCTTCAGTAACTCCGCATGAATGAATATATGCTTTACCATTTCTTGAAGCTATTCCAATAGATTGATTTTTAAGATTTGCTCCAAATCCTCCCATAGCATGACCTTTACCATGTGCTAAATTTAAAATACTATCATAGTTTTTAAATGATTCACCTATTAAGTCATATTTTAAATGTTTTGAACCACTTGGTACTGGAATTTTAAATTCTCCATTAGTATCCATAATATCAATATCTGTAAAAACAAATCCATGTTCTTTTGCAACTTCTAGATGTTCTTTAGAATCATTTCTTGCTCCTGGATATGCTGTATTACACTCTATAATTGTTCCATTTAGTTTTTGTACTAAAGGTTTAATTAAATTAGCTTTTAAATATCCTTTTGAACCTTTTTCTCCTGTAGAAACTTTAACGCCTACTTTTCCAGTTAAATTTACTCCTAATCTTTCATATATTCTTATTAAAGACTCTGGAGTTATATTCTTTGTAAAAAATACTTTTGACATACTATACCTACTTTCTATATCCAGTATAACAAAAATAATGACATATTTCTATGTCATTATTTTAATCCTTTTGATTTTATTTCTTCTTTTAATAATTTTAAGAATTCATCTTTAGATACAGTAACTTTTTCTTCACTACCATATTTACGATAAGTAACTTCTTTATTATCTCTTTCTTTATCACCAAGTACAAGTGAATATGGAACTTTTCTCATTTGAGCTTCACGCATACGATAACCAAGTTTTTCTTCACGATTATCAAGTTCAACTCTTATATCTTCATCAAATAATTCTTTGTAAATTTCATTTGCATATTCTTCATGATATTCATTATTAACAGGAAGTACTATTACTTGTTTTGGTGCTAGCCATAAAGGAAGATTTCCTTTTGTCATTTCTAGATATAAAGCAATAAATCTATCTAAAGTACCTAGAATTGCTCTATGAATAACTACTGGAGTTTTCTTACTTCCATCACTATCAACATATTTTAAATCAAATTTACTTGGTAAGCAGAAATCTAACTGACATGTTGAAAGTGTTACTTCATTACCAACAGCTGGTTTAATTTGAACATCTAGTTTTGGTCCGTAGAATGCTGCTTCACCTATTTTTTCAACATAATCAATATTCAAGTCTTTTAATACTTCTCTTAATTTATTTTCTGCTAAATCCCACATTTCATCATCTTGATGATATTTAACTTTATCTTCTGGATCTCTTAAACTAAGTTCAAATTTATAATCTGTAATATTTAATTCTTTATAAACTTCAAGTATTAAATCTACAACTCCTTTAAACTCTGATTCAATTTGTTCTGGAGTACAGAAAATATGACAGTCATTTTGACAGAATGTTCTAACTCTTTCAATTCCCTTTAATGAACCAGATGATTCATATCTACAATCTCTTGCTATTTCAGCAATTCTAATTGGTAATTCTTTATAAGAATGAAGTGAATTAGAATACATTACCATATGATGTGGACAGTTCATAGGACGAAGTACATATTCTTCATCTTCAACTTCCATAATTGGGAACATTGAATCTTTATAATGTTCTAAGTGTCCACTTGTTTTATATAAATTAACATTACCTAGTGGAGGAGTTTGTACATGTACATATCCTCTTTTAATTTCTTTATCTCTTATATAATTTTCAAGTATATTCCATAAAGTAAATCCGTTAGGTAAATACATTGGAAGTCCTCTTCCAACTAAATCACTCATCATATAAATACCTAAGTCTTTACCTATTTTACGGTGATCTCTTGCTTTAGCTTCTTCAAGTTCATTTAAGTGTGCTTCAAGTTCTTCCGGAGTATCAAAACATACACCATAGATTCTTTGAAGCATTTTGTTTTTAGAATCACCTTTCCAGTAAGCACCAGCTAATTTAAGTAATTTAAAGTTCTTTAGAAGTTTTGTATTTTCAACATGTCCTCCTCTACAAAGATCAGTAAAGTCTCCTTGAGAATAACATGATATAACAGTTTCATCTTCATCCATACGATTAATTAAATCTAGTTTATATGGATCATCTTTAAACATTTCAAGTGCTTCTTCTTTAGATATTTCTCTTCTAATAATATTCTTAGCATCTTTAGCACATTTTTTCATTTCTCTTTCAATAGCTGGAATATCATCTTCAGTAATAACTTTATCTCCTAAATCAATATCATAATAGAATCCTTCTTCTACTACTGGTCCTACCCAGAACTTAGCTTCTGGATATAAGTGTTTTACTGCTTGTGCAAGTAAATGTGCACAAGAGTGATTTAAATTATATAAGTGTTCATCTTCTTTAAAATTTACCATTCATAATCCTCCTCTTTTCTCTTTTTATTTCTTCCTTTTTGATCAGCATATTTATTATTTGTTCTTTCTATTCTAAGCTGGAATCCAGGATCAGAATAGAAATGTTCTATTTCTACTTCTTCTCCTTTCATTAGTTTTTCTCTAACTCCATTTTCAATACTATTTCTTGTTATGGCAGCTAGTTCATCTAAGAAAGAACTTCCTAACCTTTTATTAAGTGGATTTTGATATGCTGTTAGTTTTCCTTTTCTTCTTTTAAAATCTACATCAAGAACTGTATGTAATTTTCCATCTTTCTTTTCTACAAGTTTTTTTTGACAACTTTCTGCTCTAACAAATACGATATTACCTTTTAATACTTCTTCGGTTGTAATATCTCTTATTGGAACAACTACTGGTAATTCCTTCCCAAAGAATTCTAGAAATTCAATCATTCTTTCATGAGTTAAAATACCCTTCCAAGTATATGGTACTTTTAAATATGTATCCATAAACTCTCTAATTCCAACAGTTTCTCCTAAATCAACGTAAAATTTGTCGCTCATACTTTTTCCCCCTAAAATAAAAACTCCTTACATATTTCTATGTAAGGAGCGTATATACGCGGTACCATCCTAATTTATACCTTAATTTGTATTATAACGGAATAACCGGAAATCTCTTTCGAGTTCTATTCATAGGTAGTGGCTTATAAATATTTATACTACCTTACACCAAATGGTAGCTCTCTTTAATAAACTATAAATAAGTCGTGTCCTAATCAAAATATTTATTTATGTAATTATTATACATCTAAAAGTTAATATGTCAAACAACTTTTTCTAATTACCTGATTTTTTGTTATATGCATAATAATACATATTATTTCTTTTCTTAGTTAAATAATTAGCTAACTTTTCATTTTCTTTTAACTCTTCTTCATTTACTTCATCAAATGCATCTACCATAAAGTCTACTACTCTTCTTAAGTTTGAAAGAGAGAAGTAGTCTCTTAAAGGATTAGTTACACTTGTATAGTAAGGAGCTCCTATTCCATCATGCCCTGAAGGGATAGATGTAATAGCTCTAAAAGTATATTTATTAGAAGCTTCTCTAATCTTTTTACCTAGATCTCCTTTATCACAAATACTTTCTAGTTTTTTAATAGTCTCTTCACTTACTTTTAAACTAGTTTTTTTGTATAGAAGAGGATAATTATTTTTAGAAAAGAACTCTGCTACTGTAATATTAACAAATGTCATACATTTAGAAATAATATCTCCTGATTTAGAAGTTTTTTCTTTTCTTTCTTTTAATTTTTCTTCTCTATAAAGAGTAGAATTATAAGTATTTAGTTTATTTGCTAAATCACTTATTTCTAGTAAGTCAGAATGACTTTTTCCACCTCTTCTTGCTTCTAAATTAGCATCAGCACTTTCATAAGTAAAGTTCTTAGATACAAAGATATTGCATCTTTTTACTGAGTAACCTTTATAGTTACCATCTTTATCAAAATTAAAGAAGAACCCTATTGCATTATTAACTCTTTTTTCTTCTAAAGAGTAGTTCTTTATTTCTTCGGCAGGTATCATATAATAAGTATTATCGTTTATATGCATTGATTTACCAATACTACGAGCTTTCTTATCATATAAACTATCTTTATCTATAAAGTCTACTGGATTAGCTATAAAAACACATAATGATTTAGTACCATCTTCTTCTGTTTTTACACCTACTGCATCATCAAAGATTGTTGCTCCAGATGAATCTATTGTATATGTACTAATATCAGTACAGTCTAGTACATCTGGTGAGTAATCTATAAAGTAATTAACTTTATCATCTTTTATACTAAAGTAATCAGTTAAACCATATATAGAAGATTCTTCTTCTTTTGATACTGGTTTACTCATTCCTACTATTATTTGCTTTTCAGCAAAGTAAATCGCTCTTTTTAATTTAATAAAGTCTTCTAAATTAATATTTAACTTTTCAAATTCATCTAAATAACTATGTACCATATTTAGATTATCTATAGTATATTTATCTTCAAATAAAATAGATGTTACTTTATTAATAAATTCTTGTACTAAAGTATTATTCTCTTTAAAATCTATAGAAGATAAACTTGCTATAAAAGAAATAACATCTTTCTTTTTAAGACTATTTTCATCTATTTTTTTAATAAATAAATTTAATCTATTAATAGTTCTTTTTTTAATATCTTCAGGTATTTCTTCACTATTATTTGTTATATTAATTTCATCTATTATTTCGTTAATAATAAAGCATTTATCATTGTAATGTACAACTAGGTTATTATTATATAAAGCATTTATTACTGCTTCATAATAGATAATATCATCATTATTATCGCCTAGTAGTGATTCTAAATATTTATTCATTACTTTAGCTAAAAGTACTCCTTCTTTACTAGAAGGATTAATTGTACTTTTAATACTACTAAGTATATCTATTAAGAAATATAAATCTTTAAATTCAAAGATTATATATGAAAGTAATTCATATATAGTATCATCTAAAGATTTAGTTTCTTTATTATTAATATTTATATATTCTATAGATTCTTCTAGTTTTTCAAATAGTTCTTTACATGAACTAGATTTATTATAGTAATCTCTATAATAAAGAGATAGTTCACTAAAACACTTTTGTACTAGATCTTTTAAAGAAGGATTAGATACTTCTTTAAGTAAATCTATAATAGAAATTTGAACTTTTAAATTTTCATCACTATAATTATCTTTTGCTTCTTTACTAAGTAAAGTTATTAAAGATATTATTACTTCAACTTCTGAACAAGAAAATCTGTTACATAAGTCTAAAGTGGATACTTTTCCACTTTTAAGTGTGTCCTTTAATGCTGAAGTACTAACCATAAATCCTCCTGTTATTTACGTAAGTTTTTACTTACCATTTCTATATCATCTGTAAGTTGTTTAATTCTTTCAGTAATTCTTCTTGCTTTAATTACTTCTGAACCATCTTTAGTAACACTTAAATGTTTTTCTAGTTCATCTGTATTTAAATTAGATGTAAAGAAAGTACATAACTTATTATCCATACGATACTGAAGTATTGGACAAAGTATTTCATCACGTGACCAAGATGTTACATTTTCTGCTCCTATATCATCTATAAATAATAAAGGAGTATTTTTTATTTTATTAATCATATCTCGGTATTCATCTGCACCTAGATATGTTTTTATATCTCTTAAAAATTCTGGATAAAAAAGTATTGTACTTTTATATCCTTTTTTAGCAAGTTCACAAAATGCAGCAGATATTAAATAACTCTTACCTGCTCCAAAACTACCATGTAAATAAAGTCCTTTATTTACATTTGGATAGTTTTCTATAAACTTAGTTAAATATTCAATTGCTTCAAAACGAGCTGCATCTTTTAAATAAATATCACTCATTTTAGCATCAAGCATTCCTTCTGGAGTTTGATATAAAGTAATATTCTTTTTAAAAGCATTTGCTTTTAAAAGTTTTTCTTCATACTTACATGCTTTATAATTAAAAGCAATTCTATTTCCTTCAAGTTTAGGTAAATATGCATATCCTTTAACTTTATTCTTACATTCACAAATATGTTTACAGTTTAAACAGTTATGATATTCTTCTGCACTTTCTTCTAAAAGAGAAGTATATTTCATAAGTAAGTTTTCATCTATTTTAAGTTTATCAACAAGCGTTTTAAACTTTTCATTTTTTAAAGCTTCTTTGTATTCTTTTTTTAGATTTTCTTCAAAACTATGAATACCAAGATCATTTGCTGCTATATCTAATTTCTGCATATTATCACCTACATTCTACTAATAATTGCTTCTAACTCTTTTTGTTTATCTAAATCTACTTTTTCATCTATTTCTTTATCAAACCAAGAAGTCTTTTCTTCTTTCTTAGTTTGCACTACTTTAATACTCTTTTCATCTTTATCTTTCTTATATTCTTTTTTAGATATTTCCATAGCTTGTTCTACTGTATCAATTTTAGATCTTTTCCACTGACCTGCTATTGATTCAATTAAGTTCTTAGGAAGTTTATTATCACATAACTTTAAAGTATACTCGATAAGTACGTTTACTACTCCTGGTTTTAATTTCATATCAATTAATAACATTTCAAGTATTTGTACTTCTAATAAAGTAAGTTTTTGAGTATGATTCTTTTTACATAAGAATACATATGGAGATAAATTTTCAAAGTTATATATTTTCTTAGATTTAGATGATCCATCTAAATCTTTTGCTTTTAAATATTCTGGCTGAGACTTAAATACTATACTTGGTAGTTCTCCATCATATTCAAACTTATATAGATTACGATAGTTTTCTCTTAATCTAGGTAAATCTATATTATGAGTTTCATCATTTATAGATGAACTAATTACTTCAATAGTTTGTTTATCATCAAAGTTATATATATAAGATAACTTAAGTATTAAGTCTTTTACCTGTTTAGTTACCTTTTTATGATTTAGTATTAGTTCTGGTACTAAATCAAGTATTTCTTCTATATCTAGTTTAGAATTTATTCCTACTTCAGATTGATTTCTCTTTTGTATATCACTTACATTTACTTCAAAAGATGCTACTGAATCAAATACATCACTAAAGTTTTCAGTAATATTTTCATAATCTTTTAAATTAACTCTAGGTACTTTAAAACAATCTTTTGTTTTAGTGTAATAAAGGTTCCCTAGTGAAGTATGAAGTGCACTAGCAAGAAGAGGATTAGCAAAGAAATCATGTGCTGATAAAGGAGCATTTAAATCATATATATAATTATTTATTTCTCCTCTTTTTAAATATACTTTTATAAGTCCTACTGCTTCTAATTTTTCTCTTACTTCTTCTATTTCTCTTAAAGAACACCCCATACTATTAATAAGTATTTTATGTTCTAAAGTATCTGATAAATATTCTTCATTATCTAAAAAAGTCCATAAATTATAATAAAGATTTATACCTAGTGCACCCACTAAAGGCTGATAAAGCATTACTAATAACTTACGGTCATTATCGTTTAAATATGAATGGTTGATGACATTAAAAGTATCAAGTGGCATTAAACTAATTTTACTCATAATATCATCTCCTTTACTTAACTTATATTTTAGCACATAACCCTTAATAAATAAAAGAAAAAAGACCAAAAATTTTATTTTTGGTCCTTCATCATTCTTGAAAACAAAAGTCTTAGTTCCGTCTTATCTTCCGCATGCATTCCTACGAAATTAAGTCTTAACTGATATCCACTATTTAAAGATAGTAAAATACTTGCTGTTCCTATATCATACTCTATAGTAGCAGAACTAATACTATGATAAGGAATAATATGTATTTTCTTTCTTTTTGTAAATGGTGTTACATCAAAAAGAATCATTCTTTTATTAGTAAAAATAGATTTATCTCTAGAAGTCTTATATGCCCCTATTATTTTTTCATCTGAATCTACATAATCAGTAACATATTTAGGAAGTCCCTCAAGTTCTAGTCTTTCATTAAAATTAAAATATTTTGTAAGTTCCTTATATTTTATATAAGCCATACCTATCACCTATTATAAGTATAGCACACTTTTCCCATTTTAAATATAGTTATTTGCCCACTATTTAATTAAATTTTCCCAGTTAATAGACAAATAAAGATATATATCATCTTCGTTATACTATATTTTAAAAATAACAATATAACACTATTTTGTAAAGTACATTGCATATAAATTAAATTGATTATTTAAACCGCAGTTGCCGTTTTGCATACGAATAGCTGGATAATATTCAGAATTATAACTTGAAATATCTATATGATATTCTTTTGGAATATCAGACCAGCCAACCGCACTAATTTCATCAGCAACGTAATTATTTGTTGAAATATCTGTTGCAAAATCAAAAACGGTGTGAGCATAAGAACATGTATAGCCAATATAATTACCATGTATATTAAATGATTTATATTGTGAAACATCGATTGTTGTTCCTATAGTTAATACTCCAAAACGCAGTTCACCTTCTTCAATAACATGAATATAATCATTATAAAAAGTCACTTGTGGTGCCAAAGACGTAAAACCCCATCCATTTGGATGTGTACCAACTCCTAAAAATGATTCCAATTTCAATCCATACCAATAAAGTGGATATATTTCTTGATTATTATAATAATAATGCAATTTACCCTCATTATCTTTAGATATCAACAAATTTTTATACATATAATTTTTGTTTTTACAAATCACATTTAAATTATCAAGTGCTTCTTTAGTATTTTCTACATCCCACTCTGTATCAGTAGGAGTAAATCCTACTTCTTGTGCAAAATATGAGTATGCAAAAACAGCACTCATACTAAAAACAAGTGCTCCAAGTATAAAGAAAAATAATTTTGTTATAAGATTCTTCATACGCATATTCCTACCTTATAACATTATTTTAATATATATATATATATATATTTTTCAAGGTTATAAATAAAAAAGAAGGTTATTCACCTTCTATTTTACAATTCCCATTTTTGTAAGTGGATAAAATCTAAAGATAGGTTTACCTATTATATCAGATTCTTTTACTACTCCTAGAGCTCTACTATCCATAGAATTACTTCTATTGTCTCCTAGTACAAAGTATGTTCCTTCTGGAATTACTCCGTCTTCACATCCTTTTATTTGATTCATAGAAAAATCATCTGTTACAACATCTTCACCTAAGAATGTTTCTTCATAAGCTTGATCGTTTATATATAATGTATTATTCTTAAAATCAATTTTTTCTCCTGGAAGACCTATTACTCTTTTTACTAAATATTTAGTATCTGCATAATAAAAGATAACTATATCATTTCTTTTAATCTTACCAAATTTATAGGATAACTTATTAAGAAGAAGTACATCTCCATTACCTAGTGTAGGTTCCATAGAAGGTCCTATGTTTTGTTGTAATGATACTACATAAATACATACTAGTAGTACTACAACAATTATTACTAAGTAACCAAATGTATCTTTAAGAAATTCTTTAACTCCTCTAAAATCCATTTATATACCTCTTATAATTCAACGTTATGATATACAGTTTCAACGTCATCAACTTCATCAAGTAAAGTAAGAAGTCTATTAAATTCTTCTAAATCTTCACCTGCTAAAGTGATTCTTTCTTTTGGTAACATTGAAATATCATCAACATCGAAATCCACATTTGGTAATTTACTTTGAATAGCTTCTTTAATTTTATATAGATCAGTTGGATTACCATATATTAAAGTATGTCCATCTTCTACTTCCATATCTACATAATCTACATCAGCTTCAATTAAAGCTTCCATAACTTCATCTTCAGTAAGTCCTTTAAATCCTACTGTACATAAGTGATCATACATATATGAAACAGATCCCATAGCACCCATTTTAACATGGCATTTATTAATAACAGCTCTTAAGTCACTAACACTACGATTAACGTTATCTGTTAAACATTTAATCATTAAAGTAGAACCTGCTGGTCCAAATACTTCATATGTTAATTCTTCATAGTTTTCACCAGTACCACTATTTACTTTATCAATAGCTCTTTTAATAATATCAGCTGGTACTTGTTCTTTCTTAGCTTTTTCAATTAATCTTTTTAAACTTGGGTTACCTTCTGGAGTTGCTCCTCCATTTTTTGCTACTTGGTATATTTCTCTTGCATACATACCATATAATTTACCTTTAGCTGCTCCTGTTTTAGCTTTAGCAGCTGCTATATTTGGAAATCTTCCCATAATTTCACTCCTTTTTGCATATGATATTTTACTTTATTTTTTAATGTAGTTCAATATCTTTTTACTCATTATTATCCATTTGTGCTTTCTTTAAAGCATCTTTTGCAGCTTCTTGTTCTGCTTCTTTTTTACTATGAGCAGTTCCTTCTCCATAAACAATATCATCTATCTTTACTTCTACAGTAAATGTCTTGTTATGAGCAGGTCCTTCTTCATCAGTAACTACATACTCTAAACTTCTCTTATCAGTTTGAACTAGTTCTTGAAGTACTGATTTGTAATCACTAAAGAAATCTATTTCATGATTTTCAATAAGTGGTATTACATTATCATACATAAACTTCTTACAAGCATCTAATCCTTTATCAAGATAAAGTGCTCCTAAAAATGCTTCAAATACATCAGCAACTATTGCTTTACGATGTTTACCATCATTTTCTTCTTCACCTTTACCTAAAAGAAGTTCTTCATTTAAACCTAATCTAATAGAATATTCATATAAAGCATTTTCACATACATAGTGTGATCTTAGTTTAGTCATTTCTCCTTCTGGATACTCTGTATTTTTATATAAATATTCACTCATAATAAGTTCTAGAACAGCATCTCCTAAGTACTCTAATCTTTCATAACTCTCAGTATTTTCTTCGTTAGCATATGAAGTATGAGTAAAGGCTCTTCTATATAAAGGTTCTTTATCTGTTTCAATATTAAACATTTCTAATACTCTCATTTATATCACCATACTCATTTTATCATATTTTTTTAAGGCTTTGGTAAAATAATTTACTTTTACCCAAATTTATAGTAAAATTATTATGGTGTTAAAATGAAAAAAATCTTAATAAAATTAATAAGATTGTATCAAAAAATACCGGGGGATTTTCATAATCATTGCAACTTCCATCCAACATGTTCTAACTATACTATAGAAGCTATAGAAGAATATGGAAGTATAAAAGGAAGTATAATGGGATTTAAAAGAATATTAAGGTGTCATCCCTTTGGTAAAGTTGGGTATGATCCAGTCCCTAAAAAAAGGAGAAAAAAATGAAAAAATTATTATTAATATTATTTATTTCTATAATATGTGTAAGTACTACTGGATGTTTAAATCTAAAATCAGACTCTATGGAAGATATAACAATTTATACAACAGTATATCCTACTGAATATATAACAAGTAGATTATATGGAGATAATAGTAAAATACATAGTATTTATCCAGATGGAGTAATTCCTTCTAAATACGAACTTACTAGTAAACAAATTAAAGACTATAGTAAAGCAGATTTATTTATCTTTAATGGACTTGCTGATGAAAAGAACTATGTATCTAAATTCTTTAAACATAATAGAAATATTATGATTATAGATTCAACTAGTAGTATGGAAATAGATTATAGAACTGAAGAGTTATGGCTTAACCCATCTAACCTTCTAATGATAGCGCAAAATATTAAAAATGGATTAAATGAATATATAACTAATAAATATTTAAAAGATAGTATTGAATCAAACTATAATGAATTGAAACTAGAATTATCTAATTTAGATGCTGATCTAAGTGTTGTAGCAAATAATGCTTTTGATAAGAATATTATTGTTACAGATGACTTATTCTCATTCTTATCTAAATATGGATTTAATGTTATTTCACTAGATAGTGATACTGCTACTGAAAAAACTATTGCAACTGCATCAAAACTTATTAAAGATGGTACTGTTAAAACAGTATTTGCTCCAAGTGAAGAAGAATTAAATGAAGCAGTAAAGAAAATAGTAGAAACTAATAGTATAGAAGTATCTTACTTACATACTTTATCTAATATAACTACTGATGAAAGAAAAAATAAAGAAGACTTCTTATCTATTATGAAAAAGAATATTGAACTTATTAAGAAAGAATTATATAAATAAAAATAACTTCCTAGGAAGTTATTTTTTTGTTATATCATAATATTCATCAGGAATATTTATTTTAAAAGTTTGTTCTTTCTTAGTAATAGGATTATTTATTACTAACTTATAAGCAAGTAAATACATATTCTTTATTTTTTCTTTACATCCATATTTCTTATCTCCTAAAATAGGATTACCTAAACTAGACATAGCTACTCTTATCTGATTCTTACGACCAGTTTTAATTTCTATATCAATAGTAGAATACTTAGATCCTTCTTTTACTACTTTATATAAAGTAATAGCTTCTTTAGAATCAGGTCCTTTTTTACCAGCAAATACCTTATATTCATCTTTTTCTACTAAATACTGCACTACTTTACCATATTTCTTTTCTAAGTGTCCATTTACTACTGCTATATATAGTCTTTCTTTTGCAACAGTATCCCAGTTTTTTTGAAATAATTCTTTTACCTTTTCTGCTTTAGCAAATAAAACTATACCACTAGTTTCTCTATCAAGGCGGTGTACTATAAATACTTTAGCACTCTTATTTTTCTTTTTAAGATACTCTCCTACTAAGTGATATAAAGTATTTTCTTTTTCACTAGAAGTTGCAACAGTAAGCATATTACTAGGTTTATTTACAACAATAATATCTTTATCTTCATAGATTATTTCTACTCTAGAATCCATATTCTTAGTATTAAAACTATTTATTTTTACTAATGCTCCTGGTAGAAGTGGTTTATTATATCTAGTTTCAACTTTATCATTTACTACTACCTGTCCATTTGTAAGAAGACTTTTAGCTTGTTTATGAGTTTTACCTAGTTTTAACATTAAATAATCTATTAAGATAATTGGTTCATCTACTACGTGTTCCACTTGTATCACCTCGCAAATTAATTATATCAAAAAAGAGTAGATATTATCTACTCTTTCTTTTACTCATCAAATTATCAAAGAAATATAATATATAACAAATACCTAAAAAGATAACTGTTATTATACCAGCATTCATAAATACTTTAGCGTACCCTATTTGACCTACATCAATAAACCAGTATGGATAATGAGTACCTCCATAATTAATTAATTTAAAGTATCCAGTTATTAAAGCATATGCAAAGTATAGAAGTGGTACAATTACCCAAGTAAAAGGTCCCCACTTTTTAAAGTACCCTTTTTTATCAAATATTAAATAATCTAGAAGTACTGAATAAGGAATTATGTAATGTACTATTATATTTCCTAAACGTACAAACATATCATTAGAAGCGTTCATATTGAAGAGTTTACCTAGTAAAAAGTGAAATACAAGTCCTGTAATAAGAATACATATTATTACAGCACCTCTAAAGTTTCCTAAAAACTCTTTCTTCTTTCTAGGATATTTTATTTTATAAATAACCTTACCTATTAAATAAACTACACATATAATATTAGTAATTATTGTATAGTAACTAAACATTACTGGAGTAAATGATCCAGAAAATAAACCAGAAGCAATAAGTATTCCATAAATACCTACTATCGCAAGAAGTAATTCTATAAGTATCCCTAATTTTCTCTTATCCATAAAACACCTCTATTATTCTAAGTTAATTATAACAAATAGTATTTATTTTTCCAATAAAAAAACTGCATCACTGCAGTTATTTTTTTAATGGCGGAGTGAGAGGGATTTGAACCCTCGCACCAGTTGCCCGGTCTACACCCTTAGCAGGGGCGCCTCTTCAGCCTCTTGAGTATCACTCCAAACGCACAATTTAATTTTACAATATAGACCCCTTTATGTCAAGAAAAATAATAAAAAAACAACTCAAAGAGTTGTTAATTTTATAATGGTGACCGGTACGGGATTCGGAACCGTGAATGCATGCGTGAAAGGCATG